>NZ_LBJV01000070.1:0-316777 GCF_028128855.1 Bradyrhizobium sp. CCBAU 11430
ATCCGATCGATCGGCGGCCCAGCCCGGGCGGCCACCCGGGCTGGGCCATTCCTCACGGAACGAGGCCATTCTAATCCGGCGCGCTAATACAAGGGTGGGCAAAGGCGCATGGCGCCGTGCCCACCAATTTCTCCAACATCACGATAGAAGACGTGGGCACGCTGCGCTTTGCCCACCCTACGATATCGAGTTTGTGGCACGCAGCTCAAGTAGCAGACACGGCATCGCGGCCTCGCGGCGCAATTCGCCCGAGCTTTGCCTGGTCTCGCTACCCTCTAAATCCAAGAGGGCGCAGGGAAGGCCGGGTGCTAGCTCGCACCCGCGGTCTGCTGCGCAATAGGCACACGCAGAAGAACCGCACAGCAGCATACAGGTGGTGCCGATCACTCGGCCTTCCCTGCGCAGTGGCTGGACGGCTTATGCCGTGATCTCCCGGGAGCCGACCATTCCTTCTGGCCTCCCTCGACCCGCGAATGGATGATGCAGTCTGCCCGGTTGGGCTCGCTCGCACCTTCGCAGGACTTGACCGTAGCAACGACGGCCAGGACCACACGGTTTTGCCGTACGCACGGCTCGCCATTTCGCCGCAGTTTTTCCTGGCCCCGTCGACGGAGCCGGAAACTTACAGACGAGACGAAGCCTAGCAGCGCCGCTCGTCCGCACGAAGCCTCGGGCTCACAGGGACACCCCGCCCTGCCCGCGCCTCTCGTGCCGACGCTGCCGCGTCCACCGCAAGCCCGGCTCGCGATGCGTGACGACACATGATCGCCCCTCTTGGTGAGCCGGGATGGACGACACATACGCCGAAACCGAATTTCGGTAAAGTGGAATATTTTCGGCGACGAGGATTGACAGAGCGCGACACAGGCCCCGTTTTCGGCTGGATGGGCGGTTCAGTCGCTCTCCAGCGCACCCGCCAATCGGACGTCACAGCCGATTGTCCTGAAGAGAAAGGGAAGCAAGGCGATCCAGACAACGCCGCCGCAAGACCTGGATCGCCCTCGCCTTCCGTTCCTCAATCGATTCGAATCCGACGTGACCTGTCGCGCGGCCGCGGAGCGGCCGTGCTGAATGCGGTCGAGCAGTCGTCGTCGTTCTCACCGTCGAGCAGCGGAGCACCACAGTGCCGGCACATGCGTGCCGACATCGACGACGCCTTGCCGCTCGCCAGGACCTGACGATAGTTCGCCAGGTCGATGACGTTGCGGGGCGACGTTATGTGTTTTTCAACCATGGTTGTTCCTCGCGGCTACGCACTGCTTATCGCAGACAAGTTTCGCGCAAACGTTCAGCCCACCGCTCAAATTTTACCGGAGGAATTGCGGCACGGCGAACACATCACGGCGCGGCCTCAATCCCGATCTATTCTGCGACACGATTCACCGTGTCTGTACGACCGGCGTAAGGTCTCGGTAGCTATTTTCCGAGCGCGACGAGATCAGAGCCACTTCTTCCACTTGAAGAGCCAGTACGGAAGAATCGCGGCGACAAGCATCATCACCAGCGCCATCGGATAGCCGTGCGCCCATTCGAGTTCCGGCATCATCTTGAAGTTCATGCCGTAGATCGAGGCGATCAGCGTCGGCGGCATCAGCACGACGGCCATGACCGAGAACAGCTTGATGATGTTGTTCTGCTCGAGATTGACGACGCCGAGCATGGCATCGAGCACGAAGGTGATCTTGCTGGAGAGATAGGAGGCGTGGTCGGTCAGCGAGGAAACGTCACGCTGCATGGTCTTGAGCTGCTCGCGCATGTCCTTCGACCATTTCACGCCCTCCACCACCGCCGAAAGGAAGGTGACGACGCGGCCGATCGACACCAGGCTCTCGCGAACCTTCGAGGTCAGATCGCCTTTGCGGCCGATCGAGATCAGGATCTGGGAATACTGCTTGGCGTGACCGTGGCGCTCGCTCTCGGGCTCGAAGATGTCGTGGCTGACCTGGTCGATCTCGGCGCCGCAGCGCTCCAGGATGTCGGCGCAGCGGTCGATCACGGCGTCCAGCAGTTCCATCAGCACCATCTCGCCGGTAATGGAGGGCGTGCAGGAGCGGGCGAGCTTGGCCTCGACCAGGGCGAACGGCTTCGGCAGGTCGTAGCGCACCGTCACCAGGCGGTGGTCGCCGAGGATGAAGGTCACCGCCGTGGTCCGGGGCATGTCGGTATCGGAGTGGCACATCAGCGTCGCGGTCATGTAGCGGGCGCCGTTCTCGATATAGAGACGGCTGGAGATCTCGATCTCCTGCATGTCTTCCCGGGTCGGGATGGCGATGCCGGCGAGCCGCTCCACCGCCTTGTCCTCGGCCGCGCTCGGGTTGACGAGATCGATCCAGACCGCGCTTTCCGGCAACGCGGTAAGATCTTCGATGACAACCTTCTTCAGAACGGACTCTGAGGGAACAAACACCGAAAACATGCACGACTCCAGAGAACCTGCGACAGAATGACAGCCCTTAGCGCGATTCTGACAAGTTCACGATGACAACCACATTAACGGAGCGTTGGCATTTGTGGCGGTGCCATGGCTCAACTGTGGCACGGAATCGACAGTCCGGCCCCCTTTGGCCCAAAAATCTTCACGGGACCGCAAAACTTGCGGCAGAAAAGCCACAGCTTGGGTCTCGCAGCGCGGGATAAGGCCTTCAGTGCTGGAATTGTGGCAGATTTCAACGATAATGGGATTAACGGAGTCGAGGAACTTGGGCGGTAAGCTCAGGCCTTCCGCACGGTATTGTTTTGATTGGAACCAAATCATGTCGTCGCTGAAAGTTAAGTTGGGAATTCTGGCCGCCGGCCTGATGCTGTCGGGCTGCATGCAGGCCACGCATTTCGAGGCGACCGACACCAAAGCCTTCAAGCCGAAGGACAAGGAACTGCTCGCCAAGGTTCGGTACGAGAACACCCCGGTTGCGGAGCCGTTCCGTCGCGCCATCGTCCAATACCACCGCAAGGAATCGCCCGGCTCGATCGTGGTCGATTCCGACAATCACTACCTCTATTACGTGCTGGATGGCGGCAAGGCGATCCGTTACGGCATCACCGTTGGCGAAGAGGCCATGGCCTGGTCGGGCATCGCCAAGGTGGGCAGCAAGACCGAGTGGCCGGCCTGGCACCCCACCCCCGGCGAAATTTCGCGCCTGGGCGTGCCGACCTATGTCGCACCCGGCCCGGACAATCCGATGGGCTCTCGCGCGATTTACCTCTATTCCGGCGGGAAAGACACGTTGTTCCGCATCCACGGCACCAACCAGCCGGAATATATCGGCGCCTCGATCTCGTCGGGCTGCATCCGCCTGACCAACGAGGACGCGATCGATCTCTATGACCGCGTCAAGCTCGGCACCCTCGTCGTGGTGCTCGAGCCGAAGCACGGCGATTCGCCCTACAATTCGCGGCTGGCGCTCGGCGGCAGCCAGACCGGCCAGGCGGGCAGCTACTGATCGCCTGCTGATCTCTGAGATCCAAAAGCGCCGGTTTCACCGGCGCTTTTTTGTTGCCGGCTTGCGCGGCTGGGACTTGCTGCCTTCGGCCGCCGGCTTTTTCGCAGGCGCCGCGGACTTCTGGACCGCCTCGTCGTCAGCTCCTTCCTTTTCTTCAGGCTTGGCCTCGGGCTTGACCTCGGGCTTGGCCGCGACCTCGCGCGGTGGCGCCTCCTCGGGGCGTTCCGCCGGCAGCAGCGGGGCGACCTGCGGCAGGGGATCCCAGACGTTCCACTGGCAGATCCGGTAGTCGTTGCGCCGCTGCGCCAAATCCAGATGGATATGGTCCTCATGGTACCAGTCCGAGCCCGGGCCGAGCACGGTGGAAAACCGCGCGCAGACCGAGTGCAGCACGCGCTCGCGCACCTCGCGCGACATGGTGCGGTCGGTGAGGCCGATTGACTGCCCATTGGCCAGCTTGATGCCGCGGACGTCGAGGGCGTTGGCCTTGCCGTGCTCAGACAGCAGCGCGCCGACGACGCGGTTGCGTCCGCGGCACTCGAACGAATCGAAATTGTCGAGTTCGCCAATGGTCGAGCCGAGGCTGGTGGCCAGCGGCGCCATGTCCTTGCGCAGCCAATCGGCGATCGCCGACGCCATGGTGCAGCGAAGGATCGCCGCCGGCTTGACCGTCACCTTGCGCTTGTCCGGCAGGACGACGGCTTCCAGCCGCACCAGATCCTCGCCGCCACAGGCGCCGGGGCCGCGGATATCCGGAATCGAGGGTGCGATCGCGATCTCCTCGGTCAGCGCGAGACGGCAGGCCGAGACCGGCTTCTGGGCCGGTGCCGCAGCCTCGGCGGGCTTGTCGGCGCCGGGCTTGTCCGCCGAAGGCTTGCCGTCCGCCTCCGGCGGGGCCTCGTCCGATGCCTTGGGCGCCTCCTCGGGGCGGGGTCGCGGCAGCGGGATCCTGGCGGAATGAACCGCGGGGCGCGGCCGTGGTGCGGCGATACCGAAGATATCCAGCGGGGACGTATATTTTCGCGCCTCTGCCCTCTCGGCGAGCACGAGCGACAGCCCGAGCACAGCGGTAACCATTGCCGCGCCAGCGGACATATAGCCGCGACAAGACCATTTGCGGCGAAAGTCCGGCAGGCTAAAACTCATGACAATTCTTTGGCCCAACGCTGAGAGCGACAACGCGCCCAGCGACTTCTCGGAGGAACGTCGGAATGCTTGGTTTGATGCAAGATTGGCCCCTGCTCTGCCACCGGATCATCGAACACGCCGCCAAAATTCATGGCAAGCAGGAGGTGGTTACTCGCTCGGTCGAGGGACCGATCCATCGCACCAATTACGCCGAGATCCACAAGCGCGCGCTCAAGGTCTCGCAGATGCTGGAGCGCGACGGCATCAAGCTCGGCGACCGTGTCGCAACGATCGCCTGGAACACCTGGCGCCATCTCGAGGTGTGGTACGGCATCATGGGGATCGGCGCCATCTGCCATACCGTCAATCCCCGCCTTTTCCCCGAGCAGATCGCCTGGATCATCAACCATGCGCAGGACCGCATCGTGATGACCGACATCACCTTCGTTCCGGTCCTGGAGAAGATCGCCGACAAGCTGACGAGCGTGGAACGCTACGTCGTGCTCACCGACAAGGCGCACATGCCGCAGACGACGCTGAAGAATGTGGTCGCCTACGAGGACTGGATTGCGGAGGCCGACGGCAAATTCAAATGGAAGGACTTTGACGAGAACACGGCAGCGGCGATGTGTTACACGTCGGGCACGACCGGTGACCCGAAGGGTGTGCTGTATTCGCATCGCTCCAACGTGCTGCATGCGCTGATGGCCAACAATGTCGACGCGCTCGGCACCAGTGCGTCCGAGACGATGCTGCCGGTGGTTCCGCTGTTCCATGCCAATAGCTGGGGCATCGCCTTCTCCGCGCCCTCGCAGGGCACCAAGCTGGTCATGCCCGGCGCCAAGCTCGACGGCGCCTCGGTCTACGAGCTGCTCTCGACCGAGAAGGTGACGCACACCGCCGGCGTGCCCACCGTGTGGCTGATGCTGCTCCAGCACATGACCGCCAATAATCTCAAGCTGCCGGACCTGAAGATGGTGATCTGCGGCGGCTCGGCGATGCCGCGCTCGATGATCAAGGCCTTCCTCGACATGGGCTCGAACGTGCGTCACGCCTGGGGCATGACCGAGATGAGCCCGATCGGCAGCGTCGCGGCGCTGAAGCCACCGTTCCAGAACGCCACGGGGGATGCGCGGCTCGACGTGCTGCAGATGCAGGGCTATGCGCCCTTCGCGGTCGAGATGAAGATCACCGACGATGCCGGCAAGGAGCTGCCCTGGGACGGCAAGACCTTCGGCCGCCTCAAGGTCTCCGGCCCTGCCGTCGCCAAGGCCTATTACCGTGTCGAGAGCAGCATCCTCGACGAGGACGGCTTCTTTGATACCGGCGACGTCTCGACCATCGACGAGGACGGCTACATGCGGATCACCGACCGCTCCAAGGACGTGATCAAGTCCGGCGGCGAGTGGATCTCCTCGATCGACCTCGAAAACCTCGCGGTCGGTCATCCGGCCGTGGCGGAAGCTGCCGTGATCGGCGTGTTCCACCCCAAATGGGACGAGCGGCCGCTCCTGATCGTGCAGCTCAAGCAGGGTCAGCAGGCCACCCGCGAGGAGATCCTCAAATACATGGACGGCAAGATCGCCAAATGGTGGATGCCCGACGACGTGGCCTTCGTCGAAGGTATTCCGCACACCGCCACCGGCAAGATCCTGAAGACGGCGCTGCGCGACCAGTTCAAGGATTATCGCTTCCCGAACGCGGCGGCGTGAGCTCGCTCGGGGCCCCCCTCCCCCGGAGGGTCCGGGACGAGCGGAGCTCGCCCGTGGGTCGGCTCACATGAAGCGAAGCGCAATGTGAGACGGGGTGGGGTGATCTCTCCACACGGTCACCGCCTCAAATGGAGACACTGTCACCCCACCCCGCTCGCGCTCCGCGCGATCGACCCTCCCCCTCCAGGGGAGGGTAAGTCCCTTGAATTTGCCCCCGCGCCGTGGTCTCAACGGCCCATCGTCGCGCCAGATCGGCCGGCATCGCCAACCCCGGCAGAGCTCACTCGATGGCCCGCAGGTTTTCCGCTCCCTATCAGTCGGAGCCCGTGTCCAGCCTCGCGAGCTGGGCGCGCAATCTGGCCGTGTTCGCGGTGGTGGCGGTGGTGGTCTCGATCATCATCGTCCGCTTCGATTTCCTGGAGCCGAAGCCGGCGCTTGCGACCTTCTTCGGCGGGCTCGCGATATCAGGCCTGTCTATCCTGTTCGGGCTCGCCGGCTTTGCCGCGATCTGGCAGAACGGCTCGCGCGGCATGGCGCGCATCCTGCTCGCTTTGCTCATCGACGGGGCGATCCTCGCCTATCCCGCCTATCTGGCCTTGCAATATCGCAAGCTGCCGGCGATCTACGACATCACCACCGACCCGATCGATCCACCGCGTTTCGACGCGCTGGCGCGCCTGCGCACCGGCGAGGGCACCAACACCGCGGTCTATGCCGGGCTCTATTCGGCGGAGCAGCAGCGCCATTTCTACCCTGATATCGAGCCCGTCGAGCTCGAGATTTCCGTCGACCGCGCCTATGCGATCGCGCTGCAACTCGTCAACAAGCGCAAATGGATCGTCATCGACGAGCGTGCACCGCAGCCGCCGCGCCGCATCGGCCGTATCGAGGCGGTGGCGCGCACGCCGATCATGGGTTTTCGCGAGGACATTTCGATAAGGTTCGTGCCGGACGGCGATGATTCCCGCGTCGACATCCGCTCGGCCTCGCGCAATTTCGACAGCGATCTCGGCAGCAACGCCGCGCGCGTCAAGAAATTCATCGACGACCTCAACACCGCCGCCGATGCCGACGCGCTCAAGCCGGTGAAGAAGACGCCGGTGGCGCCGCCGAAGGCGCCGGCAAAGACGGTGAAGAAATAGCTGGCTGTCATCCGGGGCGTGCGAAGCACGAACCCGGAATCCATCGGGCGGCGGAGTTTGTCGATGAATGGATTCCGGGCTCTCGCTTCGCGAGCCCCGGAATGACGGCGAAGGCTACGCGCCAGCCATCCGATACGTCCCGCCAATCACGGGATCGCCCTCGGTCGCGACCACGCCGCGGGCGACCAGATCTTCCAGGTGCGCCAGCACGGAATAGCCGGCGGCCGTCGTCAGCCTCGGATCGATGCCGATATAGATCGCGCGGACCATGGTCGGGATGTCGGTCTCGCCCTTGGCGAGGCGGTGCAGGATCGAGGCCTCGCGCGCCTTGCGATGACGGATCAGGAAGCGCACGAAGCGCTGGCCGTCGGGGATCTCGGGGCCATGGCCGGAGAAGTAGAGATCCTCCTCGCGTGCGGCGAGCCGGTCGAGCGAGTCCATGTAGTCGATCATCGAGCCGTCGGGCGGCGCCACGATCGAAGTCGACCAGCCCATCACGTGATCGCCGACGAAGTTGAACTTTCGCTCCGGCCAGGCGAATGCCAGATGATTGGCGGTGTGCCCCGGCGTCGCCACGGCCTCGAGCCGCCAGCCGTCGCCTTCGACGACATCGCCATGGGCGACCTTGACGTCCGGTGCAAAATCGCGGTCGGCGCCGGATTCCGGATTGTGCTTCTCGCTCTCGAAACGCGGGCGCGAGGCCCGGTGCGGGCCCTCGGCATAAACCGGCGCGCCGGTCGCCTGCTTGATCCGCGCGGTGTTCGGTGAATGGTCGCGATGGGTGTGGGTGACGAAGATATGGCTCACCGTCTCGCCGCGCACGGCATCGAGCAGCGCAGCCGCATGGGCCGCATCGTCCGGACCGGGATCGATGATCGCGACATTGCCCTTGCCGACGATGTAGCTGACCGTGCCGGTGAAGGTGAACGGGCTCGGATTGTTGCAGAGCACGCGGCGCACGCCGGGTCGGACTTCCTCGACGATGCCGGCTTTGAGCGGAAAGTTGCGGTTGAACGGGACGTCGTCATTGTCGGACATGGCTTGCTCATACCTTGCTGACTTCGTCATGCCCGGCCTTGTGCCGGGCATCCACGTTCTTCGCGCGGCCTAAGACGTCGATGGCCGGGTCGTCTCGCGCGAAGACGCGCTTCGCGCTTTTGCCCGGCCATGACGTCGAAGAGTTTCCTGCCGCTTAACCTTACGAGCTCAGAAGAACGCCTGAATGCCCGTGATGGCGCGGCCGAGGATCAGGGCGTGGACGTCGTGGGTGCCCTCGTAGGTGTTGACCGTCTCGAGGTTATGGACGTGGCGCATCACATGGTACTCGATCGAGATGCCGTTGCCGCCGTGCATGTCGCGCGCGACACGGGCGATGTCGAGGGCCTTGCCGCAATTGTTGCGCTTCATGATCGAGATCATCTCGGGCGCGAACTTGCCCTCGTCCATCAGGCGGCCGACGCGAAGCGAGCCCTGCAGGCCGAGCGCGATCTCGGTCTCCATGTCGGCGAGCTTCTTCTGCACGAGCTGGGTCGCGGCGAGCGGCTTGCCGAACTGCTTGCGGTCGAGCGTGTACTGGCGCGCGCGATGCATGCAGTCCTCGGCCGCGCCGAGCGCGCCCCAGGAGATGCCGTAGCGGGCGCGGTTGAGGCAGCCGAACGGCCCCTTGAGGCCGGAGACGTTGGGCAGCAGCGCGTCTTCGGGAACCACGACGCCGTCCATCACGACCTCGCCGGTGATGGAGGCGCGAAGCGAGAGCTTGCCGCCGATCTTCGGCGCGGAGAGGCCCTTCATGCCCTTCTCCAGCACGAAGCCGCGGATCTGGTTGTCGTGCGCGGCCGATTTGGCCCACACCACGAACACGTCAGCGATCGGCGCGTTGGAGATCCACATCTTGCTGCCCGTGAGGCGGTAGCCGTCCGCGACCTTCTCGGCGCGCGTCTTCATGCCGGCCGGATCGGAGCCGGCATCAGGCTCGGTCAGGCCGAAGCAGCCGACCCACTCGCCGCTGGCGAGCTTCGGCAGATACTTCTTGCGCTGGTTCTCGTCGCCATAGGCGTAGATCGGATACATCACCAGCGATGACTGCACCGAGTTCATCGAACGATAGCCGGAATCGACCCGCTCGATCTCGCGCGCGACGAGGCCATAGGCGACGTAGCTCGCATTGGCGCAGCCATATTCCTCCGGCAGCGTAATGCCGATCAGGCCGAGCTCGCCCATTTCGTTGAAGATCTCGCGATCGGTCGTCTCTTCGAGATAGGCCTTGGAGACGCGCGGCAGCAGCTTGTCCTGGGCATAGGCGCGGGCAGTGTCTCGCACCATGCGCTCGTCTTCGGTGAGTTGCTCGTCGAGCAGGAACGGATCGTCCCATTGGAAAGAAGCCGCAGCCGGCTTGTCCTTGGCCTGAGGGCGCACGCTCATGAAACGTCCTTTCGTCTGGTTCCGTCAGAAATTGCCCGACAAACTAAAGCGCCGCGGCAACAAGTGCAATTGCATCCTGGTTCGGTCATTCCGGGTCGCGCAACGGCGCGAACCCAGCAACGGCGTCGTCAGCTCTCGAGCTGTTCGTTGGCGACGATCTCGATGCCGAAGCCCGACAGGCCCTTGTAGTCGTGCACCGAGGAGGTGAGATGCCGGATCGAGGTGACGCCGAGGTCGCGCAAGATCTGCGCGCCGACGCCGACCTCGCGCCACTGGCGGTTGCGGTCTGCCTCCGTCGCGCTCTCGTCGGGCAGCGGGGCGACGGGGACACCGGCAGCGCCGTCGCGCAGATAAACCAGAACGCCACGGCCGGATTTCTTGAAGTGCTCGAGCACCGTCGCCATGCGCTTGTGGCCCGTGAAAGTGTCCTTGACGATGTTCGGCTTGTGAAAGCGCGTCAGCACGTTCTTGCCGTCACCGACGCCGTTATAGACGAAAGCGACGTGGGCGATGGAATCGAACGGCGAACGGTAGGCATAGCCTTGCAAGGGTCCGATCGGGCTTTCGGTGACGAAGGTCGAGACCCGCTCGATCAGCTTCTCGCGCGCCTGACGGTAGGCGATCATGTCCGCGATGGTGACGTGCTTCAGCTTGTGCTTGGCCGCGAACTGCGCGACCTGCTCGCCCTTCATCACGCTGCCGTCGTCGTTCATCAATTCGCTGATGACGCCGACCGGCGGCAGGCCGGAGAGCTTGCAGAGATCGACGGCGGCCTCGGTATGACCCGAGCGCAGCAGCACGCCGCCATCCTTGGCGATCAGCGGGAAGATGTGGCCGGGCCGGGCGAAATCGTTGGCGCCGACATTGGGATTGGACAGCGCGCGGCAGCAGGAGGCGCGCTCCTCGGCGGAGATGCCGGTGCCGCCATCAGGCTTGTAGTCGATCGACACCGTGAAGGCGGTGGTGTGCGCGGAATCGTTGTGGGCCACCATCGGATCGAGCCGCAGGCGGCGCGCGTCCTCGGTCGTCACCGGCGCGCAGACGATGCCTGACGTATGGCGGATGATGAACGCCATCTTCTCGGCGGTGCAGAGCGAGGCGGCGACGATCAGATCGCCCTCACCCTCACGGTCCTCGTCGTCGGTGACGACCACGAGCTCACCCCGGGCAAAGGCCTGCAAGACTTCCTGAACGCTATCGGGCATGTCCCAATCTCTATCGGTTATGCCGGGAGGCTTAGCCGGACTTGAGCCGGGGCGCTAGTGTCCTGGACGCAACCGCATATTCCGGGCAGCGGGCCATCGGAGGCCAGCCTTGCACCCCAGCCTTGCACCGAAGATACCAGGGATATAGGCGCAGACGGCCGGAGCGGAAGGTGGCCGAGCGCCGTCAGGGCAGCACTTCGCGGCGTTCGCCGAGCCGCTGGTCGAGCTCGGCGCGCTTGTCGGCCAGAAGGCCGGCCTGCGCGGCCTCAATGACCGTGAACAGCTCATGAGCGTCGCTGAGCCGGGTCACGGTGACGTAGCTTGCGCCGGCCGCATAGAGCTCGTCCACGTCCGACAGGAGATCGGCCGTGGCCACGATCAGGGCGGTCGGATTGAGCGCGCGGACGTGGCGGACCAGCTTCTCGTTGCTGGCGCCCTTCAGCAGCGAATCCGGCACGCTGAGGATGATCATCTCGGACTTGCCGACGCCGGCATGGAGCAGCGTATCCGCGCTGCTGATGTCGCCATAGATCACGTGCAGGCCGCGCGACAGCAACGTCTGGTACACATTGGGGTTGAAATCGACCACGGTGATCTGCTCGAGCAGCACCGGCGTCTGCCGTTCGATCTCGGCCAGCAACGCGCTCGCCGCACGGAAAAAACCGAGGATGACGATACGGCGGGCCTCGCCATGGCCGCCCTCGTGCCCCTCCTCGGCATGGCCGTTGCCGTGATCGAGGTCGCGCAGGCCGATCCGCTTCAGGGGGCCGATCGCCCAGCGGGTGATCTCGTCGCTGCGGCTCATCGCAAAGGTCGAGAGCACCGCGAGCACCACGAAGGCGAAGGAGGCGGCATTCGCCGTCTGCGCTGCGATATGGTGATCGGCGACGCCGGTCTGGATCACCACCAGCGAGAACTCGGAGATCTGCGCGAGGTTCAGCGCCGGCAACAGGCTGGCGCGCAAGCCCTGCTTCATCAGATAGAGCGGCGTGAAGGTGGTGACGAGGCGGCTCACCACCGTGAAAGCCGCGATCATCAGCGCCAGCCCGATCACGGAGAGGCCGGGGACGGGAATGGTCATGCCGAGTGCGACGAAGAACAGGGTGATGAAGAAGTCGCGCAGCGTGGTGACCTTGGCGGTGACGTCGAGCGCGTAGGGAAAGGTCGAGAGCGAGACGCCGGCGATCAGGGCGCCCATCTCGCGCGACAGCGACAGCCGCTCGGCGGTCTCGGCGACGAGAAAGCACCAGGCCAGCGCGCCGAGCAGGATCAGCTCGGGCCGCCGGGCGATCTGGTGGAACAGCCGCGGCAGCACGTAGCGGCTGACCAGCAGAGCTGCGGCGACCAGCACCGCGACACGGCCGATCGAGAGCAGGATGACGCTGGCCTGCAGATTGGCAAGGCTCGGCTGCACCGCCAGAAACAGGATGGCGAAGATGTCCTGGAGCACCAGCACGCCGAGCGTGATGCGTCCTGGCAGCGTGTCGAGCTCGCGTTTCTCGTAGAGCACCTTGACGATGATGACGGTGCTCGACAGCGCGCAGGCAACGCAGAGATAGACCGCATCGAAGTGCCCGCCCCCGAGTGACAGGCCGATGCCGACGAAGAACAGGACCCCGAGCAGGCAGCCGCCGAGGAGCTGGCCGCCCGCCGCGAACAGGATCACCTTTCCCGCCCGCACGATCTTCTTCAGATCGATCTCCAGGCCGATCATGAACAGCATGAAGATCAGGCCGAGCTCGGAGATGACGCCGATCGATTCCTGCGAATGGACCCAGCCCGCGCCGAATGGACCTATGCAAAAGCCGGCGATAAGATAGGCCAGAATGAGCGGCTGCCGGGAGAAATGGGCGAGCAGGCCCAGCATCCAGGCAAACAGAATACAGAGAGTGATGTCGCGAATGAGCTCATGCATGCCAAATTGGTCCGTTTTGCCGCACCCTAGAGGCGGGTTGCGGCGCGGCAAGCGAGCAATTCGTCACATGCGAAAAGGGCTGTTCGCAGCAATGCTGCTATGTCCCCTCGCCTTTGCCGTGCCCGCCGTCGCACAATCCAAGGTCAATATTGAACAGAACTTTGCCGATTCCCTCACCGCGCTGCCGAAGGAGGAACTCGCAATCTCCGGTGGATTCTACGTGCCTGCCTATTCCAGCGTCGCAATGAGCCAGGGCAAGCTGCGCGTCGACTTCTCGGTGACCTTGAGTGTTCACAACGCCTCCGAGACGCAAGCACTGGTGATCAAACGCATCGCCTATTTCGACACCGCAGGCAAGCAGGTCGAGAGTTATCTGAAGGCGCCGGTGGCCGTGAGGCCGCTGGCCACCGTCTCGATCTTCATTCCGACCGACGACGTGCGCGGCGGGACCGGGGCCAATTTCCTCGTCGACTGGGCCGCGACAGGCGAGATCGCCGAGCCCGTGGTCGAGGCCCTGATGGTTGGCGGCGTCGCCAATGCGCATTACGCTTTCATCAGTCAGGGCCGTCCGACTAGGACGGCCACAAAGAAGTGAGTCCGTCCGACCCGGACGGCAGGCAGGAAGTAAGGCCGTCCGACCCGGACGGTTGGCCAAGAAACAAGACTGGCCGGCGCAACGCCGGCTGGCTCAACAAGAACAAAACGAGGAACACTCCCATGACGTCCAGCTTCGATTTCGCACCCCTGTTTCCGGCAGGGCTGCCGGCCCCTTCTGCGCGCTGGACGGGCCTTGCCAAATACAGTTTTGTGGGCGGCAATAACGATTCCGAACAGGTGCCGCTCGACGAGTTGATCGAAGCGACCAACACGGTGCTGCGGCGAGAGGGCCGGTCGCTCGCCACTTACGGGCTGGCGCATGGGCCGCAGGGCTACCTGCCCTTGCGCGAATTCCTGGTGACCAAGCTCAAGCGCGATGCCGGCATCAACTGCACCGTCGACGATCTCCTGATCGTGTCCGGCTCGCTGCAGGCGCTCGACCTCGTCAACGCGACGCTGCTGACCCGCGGCGACACCGTGATCTTCGAGCAGGACAGCTATCAGGGCTCGCTGACCCGCCTGGCACGGCTCGGCGTCAATGTGGTCGGCGTCCCCCTCGACAAGGACGGCATGCGCATGGACGTGCTGGCCGCGACGCTGGCCGACCTGAAGAGCCGCGGGATCCGGCCGAAATACATCTACACCATTCCGACGGTGCAGAATCCGACCGGCAGCATCATGCCCGAGAGCCGCCGCACCGAGCTGGTACGGCTCGCGACCGAGTATGGCGTGCCGATCTTCGAGGACGATTGCTATGCCGATCTCGTCTGGTCGGGGCAGCGGCCGCCGGCGATTCATGCGATGAGCCCGAACGGCGGCGTGATTCATATCGGCTCGTTCTCCAAGTCGATCGCGCCGGCGCTGCGCGTCGGCTTCATCGTGGCGCCCTGGGAGGTGATGTCGCGGATGCTGGCGCTGAAGACGGATGCCGGCTCCGGCGCGCTGGAGCAGATGGTGCTCGCCGCCTATTGCAAGCCGCATTTCGCGAGCCACGTGCCGGCCCTGACCAAGGCGCTGCGCACCAAGCTCGACACGCTGATGGAGGCGCTGAACGAGCAGTTCGGGACGGCCGCCGAGTTCGAGGAGCCCAAGGGCGGCATCTTCCTCTGGGTGAAGCTGCCCGACCAGGTCGATACGCTGAAACTCTATCAGGCCGCTCTCACCGCCGGCGTCTCGATCAATCCGGGGCCGGAATGGTCGACCAACAAGAGCCATGCCAGCTCGCGCCTCAGGCTGTGTTTTGCGAGTCCGACGCACCAGCAGATCCGCGAGGGCGTCGCCGTGCTGGCCGAGGTCTGCCGCAAGGAATTCGGGGTGCCGGCCCGGAGTGCCAATGTTGAGAAGCGGGCCTGAGGCCGCGGCCTCACGCCTCGACGTGAAACTCCACGTTGACTTGGCCGCTCCCGGAGGACGGAAAATAGTCGCAGAGCTGCTCGGCGGCGCCGCGGTAGTCGTACCAGCCAAGCGCGGCGAACAGCATGATGGTGTCGGCCATGCCGCCTTCGCCGTTGCACTTGGTGGCGTAATCCGGAAGCATGTCGAGGAATTCGCGATAGCGGCGGCTCTGCCACAGCTCGAGCACGCGCAGATCGACCTGACGGTTGAACTCGCTGGCGACCGACGTCCAGGCCTCGGGGCCCAGCTTCTTGTTCGGCCAGAGCCGATGCGAGAGCGAACCGCTGGCGATGATTGCGACGCGTTCACCGGATTCATCGATCGCGCGGCGGGTCGCTTCACCGAGGATCCGGCTCTCCTCGAAGGAGGTGAATAGCGGCGAGGCGACCGAGACGACCTTCGCGAAGCCGTCCCGGTTCAGGTAGTGCATCGGCACGACGGTGCCGTATTCGAGCCCGAGGCTGGCCACCTGATGGGCGATCACGTTCAGGCCGGCGTCCCCGGCCCTATCAGCGATGGCTTCGGCCAGGCGCGTGTCGCCCGGCAAATCGTAGCGCAGATCCTGGATCATCTGCGGCGCCTCGTGGCTCGTGAACGAGCCGCAATGCCGCGCATTGGCATTGATGTGGTAGCCGAAATTGGAGAGCCAGTGGGTGTCGAACACCACAAAGCAGGTCACGCCGCGCTCCTTCGCCCGCCGGCCGAGCTCGCGCAAAGACCTGACCGCCGGCTCGCGCGCATCGCGTAACGGGCTGCCGGGTTGCTCCGACAGCATCAGCGATGGAACGTGGGTGACCTTGGCCGCGAGTACGAGTTGCCCCATGGCGGTCACCCCGAAGCGTCAGGCCGCCTGTGGCTGGCTGCCGTGGATCGCGGAGGCCAGCCTCAGCAAGAGGACGATCGAGACGTTGCCCTTGCCGGCCTCGATCTGGGCGATATAGCGCTCGGAAATCCCGGAACGGCGGGCCAGCTCGCGGCGCGACAGGTCGCAGCGCATGCGCGAGGACCGCAAGCGATCGCCCAGCTCGGTCAGAAACGCGGTCTCGGAATAAGGCGGCACGGCGCAGCTCCCCGGCAGCACTTCGCCCGCAAAATCCATGACTTGATTCAGCATTGGTCTATCCAGGTTCGCCTTCGGGAAGCGCCATCCTACGCCGGAAAAGACCGGCCTCATTGACGCGGATCAAATTCGCGAGCGATCGGCGGCAGCCATGGACGGAAGCGGACGGGATGCTACACTTTGGAATTCTTCGAGGCGGGGTTTCTTCAGGACATGACGCGTTGTTTGAGCCGCTGGATCGCGGCTGCGATGCTGTGGGCGGCGATCACCTCCACGGCAGGTGCCGAGACACTGACCGCGACGGTCGAGCAATGGGGCCTGCTCGGCTCGTGGGCGGTCGATTGCGCAACCGGGCCTGACCGCGACAAGGGCGCGCTCCTGACTTACGAAATCCGGAAGGACGGCCGGGTGATGTACCGGCGCAATTTCGGCGAGGCCAGGGACGAGAACGAGGTGGTGTCGGCCAGGGTCAGCGCCGAGGGCCTGCTCAATGTGATGGTGTACTTCCCCTCGCTGCACCAGGCCCGTGAGTTCGGGCTGCTGCTGGCGAAGGACGGCAGCAGCCTGCGCGCGATCTACAATCGCAGCGAGCGTGGCGAGTACACGATCAGGGACGGCAAGTACGTCGCCACCGGCGCGCCGACGCCGGCGCAGCAACGCTGCGATTAGTCAGCTGAACAGCTGTTCAGAATTCTCCCGCGTTTCCTCCGGAACGTTCGCGCGAATGCGCGGTTTAAATGTGCATTCGATTGGAGGAGGACATCATGAAGAAGCTTGGTTATGTGGTTGCGGCCCTGGGTGCGCTCGTGATCGCGGCGCCGACGCTGGCGAGCGCGGAGACGGTGGTGATCAAGCGCGGCGGCTACCACCATCATCATCACGGGCCGTACGGCGCTCGCGCCGAATTCCGCGGCCATCGCGACCATGGTTGGCATCGTGGCTGGCACAATCGCGACAAGGTCGTGGTGATCAAGCGCAGCCATCGCCATCACAACTGGGACTAATGCAGAGCGCATATGGAAATGGCCCCTCACGGGGCCATTTCTCTTGCGCGCAGTCTTGTAGGGTGGGCAAAGCGACTTGTCCGCCATAGCTCGAAGAGCGACGGCGGAAGCGTGCCCACCGCTTCCGTAGTGATCAAGGAGAAGTGGTGGGCACGGCGCAAGGGCGCCTTTGCCCACCCTACGATTATTCTGCGTTCGCAGGGCGTGTTGACGAAGCTAATCCCACGCCGGCGCGAAGCCCGGATTGACGCAGCGGCGGTCCTTGGGCAGCGCCGCGATCTTGTTGCGGTCGGCATCGTCGAGCGTGATCTTCAGCGCATCGAGATTGGCTTGCTGGCTCTCCCGGCGCGAGGCCTTCGGAATCGCGGCGACGCCGTCCTGGTCGAGCAGCCATTTCAGCGCCACCTGCGCAGCGGTTGCGTTGTGCCTGGCGCCGATCTCGGCCAGCACCGGCTCCGAGGCAATGCGCCCTTGCGCGAGCGGACAATAGGCCACCAGCGGGATCGACTTCGCGGCGAGATAGGCCAGCACCTTCGATTGATCGAGCATTGCGTGATATTCGATCTGGTTGCAGGCGATCGGCGCCCTGATGTCCTCGACCACGGTCTTGAGCAGCGCCGTGGTGAAATTGGCAACGCCAATCGCCCGCGTGCGCCCCTCCTGCTTCAGCTTCATCAATGTCTCGAACACCGCACCCCAGTTCGCCGCCTTCGACGGCCAGTGCACGAGATAGAGATCGACATGATCGAGCCTGAGCTTGTTCAGGCTCGCATCGAAGGCGCGGCGGATCGCGTCGGGGCTGAGGTTCTCATGCCAGACCTTGGTCGTGACGTGCAGCTCGCCGCGCGGCAGGCGAGCCGCGGCAAGGGCGGCGCCGATGGATTCTTCGTTGGCGTACATCTCGGCGGTGTCGATGTGGCGATAGCCGATCGACAGCGCGCTCTCGACTGCGGCGCGGCAGGCATCGCCCTGCATGCGGAAGGTGCCGAGGCCGAGCTTGGGCATGCTGATGCCCTGGGTCTTCAGATTGTCCATGAACAGGCTCCTGACGTCGTTCAACCCGCTGGATGCACGCGGCGTTGCCGCGTGGGCAGACTCTTCGGTGATGGAAAAGAGGTGGCGGGAGTGAGGAGCATAGCCCGGCATGGGCAGCGCTGCCAATCAAGATCGGGTTAGCATTGCACGCACCATTCCTCTCAGCCGTCATGTCCGGGACGAGCCCGGCCTTGACAACTGGGCTCATAGTCGCCCCGCCCCTCACGAATGCTGTGCCACCACGGCAGGTCGCGCCTGCGGCTGCGGCACGATGTCGACCGACCAGAGGTCGCGATTGTCCACGTCTTTCAAGGTCACAGTCATCACGCCGCTGGCACCGTCGATGTCGACTCGGCCGAAGAATTGCAGTCCGAAACACGGCGCCAAATTCTCGCCCTGCGCCGCGCTACAGCCGTTCTGGTACAGCGCGACCGGACCAAAGGTGTTGTCGAGCTCGCCCGGGCCCCAGGTGCCGGCGTGCAGCGGGCCGGAGACGAACTCCCAGAACGGCTCGAAGTCTTGAAACTGCGCCTTGGCGGGATCGTAATAATGCGCGGCGGTGTAATGCATGTCGGCGGTCAGCCAGACGGTGTTGCGCACGCCGGCGCGCTTGATGGAGGCCAGAAGGTCGGCGATCTCGTGCTCGCGCCGGTCGGGCGGCCCATCACCAAGCGCGACGGCATCCAGGCTGACCAGGCCGATCGGCAAATCGGCCGCAATCACCTTCCAGGTCGCGCGCGAGGCCGCGAGCTCGCGCTTCAGCCAGGCGAGTTGCTCGGCACCCAAAATCCAGCCGCGGTGATCGCCGCCCTTGTTCCAGCTGTCGTCGCGATAGCTGCGCATGTCGATCATGAAGACGTCCAGCAGCGGGCCGTAGGCGATCTTGCGATAGACCCGGCCTTGCCGCGCGCCGAGGTCGCGGATCGGCATGAAGTCGAAGAAGGCGCGGCGGGCGCGCGCGACCAGGCGCGGGGTGCCGTCGTCCTCATAACCGGCCTCGTCATGGCTGCCGGCCGGTGACCAGTCGTTGGTGACCTCGTGGTCGTCCCATTGCGCGAACATCGGCACCTCGGCGTGGAAGGCGCGAAAATTCCCGTCGAGATGGTTGTATCTGTAATTGCCGCGAAACTGCGCCAGCGTGTGCGCGACCTCGGACTTTTCCTCGGTCACGAGGTTGCGCCAGATCTCGCCGTTCGGCAGCTTCTGCTCGGAAGGAACCGTGCAGTCGGCGTAGATGTGATCGCCGGAGTGGATGAAGAAATCCGGACGGTTATCGAGCATGGTGCGATAGCTGCGATAGCCGCCGCGCGAAACGTCGATGCCCCAGCCCTGCCCCGCGACATCCCCGGACCACACGAACGAGATCGACCGGCCCGCGGCCAGCGCGGTGCGGAAATGGCCGACGCGGCTTTCGCCGGCAATGCCGGCCGCGATGTCGTCGAAGCGCACGCGGTAGAAGATATCCTGGCCGGGCGGCAGATCGTTCAGCAGCAGCTTTGCGGTGAAATCCGCATCAAGCAGAGCGTCGCGCGAAGCTGACGCGATGATGGTCTCGAAGCTCTCGACGGTCGAGCATTCCACCTGCATCCGCGCGGGGCGGTCGGCGCGCGCCCAGATCACGGCGGAGTCCCCAGAGACGTCGCCGGACTGGATACCGCCCGCGATCTGCGGCCGATCGGCGGCGCGGCTGAGGTGTGGCGTTGCGAGCGTGCCGAGCGAGGCGACGGCGAGGCTGGAGGTCGAGCGGACCAGGAATTGCCGCCGGGTCCATGCGCGCGAAGCGCGGAGCGTTGCCATTCAGGAAACCTTCGTCGAATCGCGACGGAAGGTGCCTGCGCTCCTTGACTCCTACCCTTACGGTTTCTTGACCCCGCGCCTACGGTTTTGCGACGCGCCGATGACGCGCTCAGACCGGGTTAACGCTGCCAGTTGCAGATGCCGCCGGAGCGGCACGGCCAGGTTTGGATGCGGGTATCCCTCGCCTGCGCATCCAGCGGATTGCCGTGGCGATGCGCGAGTTTGGTCCGGGCTGCGCCGCGCGGCTGGGCAGGCCTGGCGTGCGCAACCTTCGGCTCGGCCGCACGGACGCGTTCGGCCGCAACCTTCTTCGGCGCGTCGACGGGTGCGGCGCGGGCCTGCGCCTCATTGCCGCCGCGCGCTTCCAGCGCAACCGGAGCGAAGTGCGTCTCGGGCCCGAGACGTTTCGGCGACAGCACGGCCTTGGAGAGATCGAGGCCGAGATATTCGTCTGGCTTGTAGTCGTCAGCGCGCGCGAAGCTGCCCCATGCGATCACGAGGGCAACGGCAACTGCAAAAGGAATGCTTTTCAGGACCACGGACGCCTCCTGAAATTGATTTTGAAAGGGATATTTTATCCTTATTTAGGAGGCCTCGCTTGCGATTCCAGCGGCCAAGTGCCGCCGTGGTTAAGAAGTTTAGCGGTGTCAAGCGACCTTTCGCGTCGCCGCCGTCCCATCCAGGAACCCCATCAAACGGCTACGGATGATCTGTTCCGCCTCGGTCATGATCCGATCGACGAGTTCCTTGCAGGAGGGGATGTCGTGGATCAGGCCGGCGACCATGCCGCAGCTCCACGCGCCGGCGTCCATCTGTCCCTCCAGCATGATCCTGGGATAGACGCCCGCGACCTGATCGTGGATGTCGTCGATCTTCAGCTTGTCGCCCTTCTCGCGCTCGATCTCGATCAGGCGATCGACATTGGCGTTCCTCAGCACGCGCTCGGTGTTGCGCAGGCTGCGCATGATCAGGCGGGTGTCGAGCTCGGTCGCGGCGACCAGCGCATTCTTCACGTTCTGA
This sequence comes from Bradyrhizobium sp. CCBAU 11430, assembly GCF_028128855.1. NCBI lineage: Bacteria > Pseudomonadati > Pseudomonadota > Alphaproteobacteria > Hyphomicrobiales > Nitrobacteraceae > Bradyrhizobium > Bradyrhizobium sp. CCBAU 11430. The sequence goes on from NZ_LBJV01000070.1 coordinate 20,872, forward strand.
TGCACGGGCGCTTCCTTGGTGGCGATGAAGCGCGTGCCCATGTTCATGCCGGCGGCACCCAGCGACAATGCCGCGACGAGGCTGCGCCCGTCCGCCATGCCGCCGGAGGCGACGAAGGGGATCTTCAATTCCTCCGCCGCGCGCGGCAGCAGGATCATGTTGGGAATGTCGTCCTCGCCGGGATGACCGCCGCACTCGAAGCCGTCGACGCTGACGGCATCGCAGCCGATCCGCTCGGCCTTGAGTGAGTGACGCACCGAGGTGCATTTGTGGATGACCTTGATGCCCGCCGCCTTCAGCGCCGGCATGTATTGTTCGGGGCTGCGGCCGGCCGTCTCCACCGCCTTGATGCCACCCTCGACGATGGCCGCGATGTATTCCGGATAGGGCGGTGATCGCGGTCTTCACTTAATTCGCCTCCCGGAATTTGCTCAGATCGGGTTCAGTCTAGCCGGACTTTTGCGCCGCGGTCACCATTTCTCTCCGACGGTGGATCTCCATTTCGAGGATCCCCGAGGCCCACACCTCGCGAGGGCCCCGCTGCCATTCGTGAACGCCGGCTCAAAAAGAAGCGCGGCACAGTGCGTGCCGCGCTCGTCTCTGACGTCTCACGGGAAGCCCGCCTGTCTCAGTGCGTCTTCGTCTCGTGCCATTTCTCGAGATCGGGCTTCTCCTCGTCCGATCCCTGCTCCTTCTCCGGATTGCCCTTCCAGGGCTTGTCCGTCTGCCGGTGCGAACCCCAATCGTTCTGCTGCCGGGGATCGTCGTTAGGCCGTTCCTTGCTCATCGATCTCCCTTTCCGTGAACGTCAAGCAAAGGGAACACCATAATAGGAGTTGATGCCGCGCACCGCGGCATCATCACCCCAGTTCCAATCGCTTCGTTCGCCATATTTCGGCGCCCCTTCCAGTTCCTTGGTGGTGATGCCGGTGACATACCCGCCAAGCTCCGTGTCGTATTTCAGCGACTGCCAGGGCAACGGGTAGTGGTCGTTGCCGAGGCCCAGGAATCCGCCGAAGCCAAGCACGGCGTAGGACACCCTGCCGCTGACCTTGTCGATCATCACGCGTTCGATCGAACCGATCCGGTTGCGGTCGGCGCCGTAAACCGACGTTCCCTCGACCTTGTCGCTGCCGATCAGCCGTCCCATCTCGCTGCGGCCCAGCTCGCCTTGATTCAGCATCTCAATCCTCCACTCAGCCAATGTGAATCAACCGGATGAGCAAGCGATCGTTCCGGCGCCGATGTTCCCGGAAGTGGACCAGGAACATCGCAGGGAAGGAGCCGTTCTCTGAACTTCACGCACAACCGAGAGCCACGCGCGATGTCCCAGACCGTCTCCGACTTCATCGTCCAGCGTCTGCATCAATGGGGCGTGCGGCACATCTTTGGCTATCCCGGCGACGGCATCAACGGCGTGTTCGGCGCGATGAACCGGGCCCAAGGCAAGGAAGGCGAGATCGGCTTCGTGCAGGCACGGCACGAGGAGATGGCGGCATTCATGGCGAGCGCCTACGCAAAATTCTCAGGGCAGCTCGGCGTCTGCATCGCGACCTCGGGCCCGGGTGCCTCGCATCTCATCACCGGGCTCTACGATGCGCTGCTCGATCACCAGCCGGTGCTGGCGATTGTCGGCCAGCAGGCCCGCAACGCTCTCGGCGGGCACTATCAGCAGGAGATCGACCTTCTCTCGATGTTCAAGGACGTCGCCGGTGCCTACGTCATGCAGGCATCCTCGCCTGCGCAAGTGCGACACTTGATCGACCGAGCCGTGCGGATCGCGCTGGCGCGGCGGGCCCCGACCGTGATCATCCTGCCCAACGACCTGCAGGAAGAGCCTTACGAGAGCCCGCCGCGTGCACACGGCACGCTGCATTCCGGCATTGGTTATAGCGCGCCCAGCATCATGCCACGTGAGGCCGATCTCGATCGCGCCGCGGAAGTGCTCAATGCCGGCAAGAAGGTCGCGATGCTCGTCGGCGCCGGCGCCCTTGGCGCCACCGACGAGGTGATCGCCGTCGCTGACCGGCTCTCGGCCGGCTGCGCCAAGGCGCTGCTCGGCAAGGCAGCACTGCCCGACGACCTGCCATGGGTCACCGGCTCGATCGGCCTGCTCGGCACCGAGCCCAGCTACAACATGATGATGGAGTGCGACACGCTGCTGATGGTCGGCTCTGCCTTCCCCTATGCCGAGTTCCTGCCGAAGGAAGGCGCGGCCCGCGGCGTGCAGATCGACATCGACGCCGGCATGATGTCGATCCGCTTTCCCATGGAGGTCGGCCTCGTGGGCGATGCCGCCGAGACGCTGCGCGCTCTGTTGCCGCGGCTGAAGCCCAAGAGCGACGGCGCCTGGCGCCAAAGTATCGAAGCTGACGTCGCGACATGGTGGAAGACGCTGGATGGCCGGGCACATCAGCCGGCGGCGCCCGTCAATCCGCAGCTCGTCGCCTGGGAATTGTCCCCGCGCCTGCCCGACCGTGCGATCATCACCAGCGATTCCGGCTCTTGCGCCAATTGGTTCGCCCGCGACCTGAAGATGCGCCGCGGCATGACGGCCTCGCTCTCCGGCGGCCTCGCCTCGATGGGCGCCGCGGTGCCCTATGCGCTCGCCGCCAAATACGCCCATCCGGACCGTCCGGTGATCGCGCTGGTCGGCGACGGCGCGATGCAGATGAACAACATGGCCGAATTGATCACCGCCGCGAAATACTGGCGCTCCTGGCGCGACCCGCGCTTCGTCGTCTGCGTCTTCAACAACGAGGACCTCAACCAGGTGACCTGGGAGCAGCGCATCATCAACGGCGATCCCAAATTCGAAGCCTCGCAGCGCATTCCCGACGTCTCCTATTCACGCTTCGCCGAGCTCATCGGCCTGCGCGGCATCTTCGTCGACACCCCACAGCTGCTCGGCTCGGCCTGGGAGCAGGCGCTGGCAAGCGAGATGCCCGTCGTGCTGGAGGTGAAGACCGATCCCGAAGTGCCGCCGCTGCCGCCGCATATCACGCTTCAGCAGGCCAAGAACTTCTCGCTCGCCCTCTTGAAGGGCGATCCGAACGAGAGCGGGATGATCAAGGGAGCAGCGCGGCAGGTGCTCGAAACGATCCTGCCCGGAAAGCAATGAGGTCAACCATGAGCGACTTTCGCGACATCCAGCACGGCGTCAACGATCCCGTCGATGGCGTCGATGTAAAGTACCATTTCAACGACAACAAGACTCCGCACGAGCGCGCGCAGCGCCATGCCGATGTGCGTGCCGAAGCCACGGCCGTCGCCGCCGAGCCGTTTCTCCCCGAGCGGCTGCGACGCAAGCCGACCGATCCCATCAATCCGCGCACCGGGCGGAATCCGGCGGATTAGTCGTTAGGAACCTCGGCGCATACGACGTGTTGATCGGCGCAATATCGCGCGGCAAGAGGCCGCGCGCCCACTCGGAGGGACCGAACCATGAAACGTACCATCATCGCCCTTGCCTGCGTGCTTGTCGCAGGGCCCGCGCTCGCCCAATCTCTTGGCGAGAAGACCGGCGTCAATTCGGCGCTCGGCGTCGCGCCAACGACTGCCGACTTCGTCAAGCAGGTCGCCATCAGCGACATGTTCGAGATCGAGTCGAGCAAGCTCGCCACGCAAAAGGGCAACGCGCAGGAGAAGAGCTTCGCGCAGCAGATGGTGACCGACCACACCAAGACCAGCACCGAGCTCAAGGGTCTCGTCGGTGACGGCAAGGTGCAAGCGCCCCTTCCGACGGCGCTCGACAGCTCGCACCAGAGCAAGCTCGACAAGCTCAAGAGCGCGAATGGCAAGGACTTCAGCTCGGACTACAATTCCTACCAGGTGAGCGCCCATGAGGATGCCGTGTCGCTGTTCGAGCGCTACGCCAAGGGCGGCGACAATTCGGCGCTGAAGGTTTGGGCCGGCAAGACTCTGCCGGCGCTCAAGCACCATCTCGACATGGCCAAGGAGCTCGGCAAGGCGCCGAGCGTCGGCCAGGCGAAGTAAACCTCGAACGAGGGCGCCGGCGTGGCCGGCGCCCCGCGGGCCTGGTGCCGACGCGGCCGAACCCAGGAACCTTCGTTGATTCCGGGCTTTACAAATTTGTCATGAAGAACATCTCGCCTGCGGACCGATGGCGCTCGTAACAGTCAAACCCACCCGGATCGATACGGCGATCGCGAACGAGATCGCGCACCACACCAACTCCGGCCTCGAGCATGCGGCCCAGACATTGACCTGGGGCGCCGACGAGCATGTGCTCATCGCGCTCGCCGCCGCGGGATGGCTCTACACCCGGCTGCGGCAACCGCAGCAGCGTCGCGTTGCAGATCACATTCTCATGGTCTCGCTGGCGACAGCCGTGCTGCCGCATGTCCTCAAATCCGTGTTCGATCAGACCAGGCCGGACCGGCTGACGGTCGCCGGCCACTGGCGCGGCGTCCCCTTCTCGGGGCGATCACGCGACGCATTTCCCTCCGGTCACGCCGTGCACATGGGCGCCCTCGCCTCGGCGGCCGACCTGTTGCCGCCTGCCCGGCGTCAGGCGGTCCGCTTCGTTGCCGTGGCGCTATCGTTGACGCGCATCGTGGTGCTGGCGCATTGGGCCAGCGATGTGGTGGCCGGTTTCACGCTCGGCGTCGCCGTCGAGCGACTGTTCAGGCCGTTCACGCTGGCGAAGCGGCGGTCCAAGGCCTCACGGACACGGCCATGACCGAATATCTCCTGCGCTTCATCGCCGGCGGCCTGATCGTCTCTGCCTTCTCCATCCTGGGCGACATGCTGCGGCCGAAGAGCTTTGCCGGACTGCTCGGCGCGGCGCCGTCGGTCGCTCTGGCCACCCTCAGCATCGCCGTCGTCCAGCACGGCCCGCAATATGTCGCCGCCGAAAGCTGGACGATGATCTATGGTGCCATCGCACTCGGCTGCTACAGCATCGTCGTCTGCCATCTCCTGATGAGGTTTCATTTCTCCGCACTGCCAGCCACCATTCTCGCTTTTGCCACATGGCTCGTCGTCGCCTTCGCTCTGCTCGCGGGTTTCGGAGGTGCTGCCTGATGCTGGTCAAGATGTCTGCATCGGCGCTGAAACAGACTCGGTGGTACGAGTACGGTATCCGCTTTCTGCTCGGCGGACTGGCGACGGTCCTCGCGGGAGCCGTGACCACAGGTTTCGGCGTCTCCGTCGGCGGCCTCTTCCTCGCGCTCCCCGCCATCTTCTGCGCCAGTGCAACGCTGATCGAAAGCCATGAGCGCCGCGCCAAGGAAAAGGCCGGCCTCAGCGGAGACAGACGCGGGCAGCAGGCCGCAGCGCTCGATGCCGCCGGTGCCGGCCTTGGGAGCATCGGTCTCGCAGCGTTCGCTGCAGTCTTTTATCTCGTGGTTTCGACAACCGTGATCGGCGCATTCGTCGCCGCCATCCTGGTATGGGCGGCCGTGTCGGTGTCGGCTTGGTGGCTGCGGCGAAAGCTTCGCATCACCTCGAGGACCGTGCAGACCAAACGCATGGGGCCATCAGCGAGGGGCCGCGGCCTCTTCCCGTAGCATCAGAAAGCCGTACATCTCGGCGGCCGTCTGAAGCTGATCGATGCGCGCAAGAACAACTTCGCGCTGGCGGCCGTCCGGCAGGCCCGACAGTTCATGCTCGAGCCGCAGCTTCTGCGCCCCGAGACGCTGTTCGAATGTATGTGGCTCAGATCGTCTTCGCATCTTCCGTCCTCGGTGGCTGCAGTCCCGAGCTGTTGGCCCAGCGCTCGACTTGTTCGATGACCTTCTGGTGGCTGGGACGCACCGGCTTGGGGGCTTCCGGCTCTTCGGAAAGCTTGCGAGGCAACCTGACTTCGTCCGTCATGGCTTCTCTCCCTTTCCATGAGAATGCGCCACCGCCGGAGTCGTTTCAATAATAAATCATTGATTTTGTTATATTTTCTTACTCATTCGGCGTCTTTCTCGACTCTTGTGGAACTCCCGCCAAGTTGGTTCGTTGAGTAACCTACTCAACCTGCTCAATTTGTGTGATCGACCATGAACGACCTTCGCGCCGAGCGCCTACAGGTCATGCTCACGCCGGAAGAGTTGGCCGCCGTTGACGATTTCCGGTTCAAACATCGCATGCCGACGCGGGCGGCAGCGGTCCGCGAACTGCTCAAGTTCGGATTGGCCGCCGTCGGCGTCGACGCGGCTGCGGGTGTGAAGTCGAGCAGCTTCGGCGTTTTCGGCCGCGGGCCCGACGGGCATACGCAGGAGGATCCCGAGAACGGCACCGGGGGCTGACCCACAGGAGCCGTTCATAAGCAAACGACCCCGGCACGGGGCGTGCCAGGGCCGTCTTGGAGATTGCTTCCGGCGCACCGGGGGCGTGACAACCGGGAGCAACCTGTCGACGCGTCGCGCGAGGATTCGTTCCTCGCGCTTACCGTTGCGTCTAGCCGCTCGGCGCGTCGCCGGAATCGTCCGGCGTCATGCCGGAGCCCGGCGTCTTGCTGTTGTCGTTGAGCTTGGGATCGCGCGTCGCCTCCCGCGACGGCGAGCCTTTCGAACCCGTCTTTTGCGGATCCGTCTTGTGCACGGACTGTGCGCGCTGCTTGTCGCGCGGCTGTTCCTCCGCCCGTTTGTCCTTGACGATGCCGTGGTCGGAATGGGCCATGATGTGCTTTCACCTCTCCTGATGTGTCGAAGCGCTTACGCACTGCGGCGTCGAATGTTCCGGCGAGGCGCTAGCTGTGCGCCGCGTGGACCGCAGCCGACGCATTCCCCAGATGAACCTGGCGCACCGTCGTCACCGTCGCGAACGCGACCGAGACACCAAAGGCGAGAATGAGTGAAAGAAGAGCCAGACGTGGAGCCATCACAAAACCTCCTTCTGGAAGCGAAAACCAACGCGATCGACTGTCCCCTGATCATCCTGGATTGGTCGCTTGCATTCCGTGAGCGGTCTCACACGCGGATTCACGAAAAGCAGAGCCCTCACGCATCCCGCTTTTGAGAGAAACGGACTACGAGAGGCGGAATTTCCCCGTCGAGCCAATCCTGCTCGTGGGCGAGCGCCGTCCAGGCGTCCGCCATGCGCGAAAAGCGCTTGTGGGCGGGTTGTCCCTCGGCGCGCTCGGCGAGCTGAAGACAGTTGTCGGCATTATCCCTGAAGATGTCAGACTGTTTCATATTGAAGACGTGGGGACGGAACTCTCGGGTCGCAACCCGCTTGCCGGATCGTAATGTTCAGGGAACTCCGCACGCCATTGGCTGTTTGATATCGATGCGAGTTCTTGTCGCGATCATCCTGGCATTCATCAGCACCGCAGCGCTTGCCGACAGCACCGGTGAACGAAAGTCTGGCGGCCGCCCTCCGAGCGCAACCGACGTCATCAGCGGCCTTTATGATTTCAGCCGCTTCCAGCAGGGCCTCCTGGAGAGCACCGATCTGAAGGGCAACGCCGAGGTCAAGAACCTCGCCGCCTTGCGTGCCGAGGAAGCGGCCAAGCGCGACAAGGCGCTGAAGCAGATCCAGGAGGCGATCGGCGCGGAGCCGCGCATCGGCAAGACGACGTCGGTCAGCGCGGGCCTGGTCGAGCCCGAAACGTCCGACGGACCGACTTACGTCCGAAGCTTCTATGCCTCGCAGATTCCCGAATATGAATCGGCCATTGACCTGCTCGAACGCTATTTGAAGGCGCCCGATAACGCGGCGCTCGCAACGTTTGCGCGCGAGCAGCTCCCGATGCTGCGCGCACAGGTCAAGGACGCCGGGCGCACCATGGCGGACAAGTAGCCCCCTCTATTTATTTGTCGTTCGGATGATGTTGCTGGCTCTGCGGTCGCACGGTGCGGTCGCTCTCCGGCATCCGGTCCCGGCCCGCATCCCCATTGTCGTCCTTGCCGCCCGAAGACGAGGTGCCGCTGCCGCTCGGGTTCGACCGGGTCGCCGCCCCCGTCGTCGGAGTATCCGCCCTCGGGCTGGCGGAGCTCGCGGCGGGATCGCCGGTCACCGCCCCGCGGCCGCTGGGCGCTCCGCCCTGCGCCAAGGCCGACCCGGCAAACAGCACGACGACGATCGCGGCAAGTCCTGCTTTCATATCCGTTCTCCATGTCTTGGCGGGCTAACCGCGAGGGTTGGCGCTCGTTCCGAAGGGTGGCGGGGACGAACGAGCTGGCCGCAGGATCGCGGACGCCAGCCCTTTTCGAATTCGGATGGAACCAATTCGGCGGATCGTGGTTATATTTGCCGGGCTGAGCAAAGCAGGTTCCATTTGCTGGCGCCGCAAGGTTGGCGCTTGATTTCGAATTTGGCTGACGCTCTATGTTGACCAATCGCGTCTGGCCATAGATTCGGCCGACACCTGCGGGGGAATCAGTATGAGCGACCTCGATCCCGGATCTGCATCACGGTCCGGTCGTCGCGTCCCAAAGCCAAAGCCCAACGGTGTATCGGATCCGGATTCCCGGGCCGAATTGCTGCTCGCCCTGCAGGCCATGCGCAGCGGCGATTTCTCCGTCCGCATGAGCGGCGACTATCTCGGCATCGACGGCAAGATCGCCGACACTTTTAATGAAATCATCGCCGCCAACCAGCGCATGGCGCAGCAGCTCGAACTGGTCGGCCAGGTGGTCGGCCGCGAAGGCAAAACGCGCCAGCGCGTGAAGTTCGGCCTCGCCTCGGGCTCCTGGGCCGACATGGAAGGCTCCGTCAACACGCTGATCGACGACCTGTTGTGGCCGACCCGCGAGGTGACGCGTGCGGTCGCGGCGGTGGCGCAAGGCGACCTGCTCCAGACCGTCAAGCTCGACGTCGACGGCCGTCCGCTCCGGGGCGAATTCCTGCAGTCGGCGACCATCGTCAACACCATGATCAAGCAGCTCGGCGTGTTCACCTCCGAGGTGACGCGCGTGGCGCGCGAGGTCGGCACCGAGGGCAAGCTCGGCGGCCAGGCCCAGGTGCCGGAAGTGACCGGCGTCTGGAAGGACCTCACCGAGAGCGTCAACTCGATGGCGAACAACCTGACCAATCAGGTTCGCAACATCGCCGAGGTGACGATCGCGGTCGCCAACGGCGACCTCTCCAAGAAGATCACGGTCGACGTCCGCGGCGAGATCCTTCAGCTCAAGGAAGCCATCAACACGATGGTGGACCAGCTCCGCTCCTTCGCCTCAGAAGTGACGCGCGTGGCGCGCGAGGTCGGTACCGACGGCAAGCTGGGCGGTCAGGCGATCGTGCCCGGCGTCGCCGGCACCTGGAAGGACCTCACCGACTCCGTCAACGCGATGTGCGGCAACCTGACCGCACAGGTGCGCAACATCGCCAACGTCACCACCGCCGTGGCGCGCGGCGACCTGTCGCGCAAGATCACGGTGGACGTGCGCGGCGAGATCCTGGAGCTGAAGGACACCATCAACACCATGGTGGACCAGCTCAACTCGTTCGCCTCGGAAGTGACGCGCGTCGCGCGCGAGGTCGGCACCGAAGGCAAGCTTGGCGGACAGGCGCAGGTGCCTGGCGTTGCCGGCACATGGAAGGATCTCACCGACAACGTCAACTTCATGGCCTCGAACCTGACGGCGCAGGTCCGCAACATCGCCGACGTCGCCACCGCCATCGCGAGCGGCGACCTCTCGAAGAAGATCACGGTGAACGTCTCGGGCGAAATCCTTCAGCTGAAGGAGACGCTCAACACCATGGTCGACCAGCTCAACGCGTTTGCCGGCGAAGTGACCCGCGTGGCGCGCGAAGTCGGCACCGAGGGCCGGCTCGGCGGCCAGGCCAACGTGCTCGGCGTCGCCGGCACCTGGAAGGACCTCACCGAGAGCGTCAACTCGATGGCGTCGAACCTGACCGCGCAGGTCCGCAACATCGCCGAGGTGACCACCGCGGTCGCCGGCGGCGATCTGTCGAAGAAGATCACGGTGGACGTGCGCGGCGAGATCCTGGAGCTGAAGGACACCATCAACACCATGGTGGACCAGCTCAACGCCTTCGCCGGCGAAGTCACGCGCGTCGCGCGCGAGGTCGGCACCGAAGGCAAGCTCGGCGGCCAGGCCGTCGTGCGCGGCGTCGGCGGCACCTGGAAGGACCTCACCGACAGCGTCAACTCGATGGCCTCGAACCTCACCGGCCAGGTCCGCAACATCGCCGAGGTCGCGACCGCGGTCGCCAAGGGCGATTTGTCGAAGAAGATCACAGTGAACGTGTCGGGCGAAATCCTTCAGCTGAAGGAAACGCTCAACACCATGGTCGACCAGCTCAACGCCTTCGCCGGCGAAGTCACGCGCGTCGCCCGCGAGGTCGGCACCGACGGCAAGCTCGGCGGCCAGGCCGGCGTGCCCGGCGTCGCCGGCACCTGGAAGGACTTGACCGACTCCGTGAACTCGATGGCGGGCAACCTCACCGCCCAGGTCCGCAACATCGCCGAGGTCGCGACCGCGATCGCGGGCGGCGACCTGTCGCGCAAGATCACCGTGGACGTGCGCGGCGAGATCCTGCAGCTCAAGGACACGCTGAACACGATGGTCGACCAGCTCAACCGCTTCGCGGGCGAGGTGACGCGCGTGGCGCGCGAGGTCGGCACTGAAGGCCGCCTCGGCGGTCAGGCCAACGTGCCGGGCGTCGCCGGCACCTGGAAGGATCTCACCGACAGCGTGAACTCGATGGCGGGCAACCTCACCGCCCAGGTCCGCAACATCGCCGAAGTGACCACCGCCGTCGCGCGCGGCGACTTGTCGCGCAAGATCACCGTCGACGTGAAGGGCGAAATCCTCGAGCTCAAGAACACCATCAATACGATGGTCGATCAGCTCAACGGCTTCGCCGGCGAAGTGACGCGCGTGGCGCGCGAGGTCGGCACCGAAGGCAAGCTCGGCGGACAGGCCGAGGTGCCCGGCGTCGCCGGCACCTGGAAGGACCTCACCGACAACGTCAACTTCATGGCCTCGAACCTGACGGCCCAGGTCCGCAACATCGCCGAGGTCGCGACCGCGATCGCAGGCGGCGACCTGTCGAAGAAGATCACGGTGGACGTGCGCGGCGAGATCCTGCTGCTCAAGGACACCTTGAACACCATGGTCGAGCAGCTGCGCTCCTTCGCCGCCGAAGTGACGCGCGTCGCCCGCGAGGTCGGCACCGAGGGCCGGCTCGGCGGTCAGGCCGTCGTGCCCGGCGTCGGCGGCACCTGGAAGGATCTGACCGACAACGTCAACCTCTTGGCCGCGAACCTCACCACCCAGGTCCGCAACATCGCCGAAGTGACCACGGCGGTCGCGCGCGGCGACCTGTCGCGCAAGATCACCGTCGACGTGAAGGGCGAAATCCTCGAGCTGAAGAACACCATCAACACCATGGTGGACCAGCTCAACGCCTTCGCCGGCGAAGTCACGCGCGTGGCGCGCGAAGTCGGCACCGAGGGCGAGCTCGGCGGCCAGGCCCAGGTGCCCGGCGTCGCCGGCACCTGGAAGGACCTCACCGACACCGTGAACGTCATGGCGGTGAACCTGACCGAGCAGGTGCGCGGCATCGTCAAGGTGGTGACCGCGGTCGCGAACGGTGACTTGAAGCAGAACCTGACCGTGAAGTCGAAGGGCGAGGTCGCCGCCCTCGCCGACACCATCAACAACATGACCGCGACGCTGGCGACCTTCGCCGAGCAGGTGACGTCGGTGGCGCGCGAAGTCGGCGTCGAAGGTCGTCTCGGCGGTCAGGCCGACGTGCCCCGCGCGGCCGGCACCTGGAAGGACCTCACCGGCAACGTCAACCTGCTGGCGGCCAACCTCACCTCGCAGGTGCGCGCGATCGCGGAAGTGGCGACCGCCGTGACCAAGGGCGATCTGACGCGGTCGATCCAGGTCGACGCCCGCGGCGAGCTCGCCGAGCTGAAAGACAACATCAATACGATGATCACGAACCTCCGTCTCACGACGGACGTGAACACCGAGCAGGACTGGCTGAAGACCAACCTCGCCAAATTCACCAACATGCTGCAGGGCCAGCGCGACCTCACCACCGTCGGCCGGCTGCTGCTCACCGAACTGTCGCCGCTGGTTAACGCCCATACCGGCGTGATCTACCAGGTCGAGAACGAGGACAATCCGCAGCTCCTGCTGCTCGCCTCCTACGCCAGTGACGGCATCTACCCGTATCAGCGCGTGCTGCAGTTCGGCGACGGCTTGATCGGCCAGTGCGCGCTCGACAAGCGGCCGCGCGTGGTCGCCGACATTCCGTCCGACGCGGTGCCGATCAACTCGGCGCTGTTCCGCGTCGCGCCGAAGAACCTCGTCGTGCTGCCGGTGCTGTTCGAGGGCCAGGTCAAGGCCGTGATCGAGCTCGCCTCGCTCGTCTCCTTCACGACCTCGCAGATGACCTTCCTGGAGCAGCTCACCGACTCCATCGGCATCGTGCTCAATTCGATCGAAGCGACGATGCAGACCGAAGGCCTGCTCAAGCAGTCGCAGCAGCTTGCCGGCGAGCTCCAGACCCAGCAGCGCGAATTGCAGCAGACCAACGACCAGCTCGAGCAGAAGGCGCAGCAGCTCGCCGAGCGCAACGTCGAGGTCGAACGCAAGAACCAGGAGATCGAGCAGGCCCGCCGCGCGCTGGAGGAAAAGGCGACCGAGCTTGCGCTGACCTCGAAGTACAAGTCCGAATTCCTCGCCAATATGAGCCACGAGCTGCGCACGCCGCTGAACTCGATCCTGATCCTGGGGCAGCAGCTCACCGACAATCCGGACGGCAACCTCTCGGCCAAGCAGGTCGAATTCGCCCGCACCATCCACGGCGCCGGCACCGATCTGCTCAATCTCATCAGCGACATCCTGGATCTATCCAAGATCGAATCCGGCACGGTGACGGTCGACGCCGAGGAAATCCTCACCGCGAACCTGCTGGAGACCGTCGGACGGCCGTTCCGGCACGAGGCGGACAACCGCAATCTCTCGTTCAAGATCGACGTCGATCCGAACCTCCCACGCAGCATCGTCACCGACTCCAAGCGCCTGCAACAGGTCCTGAAAAACCTGCTCTCCAACGCTTTCAAGTTCACCGCCGAAGGCGAGGTGCGCCTGAATGTCACCGCCGCGGTCAGCGGCTGGGGAACCGATCATCCGGTGCTGAATTCCGCGCCGGCGGTGATCGCGCTCGAAGTGTCCGACACCGGCATCGGCATTCCCGTGGAAAAACAGAAGCTGATCTTCGAGGCGTTCCAGCAGGCCGATGCCGGCACCAGCCGGAAATATGGCGGCACCGGCCTTGGGCTTGCGATCAGTCGCGAATTGGCAAGCCTGCTCGGCGGCGAAATTCATCTGCGCAGTTCGCCGGGCAAGGGCTCGTCGTTCACGCTGTATCTGCCGCTCAAATATTCCGGTCCGACGCTCGCACCGCGCGCCGCACCCGCGCCGCAGCAAAACAATCAGCCGCCTGCGCTGCAGCCCGCCGCCGCGCCGGAGCAGCAGCGCGTCATCGAGCAGCTTCCCGACGACCGGCTCAACCTCGAGCCTGGCGACAGCATCCTTCTGATCGTCGAGGACGACCCGCATTACGCGCGTGTACTGGTCGACCTTGCGCGCGACAAGGGATTCAAGGTCCTGGTCGCCGCCCGCGGTGCGGAGGCGCTGGAGCTTGCCAAGCAATACCAGCCGAGAGCAGTCTCGCTCGACGTGTTCCTGCCCGATATGCTCGGCTGGACCGTGCTGAGCCAGCTCAAGCACAATCCGCTGACCCGCCACATCCCCGTGCAGATCATCACGCTCGACGAGGACCGCCAGCATGCGCTGGCGCGTGGCGCGTTCTCCTTCGTCAACAAGCCGACGACGACCGAGGGCGTCTCGGCCGCGCTGACGCAGATCAAGGAGTATGCACGGCCGCGGCGCAAGCGGCTCCTGATCGTCGAGGACAACGAGGCGGAACAGCTTTCGATCCGCGAGCTGCTGCACCACGACGACATCGAGATCGTGACGACGGACACCGGCGCCGGCGCGCTCTCGACGCTGCGGGAGGTGCCCTGCGATTGCGTGGTGCTCGACCTCAGGCTGCCCGACATGAGCGGTTTCGAGGTGCTGGACCAGATCCGCAACGACGAGGCGCTGTCCAACGTCCCGGTCGTCGTCTTCACCGGCCGCGAGCTTTCGGCGGAGGAGGATGCGGAACTCCACACCATGGCGCGCAGCATCGTGGTCAAGGGCGTGGAATCGCCGGAGCGCCTGCTCGACGAGACCGCACTGTTCCTGCACCGCGTGATCACGGAGCTTCCGGTCGAGAAGCAGCGCATGCTGGAGAAGCTGAACAGTTCCGACGAGGATTTGATCGGCAAGACCGCGCTGCTCGTCGACGACGACGCCCGCAACATCTTCGCGCTGTCGAGCGTGCTGGAACGGCGCGGCATGAAGGTGCTGACCGCCACGACCGGCCGTGAAGCCGTCACCCTGGTCGAATCCAATCCGGAGATCGCCATCGTTCTGATGGACATCATGATGCCGCAGATGGATGGCTACCAGACCATCGGCGTCATTCGCGAAAACCAGGCCTTCGCCCGCCTTCCGATCATCGCGCTGACCGCCAAGGCGATGAAGGGTGACCGGGAAAAATGCCTGGAGGCCGGCGCGTCCGACTATCTCGCCAAACCCGTCAACACCGATCAATTGCTGCTTGCGATCCGCATGTGGCTGCACCGATGAGTTTGGATCCGCGAATGGACCACGAAAAGGTCAACATCCTCCTCGTCGACGACCAGCCGGCCAAGCTGCTCGCCTATGAGGTGATCCTGAAGGAACTCGGCGAGAACCTCGTGGTCGCTTCGTCCGGACGCGAGGCGCTGGAGGTGCTGCTCAAGACCGAGATCGCGGTGATCCTGGTCGACGTCTGCATGCCCGAGCTCGACGGCTTCGAGCTTGCCGCGATGATCCGCGAGCATCCGCGCTTCCAGAAGACCGCGATGATCTTCATCTCCGCCATCCAGGTCAGCGACATCGACCGGCTGCGCGGCTACGAGATGGGTGCGGTCGACTACGTGCCGGTCCCGGTCGTGCCGGAGGTGCTGCGGGCCAAGATCAAGGTGTTTGCCGAGCTCTACCGCAAGACCCGCGAGCTGGAACGGCTGAATCAGGAGCTCGAGGATCGCGTCCGCGCACGCACGGCGGAACTGGAGAACTCCACCGCGAAGCTGCGCGAAAGCGAGCAGCGGCGCAGCATGGCCATCGCCGCCGGCAAGATGGGTTCCTGGGATTGGGACTGGATCAGCGGCGACTGGATGTGGGACGAGGGACAATATCGCATCTTTGGCGTCGGCCCGGAGAGCTTCGAGGTCAATCCGGCCAACGTCCAGGCGCTGTTGCATCCCGACGACGTCGATCAGTTGCGCAAGGCGATCGCCGAATTCAACAAGGGCACGCGTGCCTATGAGACCGAGTTCCGCATTGTGCGGCCCGACGGCGAGGTGCGCTGGTGCGTCGGCACGGCGGCCGCGACGGTCGACGACAGCGGTCGCGTCGTGCGCGTGAGCGGTGTCACCGTGGACATCACCGAACGCAAGCGAGCCGAGGAACGGCAGAATTTGCTGGCGCGGGAAGTCGATCACCGCGCCAAGAATGCGCTGGCGCTGGCGCAGTCGATCGTCCGCCTCACCCGCGCCGACGAGGTCAAGGCCTATGTCAGCGCCGTCGAAGGACGCATCAATGCGCTGGCGCGCGTGCACACCATCCTGTCGCTGTCGAGCTGGCAGGGCGCGGAGCTCTCCAAGCTGATCGACGAGGAGCTTGCGCCCTACTCGCTCGGCGGCCAGATCATATTGGCGGGTCCGGAGGTCCAGTTGCTGCCGGCGACGGCCCAGACGCTGGCGCTCGCGCTGCACGAGCTCTTCACCAACTCGGCCAAGTATGGCGCACTCTCGACCAGGTCGGGACGGCTCACGATCGGCTGGCAGGTCGAGGACCAGCTGCTGACGCTGAGCTGGGAGGAATCCGGCGGTCCGCTCGTCATGACGCCGAAATCGCGCGGCTTCGGCACGCGGAGCCTGCTTGCGAGCGTCGAGTCCCAGCTCGGTGGACAGGCGCAATTCGATTGGCGAGCCGAAGGACTGTTGTGCCGCCTCAAGGTGCCGCTGACACGCAAGACGGCGACGGCCGCCCCCGGAAAATTCGACGCCCCCAGCTCAGCCGAATTGCAACGCGCCTCGGGCTAAAGCGCGATGCGATCAGGATGAAGCGTCATCGCGCTTTGGTTTGTTGTTTGAGCATGATCTTTTCGGAAAACCGCTGCGCACTTTTCCGGATCATGCTTTAGCCCGACGCCGCCATCCTGGTTTGCCGCGGCGGCCGCGCTTCCTCGGCGAGGCGTCCTTCGAGCCAGGCTTCCGTCTGAGCGAGGTCGCGTAGCGCCCTCGCGTAGCGGCGGGCCGCACTTCGCTCCGCACCGCGCGGCAGTTTGCGGGCCTTGCGCAGCATGTCCGCAGCCGCGTTGCGATAGGCCAGCGAGCGGTAAAGAAAGACAACCTTACCCATATCGAATGTTCCCGTTTTGCTGACGCTCATCCTCGCAGGCCCGGCATGAACGTCGGATGAAGCCGGTGATGACAATTCCTTCATGCGTTTGGAACCGGCGAATATGGCCCGCGTTTGCATGTCAGTTCGGGATGCGGTTCCCATGCGCGCAAAAAAGTCGTCGGACCTGATCTCTCCCACCGGCCTCATCAAGCTGATGACGCATGCGATGATGGGCGCAGCCCTCGGCCTCGCCTTCAGCCTCACGCTGATCCTGTCCAATCCCGCCGTCGCCAAGCTGCTCGATCACGGCGGAAGCCAGGCCGCAATCATCTTCGCCCTGACATTGGTGACGACGTTCGCGATCGGCGCGACACTCACCGGCGTCGTGTTCATCCTCGCAGAGGACAAGCAATCTTGAAGCGTGCGTGCGGCCCGGCAGATGCGTTTGTCGGGAACTCCTTCGGCAAATGGCGGTTGGCTGCCTGCGTCAATTTAACTCAGGGAGTTCCCCGCATGACAACGGCAAAACTCGTTCTCACCGCAATTTTGGCCACCGGCCTCGCCGCCGCGCCGCTCGCCGCACAGGCCAAGTCGCACAAGGCCAAACACGGATCATCGATGTCGTCCTCGCAGACCACGGGCGCCAACACCAAGGCCTCGAAGGGCGCGGATCCTTCCGGCCAGGGCGGCTCCGGTCCCGGCTCGGACCAGGGCGGCACCATGACGAACAAGAGCAGCAAGGGCATGAGCAATACCAAGTGAGCTCAGGCCGACATGACATCAAAAGCCCCGCGGCGACGCGGGGCTTTTTTTCTTGATGCGGGATCGGCAATCGAGCGCCACATCGTCGAGCGCCGGCGTCAGCTCGTTACGGGCGACGCGTTTCAGAGTTGAGCGGGCGGCTCGCAGCATTCGTCTTCACGAGTTGCTCGAGCTGCGCCCGCTTGCGTCCGATCAGAAGTTGGGCCGCAGCATCGTCGAGCCCCGCACGCTGCAATTGCCGGATGGCCGAGCCCAATTCGAGAATCTCGGCGCGCAACCTCAAGATCCGGTAAGTGTCCGGGTCCTCCTCCACGGCGCCCCCCCAAAAGGTGTCAGCGCCGCGTGCTCGCGCGCTCGGGACCGACGGCTGTCTTCACGAGACGAAGGCGCACCCGGTCGCGAACGTCAGGCAGGACATCGCCGCCGCCAGCAGCCTTCCATTCGCCGATCAGCAAATTGACCTTCCGGCGCAAATCCATCTGCGCCAGGGCTTGCTGGACGCAATCGCGGTCGCCGTTGATGAGATACCGCACGGAGGCCTCGACGCCGGCCATCTCAACCCTCAAGGCGCTGATTTTACGTCGAATTTCATTAATTCTGTTGTCCATGGCTTGTTAGAACAAAATAAGAACATATAGTCAAGTCACGATTTCAGGACGGAGAAGCGACATGCAGGTTCAGGGCAAATACGACGCCAGGGTTTTCCTCGCCGAGCAGATGACACGGACGCAGGGGCTGAGGTTGAAACGGCTAAGCGAAGAAGCGTATCAGCCCGCGCAATATGCGCGCGATCTGTCCTTCAGCGAGGCCGCACGTCGTATCCAGGTGCTGGAAGCCGAGATCGAGCTGGCGAATTCCTTCTAGGCTGCGCCTGGAACACTGTCCGCGTCCTTCGGAACCATGCCCGTGTCGAATGGTTCTCCCCGGCCAAGGGAGAACATGCATGGCACGCAAGGCAAAGAAGCGCAGCTACTCGCGCAGCGCCGGCAGCGATGTCGAGAGCGAGATGCGCCGCTACAAGAAGGGCACCGCCAAGAGCGGTCGCAAAGGCCGTGGCGGACGTGTGAAGAGTCGCAAGCAGGCGATCGCGATCGGACTGTCGAAGGCACGCAAGAAGGGCAAGAAGGTCCCGAAGAAGGCCGCCAAGAAGACCTCCAAGAAGACGTCCAAGAAGACCTCCAAGAAGACCTCCAAGAAGAGGACGACCAAGAAGAGGACAACCAAGAAATCGTCGAAGCGCAAATCCAGCAAGCGTTGACGTTGGCCTGCGTCAGATCATGCTGCCCGGCATGAAGCAGCGGATCGAAACGCCGAACGCGGTCTTCACCGGCCACACCATGGTGCGGCCGGCCCGGTTCGGCTCGGTGATGACGGCTTCGTCCGGCACCTCGATCCACTCGCCGTCGAGACGCACGCGATAATGCCCGTTATGCGACTCCCAGTCGGGATCGGCGACGGCAAAACCATCCGCATCCGAACAGCACGGACCAAGGTGGCTGCGCAGGCTGTCGAACCATGGCTTCAGGGGTGAGTCCGCGTAGCGGCCGTCGTCCCGCCCGAGAGCGTTTCCGCCCCAGAGCACGAATGGCGCCACGAGTAGCGCCCTCCTCAGCGAGAGCTTCAATCGATCCATGTCGGCACCGATCAAATGCGAACAGCGGCCAGTTCCGGAAACCGGCGGCAAGTTCGAAGTTCCACGCTTGCAACTGGTCCCGGCGGCATCGTTACCGCCGGCGACCCGCACGAGTCGGAACTTTGATGAGCGAACACGGCTTTTTCGGACGAACCGCGTCATCGTCGCTGCCGTTAACGAGAATGTTATCGATCGCCTCCCGGGAGTCCTGAAGGCGAACGAAAAAGGCGGCCGCGAGGGCCGCCTTTCTTGATCCATGCCGATCGGCGTTCGCCTCAGGCGAGTGGTACCGCGACGAAGCGGGTCGCCTGCGCGCTTCTGACCTGCAACAGCACGCTGCGCTTGCCGGACGATTTGGCCTGCGCCAGCTCGGAACGGACATCGCCGACATTGGCGACGGCCTTGCCGCCGACGTTGAGGATGACGTCGCCGGTCTGGATGCCGCGCTGCGCCGCCGGCCCTTGCGGATCGACTTCGGTGACGACAACGCCCTTCTGGCCAGCGCCCTGGACGTCACCGGCCGGAGCCAAAGCAAGACCGAGGCGCGGCGTGCCGGAGCCCGGCTGGTCCTTGCCAACATCGGCCTTGGCCTGCCGTTCGTTCGGCAGTTCGCCGAGCGCGAGCGTCACCGTTTTGCTGTCGCCTTTGTGGAAGACGTCGAGCTTCACTGAGCTGCCAGGCGCAAGAGTCGCGATCGTGCGGGCGAGGTCGCGGGAGTCCTTAATCGCGGTGCCGTTGACGGCGGTGATGACATCGCCCGCCTCGATGCCGGCCTTGGCCGCCGGGCTGCCATCCTGCGGATTGTCGACGATCGCACCGCGCGCCTCCTTCAGTCCGAGGCTGTCGGCAATCTCGGCGGTGACCGGCTGCACTTGCACGCCGAGCCAGCCACGGGTCACCGCGCCCTTGTCCTTCAGCTGCGCGACGACGAGCTTTGCGGTCGAGGCCGGAATGTCGAAGCCGATGCCGACCGAGCCGCCGGAGGGCGAGAAGATCGCAGTGTTCACGCCGATCACGTTGCCGCTCATGTCGAAGGCCGGGCCGCCGGAATTGCCCTTGTTGATGGGCGCATCGATCTGGATGAAGTCGTCATAGGGACCGTTGCCGATGTCGCGGCCACTGGCCGAGACGATGCCGGCAGTCACGGTGCCGCCGAGGCCGAAGGGGTTGCCGACCGCGACCACCCAGTCGCCGATGCGCGGCTTCTGGTCGGAGAATTTGACGAACGGGAAGTCCTTCTTGCCGTCGACCTTGATGAGCGCGAGATCGGTCTTCGGATCGGTGCCGACGACCTTGGCGGTGTAGCTCGTGCCGTCATCCATGGTCACCTGCACCGACTCGGCGTGGTCGACGACGTGGTTGTTGGTCACGGCATAGCCGTCGGCGGAGATGAAGAAGCCGGAGCCTTCGCCCGTGATCATCTGATGGCGCTGGCGCGGCATGCCGTTCATGCCGCCCGGGCCACGGAAGCCGAACTGCCGCGAGAACTGGTCGAACGGGGTGTCCTCGTCCTGATCCATCCGGTTCTGCTGCAGCATCGCGCTCTTGTCGTTGTCCTGGTCGATCTTGACCCGCACCGAGATGACGGCGGGTTTGACCTTACTGACGAGGTCACCAAAGCCCGGCGGCGTCGCGGCGGATTCGGCGGCCTGGGCCGGGGTAATGAAGGAGCTCGGACCGAACGGCGAAGAGCCGGGAGCAGCCGCCAGCACGGCCACGCCGAGTGCGGCCACGGTGCCGAGCAGCGCAAGCCGGCGCGGCCTCAGGATCTTGCGGGACGTGGTGTCGGAATTGACGCGATCGTTCATGTCGAAATGTCCATGTTGGATAAGGTGTCGCCTTGCCTCCAACATGGCCATCGTCACCTTACGACGTCCCGTCCATCCGATTAAATCTTCGCAAAGAATGCGCGGGCCCCGGGAAAGTCGTCCCCTGCGCATTTGATGCAGCTCAACGCGGGTCCTTCGGGCAGTGAAAAAATGCGACCATTGGATGATGTTCATCGGAGGCGCGCCATGTACAAAGACATTCTCGTCCACATCCCCACCGAACGCCCCATGCGCTGCGCGATCGAAGGCTCGATTTCGCTCGCGGCGCGGTTCAACGCCCATCTCGACGCAGTCGCGATCGGCTATGTCGCGACCAGTGCGGCTTACGTGATGGAGGGCGGCGCTGCGGTCGCGGCCGTGTTCGAACTGGAACGCGAGCGCGCGGTAGAGCGGGCCGAGGCCGCGCTGGCGGTGTTTGGCATCGAAGCGGCGAACGCCGGCATCTCCTACGGCTGCCGCGCGCTCGGCGCGATCCCGGTAGACGCGGCCGGCTCGCTCGGCGAGATGGCACGGTTGCACGACCTCAGCGTCGTGCTTCAGCCAGATCCGGCGCAGGGCTCGTTCGACAACGACGTGCCGCGCGAGATCCTGTTCCAGGCCGGCGGCCCGGTGCTGTTCCTGCCCTACACCTTCCATGGAGCTTTCAAGGCGAACCGGATCGGCATCTGCTGGGACGGCAGCCGCCTCGCGGCCCGCGCCGTGCACGATGCCGCACCGTTCCTGGCGCGCGCCGATGAGATCGTGATCATCACCATCAACGAGGCCGATGCGGTCTCCGACGAAGCTTCAGCGAACGGTCTGGCAAGACATCTCGGCCGGCGCGGACTGTCGACCCGCACGGTCGGCCTGTCGGCGACGCGCGCCGACATCCAGCCGACCATCCTGTCGCTGGCGGCCGACGAGGGCCTCGATCTCCTGGTGATGGGCGGCTACGGCCATTCGCGGTTGCAGGAGCGCGTTCTCGGCGGCGTCACCCGCGCCATGCTGCAGGCCATGACGGTCCCGACGCTGATGTCGCATTGAGCCGGGCCGGCCCGGCGCCATCACGCCGCGACCGGGGTCTCCCACGTCGCGGGTACGGCGTCGCCCTCGTCGTGCTGCACATTGCACGCGTCGAAATGCGCCTTGAGCTCGACCTCGGCGAGATATTCGAAATGTTCGGCCTGGCCGAGGAGTTCCCAGTTCTGAAGCGGCCGGTAGGCCGCCTGCTGACGACAGAGGGACGCCAGCGCCCGGTAGCGACGTACGTTCTCCATGAGACCCTCCCTCGCATTCACTGGGCTTATTGCCCCGATTTGCGTCAGGCCGATGGCGGTTGTGCAAAAGATTTGCTGCGCCTAGCCTCGGCTCGCTGCTAGGAAATATATGTCCGGGCCAAAGTTCCAAATGAACCGCGCCTTGGACCCGAAGGCTAGGCGTAGAGCCGGCGCTCCACGGTCACGCCGACCAGGTCAAGATAGCGCTCGATCAGGGCGGGCCGACCGACCAGATAGCCCTGCATCTCCTCGCAGGCCTCCCGCGCCAGGAAGGCACGCTGCGCTTCCGTCTCCACCCCCTCGGCAATGACCGGGATACGCAGGGCGTGCGCGAGACTCAGGACCGCGCGGACGATCTCGGCCGATTGCGGCGTCGCCTCGAGATTGGAGATGAAGCTGCGATCGATCTTGATCTTGTCGAACGGGAACGACTGGAGATAGGACAGCGAGGAATAGCCGGTGCCGAAATCGTCCATCGCGATGCGGATGCCGAGCGCCTTCAGCCGCCGCAGCAGATTGAGCGCGCGGGTGAAATCGCCGATCAGCACGCCCTCGGTGATCTCGACCTCGAGCCGCGTCGGCGTCAGCCCCGTCTCCAGCAGGATCTGGTGGATCGAACGTTCGAGATCGCCGGCCTGGAACTGGATCGGCGACAGGTTGACGGCCACCTGCAGCGGCCGCGGCCAGGAAGCCGCCTCGCGGCACGCTTCGCGCAAGACCCATTCGCCGATCTGGACGATCAGCCCGTTCTCCTCGGCGAGCGGAATGAACTGGTCCGGCGGCACGAAGCCGCGGGTCGGATGGTTCCAGCGCAGCAGAGCCTCGAAGCCGATGACCTCGCCATCCACCCGCGCCTGCGGCTGGAAGTAGACCAGGAACTGGTTCTGCTCCAGCGCCAGTCGCAGGTCGTGCTGCAACAGCCTGCGGTCGCGCAGCTCCTGGTCCATCTCGGATTCGAAGAAGCGCACCCGGCCCCTGCCCTCGCGCTTGGCACGGTAGAGCGCCGAGTCGGCGTTGGCGAGCAGCGTGGCGGCATTCACGCCGTCGTCCGGATAAAACGCGATGCCGACGCTGAGGCCGACATGGGAGAGATAGTCGTCGACCTCCAGCTCCTGGCCGATGGTCTCGACCAGGCGTTCGGCGAGCGCCAGAACGTCATCGCGGCTGATGTCGTCGGGCATCAGGATCATGAATTCGTCGCCGCCGATACGGGCGACGAAGGCGCCGTCGGCTTCCTCGGCAAGCCGGTCCGCCGCCGCCCGCATCAGCAGATCGCCGACGGGGTGGCCGAACACGTCGTTGACTTCCTTGAAGCGGTCGAGATCGAGGCTGAGCACGGCAAAACTGGTCGCCGCCTCCTGCGCCCGCTCCAGCCGTTCGCCGAGCACGGCGTTGAAGGCGCTGCGGTTCGGCAGGTCGGTCAACGCATCATGATGCGCAAGATGGCTGATCCGCGCCTCGTTGGTGATCCTCTCGGTGACGTCCTCGATCACGCCGACCAGGTATTGCGGCGCGCCGCTGCCGTCCCTGACCAGCAGCTTGCGCGAATTGACGAGACGATCGCGGCCCTTCACGCCGACCTCGAGCAGATGCCCCTCCAGGAACATCGGCGCGCCGCTGTCGACGACGCGGCGATCCTGCTCGTTGACGACGCGGGCGATATGGTCCGGAAAGATCTGCTGCGGAGTCTTGCCCAGCATCGCCTCGCGCGGCATTCCGTAATACTCTTCGCCGGCGCGATTGAGCAGGACGTAGCGGGAATCCTTCGCATCCTTGGCAAACACCGCGATCGGGATGCTCTCGATGATGCTGTCGAGGAATTCGCGCGCCCGCAGCAGATCCTGTTCGGCGCGCTTGTGCGTCTGTTCGAGTTCCTCGATCATCAGCTTCATTGCACGGTCGGTGCGGCGGCGATCGCGATCGCCCTCCTCGTAGGCCGCACCGACGAGCTCGCAGAGCTTGGTCAGGTCGACCTGTCCGGACTCGTCCGTCGACTGGCGGATCTGTCTTGCGAGCAGCCGGTGCATGGTCAAGCTGCCGCCTCCGCGATGACGGTGACGGTCATGGTCTGGTTGTGCAGCTCGCAGCGGCCGGACGCGGCCGGCGGAGCGATCTCGCCATAGGAGTAGAACCCGATCCGGACGACGTCCTCGCCGAGCTCGGCGGCAACGGCATCCAGCTCGTCCTGCGTGTGCTGCCCCATCACCCTGCGGCGGCCGGTACAGCTCACCAGGATGGCAAGCTTGTCGCCGTCAACGCCCTCCGCAAGTGCACTGCGCGCCTGCCGGCCGGCCTCGCCAGCGCCGGCGGCAAGACTGTCGAAATTGGCGCGCATCAATTGCGCGGTGCATCCTTCCGGAATGTCGGCGGCGAATGTCAGGGTGCGGGCATTGCGATCCACCGCGAACACCGAGCGCACGATCTGCCGGTCCGGCTCGGCCTCATCGTGAATGCGCAAGGGGAATGCCAGACCCGAACCCGGCATCGCCTCGGCTTCTTCCTCCCCGAGATAGCGGGTGTAGAGGTCGAGCGGCGGCTCGCCGTCGAGTTCCACGACCACGGATCCTTCCGACTTCGTCACCTTGCGACGCGGGCCGAACACGTCCCAGCCGCCGGCACAGCCATGCGCGAAGCGGAACGAGGCGCCGTAGAATGCGATTGCGGCAACGCGGTTCGGCGACGGCTCGGCGTCGGCTCCGACGATCGTCTGTTCAAATCGGGTGCCGTCGCCGGCGAGCCCGCCGGTGACCGGCAAATCCGGCCCCAGAACCTCGGTGATTCCGGCAAGCAGTTCGCCGCCGTTCACCGCCAATCCGTCGGACAGGACAAACAGACCCGCCAGATCGGCCGCCAGCGCCTGGCGGGCAAGGCGCGCACCGCAGGCCCGCGACGCATCGCGGGTCTCGACGACCTCCTGCACCAACCGCACTTGCGTATGGGCGAAGCGCAAGGCGACCGCGATGACTTCGTCATCGCAGATGTCGTCGCCGTGGATCTGGCCGCCGGTGCTGCAGCCGACGATATGGCTCTCGGGATAAAGACCGCGCAGCTCGCGATAACGTTTGCCGTCCACCAGTTGCTCGCGGCTGCCGAAATAGAGCACGAGCTGGGGCGGCTCGCGCAGGGCATCCGCTCCGCGCCAACCATGGGCAGCATTCCAGTGACGATATTGAATGTGCATCCCACGCTCTCTGCAGTCCTTGAACCACAGATTGTGGAGCGGCGCATTGCGTCGCCGTTAATCACGCGTCTACTTCGACACCGTTGGTTACCCCGGCATGAAAGCTAATGCCGACTCGCGCCGGATTCTCCGTAGGACTGCGGGAAAATTTCGGTTCCCTCCAAGCGATCGACACGTCGGCGTAATCACCTAAGTGAGACCGCCCGTAATCTACCGGGTGCGCGCGCCTTCGCCGAGGCGCATCGGCTGCACGGCATTATCTTGCCGCTTTGGAACCCGGCCCGTCTCGGCGGCGACGCGGATGGCCTGGATATTCGCGGCATATTCGGCAACGCTCTTGCCGCGAAACACCGCGGAGCCCGCCACCAGCGTATCAGCGCCCGCTGCCGCCACGGCAGCGGCATTGTCGCGCGTGACACCGCCGTCAACCTCGAGCCGGATCGGCCGGTCGCCGATCATGGCTTTGATCCGTTCGATCTTCTCGAGCTGGGATTCGAGGAAGGACTGGCCGCCGAATCCCGGATTGACCGTCATCACCAGCACGAGATCGATGCGGTCGAGCACATAGGCGATCGCGCTCTCGGGAGTCGCGGGACACAGGCTGACACCGGCCTTCTTGCCGAGCGCACGGATCGCCTGCAGCGAGCGGTCGAGATGGGCGCCGGCTTCGGCATGAATCGTGATGACGTCAGCCCCGGCCTTCGCGAACGCTTCGAGATAAGGATCGACAGGCGCGATCATGAGATGCACGTCGAATATCTTCTTCGTCGTCGGGCGGATCGCCTTGATGACATCGGCACCGAAGCTGATGTTCGGCACGAAGTGTCCGTCCATGACGTCGCAATGGATCCAGTCGGCGCCGGCCGTGTCGATTGCGGCGATCTCCTCGCCGAGGTGCGCGAAATCCGCGGCCAGGATCGAGGGAGCGATGATGATCTCTCTGGTCATGGCTTTGCACTCCGCGCATCGGCGCCGCCGCTGAAGACACGGCTCGCCAGGACGTCCATGGGATCGATGGTTTCGAGATCGTCGACATCGAGCATACGGTCGAGGTCGGACACCAGGCGATCGGCCTGGCGCAAGCGGATGCGGTCGACGGCGTTGCGGATCGAACGCCCATTGGAGAAGAACGGCTGGGTCCGGCGCAGCGCGATGTATTTCTCGAACGCCTCGCGGGCCGCAGCCGAGAAGCGATAGCCCCGCTCCTTCAGCATCAGCTCGGCAATGACGAGCAGCTCGGCTTCGGCATAATCAGGGAATTCGATGTGATGGGCGATGCGCGAGCGGAAGCCGGGGTTGGACGCGAAAAAGCTCGTCATGCGCTCGCCATAGCCGGCGAGGATCACGACGAGGTCTTCGCGCTGGTTCTCCATCACCTGGAGCAGGATCTCGATGGCCTCCTGACCGTAGTCGCGTTCGTTGTCGGGGCGATGCAGATAATAGGCTTCGTCGATGAACAGCACGCCGCCCATCGCCTTCTTCAGGATCTCCTTGGTCTTCGGCGCAGTGTGGCCGATATATTGCCCGACGAGATCGTCGCGCGTCACCGAGATCACCTGCCCCCGCCGCACGAAGCCGAGCCCGTGCAGGATCTTGGCCATGCGCAGCGCGACGGTCGTCTTGCCGGTGCCGGGATTGCCGGTGAACGACATGTGCAGCGTCGGCGGAGCCGATGCCAGGCCCGCGCGCTGCCGGATGCGTTCGATCAGCAGCAGAGAGGCGATCTGGCGCACGCGGTTCTTCACCGGCTTCAATCCGATCAGCTCCTGCTCGAGCTGCTGCAGCGTGTCGGTGATCCCGGCCGCTTCCGCTTCCTTGCGGAGATCGAATTGGGTCTCGCCGGGCTCAGTCGTCGTTGCGTGGGGAACATCCAGCATCGTTACCTCGAAGAAAAGGAGCTTCGCCGCGGGGGAGCGGCGAAGCAGTGGTCCGCCAAGGATGCGGAGCAGGGAGAGCTCCGCGCGGAAGCGGATGGCTTACGTTGGCGCGTGCGCGGCCGGCCGGCGCACGGTGGTGTAACGGATCGCGCGGCCGCCGACTTCCTGCCGCACCAGCTCGAACTCCGCCTCATGCGGAGGCCTATTGACGAGGAAGGAGATCCGCACCGATTCCCAGCCATGGCTTGAATCGAAGCCGCTGATGCGGATGTACTTGTTGCCATACACCCTGCGGCACTCCGCGAGCTCCATCATCACGCCGGCGGCGTCCTGGAGGTCGAACATCGGCAGGCCCCACATCTCCCAATAGGTGTTGCGGGGATGAGGATCGTCGGTGAATTCGATATTCACCGCCCAGCCGTTGCCGAGGCAATATTGCACCTGCTTATAGATCTGATCGTCGGTGAGATCCGGCAGGAACGAAAAGCAACCCTGAGTGAGTTTCATGCTGCGTCTCCTCAAACGGTTTCGAGCGCGGTCGGCACGAAGTCCGGCGTGTCGGTGGATTGATAGTTGAACGTCACGTCCTTCCAGACCTCGAGCGCAGCCTTCAGCGGCGTGCAGGTCTCGGCCGCCCTGGCCAGGATCTCCGGACCTTCGTGGACGTAGTCGCGCCCCTCGTTACGGGCGAGGATCATCGCTTCCAGCGCCACGCGGTTGGCGATCGCACCGGCCGCAATGCCCATGGGATGGCCGATGGTGCCGCCGCCGAACTGCAACACGACGTCTTCGCCGAGCAGGTCGAGCAGCTGATGCATCTGGCCGGCATGGATGCCGCCGGAGGCGACCGGCATCATCTTGTTCAGGCTCGCCCAGTTCTGGTCGAAGAACAGGCCATGCTCGAGCTTGGTCGGGTTGAAGTCCTCGCGGCAGACGTCGTAATAGCCGCGCGTGGTGTTGGGGTCGCCTTCCAGCTTGCCGACCACCGTGCCGGCATGGATGTGATCGACACCCGCGAGCCGCATCCATTTGGCGATGACGCGGAACGACACGCCATGGCTCTTCTGCCGCGTATAGGTCGAGTGACCGGCGCGGTGCAGATGCAGGATCATGTCGTTGCGCCGCGCCCATTTGGCCATCGACTGGATCGCGGTGTAGCCGATCACGAGGTCGATCATGACGATGCACGACCCGAGCTCCTTGGCGAACTCGGCGCGCTCGTACATGTCCTCCATCGTGCCGGCGGTGATGTTCAGGTAGGTGCCCTTCACTTCGCCGGAGGCCGCCTGTGCGCGGTTCACGGCCTCCATGCAGTAGAGGAAACGGTCGCGCCAGTGCATGAAGGGCTGCGAGTTGATGTTCTCGTCGTCCTTGGTGAAGTCGAGGCCGCCCTTCAGCGCCTCGTAGACCACGCGGCCGTAGTTGCGGCCTGAAAGCCCGAGCTTCGGCTTCACGGTCGCGCCCAGCAGCGGCCGGCCGAACTTGTCGAGCCGCTCGCGCTCGACCACGATGCCGGTCGCCGGTCCCTGGAAGGTCTTCACATAGGCGACAGGGAAACGCATGTCTTCCAGCCGCAGCGCCTTGAGCGGCTTGAAGCCGAACACGTTGCCGATGATCGAGGCCGAGAGGTTCGCGATCGAACCCGGCTCGAACAGGTCGAGGTCATAGGCGATGTAGGCAAAATACGAGCCCGGCGTGCCCGGCACCGGATCGACGCGGTAGCATTTTGCGCGATATTTCTCCGCCGCGGTCAGGCGATCGGTCCACACCACGGTCCAGGTCGCGGTCGAAGATTCACCGGCGACGGCCGCGGACGCTTCGATCGGGTCAACGCCTTCCTGGGGCGTGACGCGAAACAGCGCGATGACGTCGGTGTCCTTTGGCGTGTAGTCGGGCTCCCAATAGCCCATGCGCTTGTATTCCATGACGCCCGAGCGATAGCGCTCTTTGCCGCGGACCGTGCCGGTATGTGCGTTCATGTCTCTCTCCTGCTGTTTTCTCTGTTGTTTCCGATTGACTAGGCCGCAACGGGCTCGCGGGCATCGACGCGCGGATCGAGCTCGCCGGCGCGATAGCGCCGCGCCATCTCGCTCAAGGGAATGACCTTGATCTTGCTGGCATGGCCCGCGGTCCCGAACTGCTCGAAACGGTCGCGACAGAGCTCGCGCATCGCGTCCATCGCCGGTTTGAGGAATTTGCGCGGGTCGAACTCGGAACGCGTTTGCGCGGCGACCTTGCGGAACACGGCCGTCATCGCGAGGCGGCAGTCGGTGTCGATATTGACCTTGCGCACGCCGCTCTTGATGCCGCGGACGATCTCCTCGACCGGCACGCCCCAGGTCTGCGGCATCTCGCCGCCGAACTGGTTGAACATGTCCTGCAGCGGCTGCGGCACCGACGAGGAGCCGTGCATCACCAGATGCGTGTTAGGCAAGCGGCGATGGATCTCCTCGACCACGCGCATCGCCAGGATGTCGCCATCCGGCTTGCGGCTGAACTTGTAGGCGCCGTGCGAGGTGCCCATCGCGATGGCGAGCGCATCGACCTTGGTGGCACGAACGAAGTCGACCGCCTGGTCGGGATCGGTCAGGAGCTGGTCGTGGCTGACCGTACCCTCGACGCCGTGGCCATCCTCCTGCTCGCCACCGCCGTGCTCGAGCGAGCCGAGCACGCCGAGCTCGCCTTCGACGGAGGCGCCGACCCAGTGGGCGAGATCGACGACGCGGCGGGTGATCGCGACGTTGTAATCGTAATCGGCCGCCGTCTTGGCGTCGGCCTTGAGCGAGCCGTCCATCATGACGGAGGTGAAGCCATGGGCGATGGCGGACGCGCAGGTCGCTTCGTCATTGCCGTGGTCCTGGTGCATGCAAAGCGGGATGTCCGGATAGGTCCGCTCCAGCGCGTCGATCATGTGCGAGAGCATGAGATCGCCGGCGTAGCTGCGCGCGCCGCGCGAGGCCTGGATGATCACGGGCGCGTCGACCTCGGCCGCCGCCTGCATGATCGCGATGCCCTGCTCCATATTGTTGATGTTGAACGCCGGCACCGCATAGCCATGGCTGGCCGCGTGGTCGAGCAGTTGGCGAAGTGTGATACGGGCCACGAGAAGTCCTCCTTATTGTCGCTTGCGAGCGACCGCCCGGCGGGCGGCTTCCGCAATGCTTTGCGGTGTGATGCCGAATTCGCGGTACAGCACCGGCGCCGGCGCCGAGGCGCCGAAGCCGCGCATGCCGACGAATTCGCCCTCAGCGCCGAGCCAGCGCGCCCAATCGCCCTGCACGGCAGCCTCGATTCCGACACGCGGCGCGGTACCGAGCACGGTGGCGCGGTAGTCGTTCGGCTGCTCCTCAAACAGGGCGAAGCAAGGCGCGGACACCACGGCCGCACGAATGTGCTCGGTCGCAAGCAGGCGGGCGGCTTCCAGTGCAATCGACACTTCCGAACCGGTTGCGATCAGCGTCACGTCGCGTCCGCCGTCCGGCGAGACGACGAGATAGGCGCCGTGTGCGACGCGGTTTCTGCCGCGCGCATCGCTACGGAAGGTCGGCAACGCCTGCCGCGACAGGCACAGCACGGAGGGGCGGTCTTCGGAATTGAGTGCGCAATCCCAGGCTTCCAGCGTCTCCACCGCGTCGGCGGGACGGAACACCAGCAGGTTCGGGATCACCCGCAGCGCGGCAAGATGCTCGACAGGCTGGTGCGTCGGGCCGTCCTCGCCGAGGCCGATGGAATCGTGGGTCATCACATGGATGACGCGCAGCCGCATCAGGGCCGCAAGGCGGATCGCGGGCCGGCTATAATCGGAGAACGCGAGGAACGTGCCACCGTACGGGATGAAGCCGCCATGCAGAGCGAGGCCGTTCATCGCGGCGGCCATGCCGTGCTCGCGAATGCCGTAGTGGATGTAGTCGCCGGCGAACGTCCCGCGCTTGACGGGGACTTGCAGCTTGGCGTGCGTGAGGTTCGAATGCGTCAGGTCAGCGGAGCCGCCGACCAGGCCGGCAATCGTCCCGGCGATGCCGTCGAGCACCTGTTGCGAGGCCTGCCGCGTCGCGAGCTTCGGACGCTCGGACGCAAAGCGTTCGCGCAACTTCGCCGCGGCCAGCGCGTAGGCGGCCGGCAGGGCAACCGCCTTGCCTTCGACGAACATGTCGCGCTGCTCGGCCGTCGCGCATTCATAGCGATCGAGCCAGGCGAGCCGATCGACCTGGCCGCGTTGCCCGATCATCCGCCACGCTTTCTGGACCGTGACAGGCACCACGAAGGGCTGATAATCCCAACCCAGCGTCCGGCGCGCGGCCGCGGTCTGCTCGGTCCCGAGCGGCGCTCCATGGGCTTTCTCCGTGCCCTGCCGATCAGGCGCGCCGTAGCCGATGACGGTGCGGCAGGCGATCAGCGACGGTTTGGCGGTCTCCCGCTCCTCTGCGATCGCCTGCGCAATCGCTTCGGGATCGTGGCCGTCGATGCTGCGCACCGACCAGCCGGAGGCGGCGAAACGCGCGAGCTGGTCGTCGGACGTCGCCAGCGAGGTGGGCCCGTCGATCGAGATCCCGTTGTCGTCGAACAGCACGATCAGGCGGCCAAGCCCGAGATGCCCGGCGAGCGAGAGCGCTTCCTGGCTGAGGCCCTCCATCAGGCAGCCGTCACCCGCGATCACATAGGTGAAATGATCGACGAGGCCGTCGCCATGTCGCGCGTTGGCCATCCGCTCGGCGAGCGCCATGCCGACCGCGGTTGCGATCCCCTGCCCCAGTGGCCCCGTCGTCATCTCGACGCCCGGCGTGTGACCATATTCCGGATGGCCCGGCGTCTTCGAGCCCCATTGCCGGAATGCCTTGATGTCGTCGAGGCTGACGTCGCCGCCGGTCAGATGCAGCAACGCATAGAGCAGCATCGAGCCATGGCCCGCCGACAGCACGAAGCGGTCGCGGTCCGGCCAGTTGGGATGCGCCGAGTCGAATTTCAGGAAGCGCGAGAACAGCACGGTTGCGACATCGGCCATGCCCATGGGCAGGCCGGGATGACCCGACTGCGAGGTCTCGATGGCGTCGACCGCGAGGAAGCGGACGGCATTGGCGAGATCGTTGTGCGTGACCGCCGTGAGGTCGGCTTCGGCATGAACCGAGATGTTCATTGGATTCTCTCCTCGTTCACTTCAAGCTGCGCTTGCGCTCGATCAGCTGCATGATCAGCGGCGTCAGGATCAGCTGCATCGCGAGATCGAGCTTTGCGCCGGGGCACACGATCGAGTTCGCGCGGGACATCCAGCTCTGCGGCAACATCGAGAGCAGATAGGGGAAGTCGATGCCGCGCGGGTTCTTGAAGCGAATCACCACCATCGACTCGTCCGGCGTCGGGATCCAGCGCGCGATGAACGGATTGGAGGTGTCCACCGTCGGCACGCGCTGGAAGTTGATGTCGGTCTCGGTGAATTGCGGGCAGATGTAGTGGATGTAGTCGGGCATCCGCCGCAGGATGGTGTCGGTGACGGCCTCGGTCGAATAACCCCGCGCACTGCGGTCGCGGTGCAGCTTCTGGATCCATTCGAGATTGATGACCGGCACGACGCCGATCTTGAGGTCGGCATAGCGCGCGACATTGACCTTGTCGGTGACGACGGCGCCATGCAGGCCCTCGTAGAACAACAGGTCCGAATTCTCCGGCAGCCGCTTCCAGTCGGTGAAGGTGCCGGGCGCCGCGCCATGCAGCGCGGACTCCTCGGCGTCATGCACGTAATGCCGCGTCGTCGCGGTGCCGGTCTCGCCATAGTCGCGAAACGCACGCTCCAGCTCCTCGAACAAGTTGGTCTCGGGGCTGAAATGGCTGAAATGCTTGTTGCCGCGATCGGCCTCCTTCGCCATCTGCGCGCGCATCTCGGCGCGGTCGTAGCGATGGAAGGCGTCACCCTCGATGTAGGCCGCGTTGACCTTCTCGCGGAAAAATATCTGCTCGAACGTCTTCTTGACCGAGGTGGTGCCGGCGCCGGAGGAGCCGGTGATGGAGATGATGGGATGCTTCCTGGACATCGGACGCCCTCCTTACAGCCGGAAGAATCCGCGCCGCGCGAACAGCGGCGCTGAGACACTGGCAACCAGCAGCGGATCGCAATGCAGTTCCTCGACGCGGCGCACCTCGTTGCTCGAGCCCATGATCAGCGGCACGCGCTGGTGCAGGCTCTGCGCCGAGAGATCGAGGATGCGCTCGCGCCCCGTCGTGGCGGAGCCGCCGGCCTGCTCGATGATCATGGCCATCGGATGCGCTTCGTAAGTCAGACGCAGGCGGCCGTCGCCATAGCCGGCACGCGCGTCCGAGGGATAGAGGAAGATGCCGCCACGGGTGAGGATGCGATAGGCTTCGGCGACCAGCGAGCCGACCCAGCGCATGTTGAAATCGTGGTTGGCTGGCCCGTCGACGCCGGCGAGGCACTCGTCGACGAAGGCACGCACCGGCGAATCCCAGTGCCGGCGATTCGACGCGTTGATCGCGAACTCCTCGCAGGCCTCGGCAATCTGCGCGCCGCTGCGCGCGAGGCGGAAGCAACCCGCCTTGCGATCGAGCGTGAAGATGTCGACGCCTTCGCCGAGCGTCAGCACCAGCGAGGTCTGCGGCCCGTAGGTGACGAAGCCCGCCGCGAGCTGCGCCGAGCCGCGCTGATGGAAGGCAAGCGAGAGATCATCGGGGGCGGGCAGGATCGAGAAGATCGTGCCGACCGTCATGTTGATGTCGATGTTGGAGGAGCCGTCGAGCGGATCGATCGCGATGCAGATCTTCGCCCCACGATCGCCGATCTGGGCCTCGCGCATTTCTTCCGAGGCGAGCGCGGCGACCGGCAGCTTGCTGAGGCAGCGGCGCAGGATCGCGTCCGCCTGCACGTCGAGATCGCGCTGGACGTCGCCGTCGCTGTTGCGGCCGGTGGTCAGGCCGGAGGCGTCCGCGAGATCTCCGGTGGCGATCAGGTCAGCGATCTCAATGGCCGCTGCCGCGATGGCATCGACCGCGGCCGCCACGGCGAGCGCATGAGGTGCGGTCTCCGAATACCGTTGAAGGTGGTCGTCCAGCCTCAATTGCCCGGTCATCTGCGCATCCCCTTTGCCGGCGCCGTATCCAGTTCCCTCCCCTCTGGAGGTCGGTACGGTCGGTCCCGGCATCAGGAGATTGACAGGGGCGGCTTAATAAGGAAAATTTCTATTCATAATGAGTGTCAAAGAATTTTCTTATAATGGCCCCAGCCATGCGGCGGCCCAGCTCCGGCATCTGACGATCCGGCAGCTGCGCTCGCTTGCGGCGCTCTCGGCCAAAGGCAGCGTGACGGCGGCGTCCGGGCATCTCGGGCTGACCCAGCCGGCCGTGACCCAGCAACTCCGGCAGCTTCAGGATCTCGCCGGCCTGCCGCTGGTGCAGCGGACCGGCGACGGCATGCTGCTGACGGAGGCGGGCAAGGAGGTCTTGACGCTGGCCGAGCGGGTCGAGGCCGCCATCATGGACTGCCAGGGCGCGCTCGACCTGCTCGCCGGGCGGACCGGCGGCACCGTGCATCTCGGCGCGGTCTCGACCGCGAAATATTTCGTGCCGCACGCGATCGCGGCGTTCTCCAAGCGGTACCCCAAGATCGAGATCAAGCTCACCATCGGCAACCGCGAGGAGATCCGCGAGGCCATGCACGGCTATGACCTCGATTTCGCGGTGATGGGTCGGCCACCGGCCGACGTCACGGTCGACGTCCGCCAGCTCGGGCGCAATCCGCACATCATCGTCGCGCGCAAGGGGCACTGGCTGGAGAACGATTCCGGCCTCAACCTGACCGACCTCGTCCACGAGACCTTCCTCACTCGCGAGCCCGGCTCGGGCACGCGGACGCTGATGGAGGGCATGTTCCAGAAGTCCGACCTCGAGCCGATCATCGGCATGGAGATGAGCAGCAACGAGACCATCAAGCAGGCCGTGATCGCCGGGCTCGGCATCGCCTTCATCTCGGCCCACACCGTGGCGCATGAGCTGACCGAGGGCCGACTCATCGTGCTCGACGTCGCGGGCCTGCCGATCGTGCGGCAATGGTACGTGATCCGCCGCAGCGACAAGGTGCTGCTGCCGCCGGCGCAGGCGATGTTCGATTTTCTGGGCTCGGAAGGGTCGAACTACCTGCCCGACGTGCCCGAGTTCGGCGGACGATGATCCGCCCGCGCTCAGCTCATCAGCTTCATGGCAACCGTCGCCGCCAGAATCACGATGATCTGGAGCAGACGCTCCGTCGTGAAGATGCGGTTGAACGTGATCATCGCTTGCCCCGGCCGACGTGAGGGAGATTTCGGTCGGCCCGTTGCTAGCACAGGCGGGCAGCCAGACAACTCCGTAATTGCCACAGGTGCCGCTTGCCGCCGGCCTGTTGCGAGGAGACCGCACGTCATCCCCTCCCCGGCTGACGGTCGATCCACCACGCAACATCGCGCGCGGCGCCCTCCTGGAATCCGACGACCGGCACGCCTGCAGTCACGCCGCGGAGGCGGCGGACGTCGGCGGCAATGATCGGCTCGGCGTCGATGCCCGTTGCATCGACGGCGCCGAACCTGGCCAGATGGCGTGCTTCGAGGAGACCTGCGACATGCTCGATCACGCTGCGCAGGCTGCGCGTCTCGCCACTGGCGAGATTGACGACGCCGGAGAGCTCGCTGTCGAGCACGGCGGCGATCATCTGCGCGAGGTCATCGACATAGACGAAATCGCGAAGCTGCCCGCCATGCGAGCAATCGAAATGCTGTCCCGCGCGAAGGCTCCGGATCAGCGAGGGGATCAGGCGCGCCTCGGGCTCGTGCGGCCCGAACGGGACAAACACGCGGCCCCAGGCGGCGCCTGCCGCGATATAGGCTTCGGCCGTCGCGAGCTTGGCTTGTCCGTACAGTGTCGTGGGACGGCATTGACTCACCTGCTCCTCGCACGGGCCGCTCTGCGGTCCGTATTCGAGGCAGCTTCCGATGCCGAGGATGCGCTGGGTGCCGCGGGCTCGCGCACGTGACAACAGGTCAATGCTCGCCTCGGCCCACAACCGATTGACGGGATCCTCGCGATAGCGGCCCGGCCGCACCTCCCATGCGAGATGAACGAGATGCGTCGGCCGCGATGCCGACAGCGCATGTACGCGGCCGGCTTCGGTGAGGAGATCGGCCGCATGCCATGTCACACCGGCCACCGCCGATTGAGTCGCGCGCGTGACGCCGTGCACCTCGAAGCCGCGACCAGTCAGCACAGGCAACAGCGCACGACCGACGAAGCCGGACGCGCCCGTGACCAACACCCGCCTCATGCGAGACACGGCAGCGCGCGGTCGCGCGCGGACAGAATAGGATCGGCAAGCGGCCAGTCGATCGCGAGCGATGGATCGTCCCAGCGAATGCCGGCCGCGCCTTGCGCGTCATAGGGCACATCGATGCAATACATCAGCTCGGTGCCCTCAGTGAGCGTCTGGAAGCCGTGCGCGCATCCGGCGGGAATGAATACGGCATTGCCACGGCCGGCGGCGAGCTCGACCGAGCACCATTGTCCATAGGTCGGCAGCGACCGGCGCAGATCGACGATCACGTCGAACGCGCGGCCGGCAACGCACCGCACCAGCTTGGCCTCCGGTCGGCCCATCTGATAGTGCAGGCCACGCAACGTGCCGGCGCGCTCGTTATGCGAGAGGCTGTGCTGCGCGAAATGCGTCGGCAGGCCCTGCGCCGCGAAGGCCTCAGCATCGAACAGCCGGGCGAAGAATCCGCGCGCGTCG
Organism: Bradyrhizobium sp. CCBAU 11430; assembly: GCF_028128855.1. NCBI lineage: Bacteria > Pseudomonadati > Pseudomonadota > Alphaproteobacteria > Hyphomicrobiales > Nitrobacteraceae > Bradyrhizobium > Bradyrhizobium sp. CCBAU 11430. The sequence goes on from NZ_LBJV01000070.1 coordinate 57,612, forward strand.
GTCTCCGGCTCGATCCCGATTTCAACCACGCCTGGCAGCGCCAATGCAGTGAACTTCATCCCGGGCCTCCGCACCGCGACGCCGCCGTTGCGAACGTCGGTTCACCGAAACGCCTTTTGGGTTGCATCATGCGCAACGTTGTCGGAATTTCCGTGGCTTGGGAGAATTCACTAACAGCCGCGGCACGACGGCACAACCGGACGATCCGTTCATGGACAGGCATCGATGCCGCTTTTGCGCGCGGGAGCTCGATGAGACCTTCGTCGATCTCGGCCTGTCGCCTTTGGCGAATTCCTTCGTGCCGCCGGAGCGGGCGGAGGCGACTGAGCCGACCTATCCGCTGCATGCCCGTGTGTGCCCCGCCTGCGGACTGGCGCAGCTTCCGCAATTCGAGCCTGCGGCCAACATCTTCGAGCAGTATCTGTATTATTCGTCCTATTCCGAGAGCTGGCTCCGGCATGCGGAGAGCTATGCCGCCGAGATGGTCGTCCGTGCGAAGCTCGGCGCAGCGTCCGAGGTGATCGAGATCGCCAGCAACGATGGATATCTGCTGCAATATTTCCTGCGCGCCGGCATCCGTGCGCTCGGCATCGAGCCGGCCAGCGGTCCGGCGGCCGCTGCGATCGCCAAGGGGATTCCGACCCGGATCTGCTATTTCGGCCGCGACGTCGCGACCGCGCTGCGCGCCGAAGGTCATAGGCCCGAGCTGATCGTCGCCAACAACGTGCTGCCGCACGTCCCTGATATCAACGATTTCGTCGCGGGCCTGCGCATTCTCCTGCCCGAGACCGGGCGCGCCACGCTGGAGCTTCCGCATCTGTTGCACCTGATCGAAGGCATCCAGTTCGACACGATCTATCACGAGCATCTGTCGTACTTCTCGCTCGCGACCCTCGAGAGGGTGTTTCGCGCACACGCGTTGCGCGTCTTCGACGTGGACGAGTTGCCGACCCATGGTGGCTCGCTGCGCCTGCATGTCTGCGCCGAGGCTGCGCCTCAGAGCCCTTCGCCCACACTCGAGAGCTTGCGCCGGCGCGAGACCCTGGCAGGGCTCGACCAGCCGGCGAGCTATCGTGATTTCCAGGCCAAGGTGGCGGCCAAGCGCGAGACGATCCGCGACTTTCTCGTCGCGGCGCGGCGCGCGGGCAAGTCGGTGCTGGCCTATGGCGCGCCTGCGAAGGGCAACACGCTGCTCAATTATTGCGACGTCACGCGCGAGCTGATTCCGTTCACCGTGGACCGCAATCCGCATAAGCAGGGCCTGCTGCTTCCGGGATCGCATCTGCCGATCCGCGATCCCGCCGCCCTGATCGCGGCCAGGCCCGATTACGTCTTCATCCTGCCCTGGAATCTGAAGGACGAGATCATCGCCCAGCTGGCGGAAGTTCGCGCCTGGGGCGGACGATTCGTGGTGCCCGCACCCGATCTGACGATCATATCGTGAGCGATGGTTAACAATCAGGCTGCGAGCGGAGCGGCGTAGTCCGCGCGCAACGCGAAATAGGCTTCCAGCTCCGACAACGCCCGCGCTTCCCAATCGCTCGCCTGCTCCAGCAGCGACCAGCTCTGGCCCGGGCGGAACGCAGCGGTCTGGCGATAAAGCGATGCGATGCCGCGATAGCGGCGCACATTCTCCAAGATGGCTTGACCGTTCATGTCCGAAAACTCCCTCGTCATTCCCGGGGGAGAAACTGCGGCCAAATCTTTTTCGAAAAGTTAGCGGCGCGCGGCAAGCTTGCGGATGGTTGCCGGACTGTTGCGCGGACGCAACGTGCACGGCCGGGCAAAGGCGAATTATTGCGGATTCGTTGCCGCGCTCTCGCCCGGGGACTTCAACCCGCCCTGGCTGACGATCCTCATGGTCTCGCGGCAGAGATCGGCGAGGCCAATCAGCAGCACCGCGAGCAGGCAGAACAGGTTGATGGAATCGGTATTTGCGTTGCTCAGCGCGTTGAACTCGAAGAAGGGCGGAATGAACGCCCACCACACCAGGGGAATGGTGAACAGCGCGGCAAACCCCGCCGCCGGCGTGCCCGCAACGATGCCGAGTATGAACAGGCCGGGCAGGAACGCTGCAAAATAGAGCTTTGCGCCGAGCGCAACGCAAATGCCCTGAAACGCAGCCGACATGGCGACAACGACGCATCCGAGCAGAAACGCCTGCCACGACCATGGCCGTACCCGCGGTACGCCAAACAGCCCCGCACGCCTCATCAGCCTCCCCCTGCCGCCCATTAACCGGGCCTGCTTGAGACCAAAGTACTACAGCAGCACCGGAATCGCGAGATGCAAATTGCATCACCCGGCTGCCTCCCGCGGCCCGGTAAACGGCCGCATCGCACAATTGCTGTGGCCGGCGGCTATTCGGTCGCCGCCGGCCCGGTAAACGGCCGCATCGCACAATTGCTGTGGCCGGCGGCTATTCGGTCGCCGCATAGAGCAAGCCGATGACGGGCAGAGCGAGGCCGATGGCCGATGCGAGCGTCCAGCCGCCTTGCGCGAAAGCCCAGGCGCCGACCGCGGAGCCGGCCGCGCCGGCGGTGAAGAACGTCGCCATGTAGAGGCCGTTGAGGCGGCTGCGGTGCTCGTGCCCGAGCGCGAAGATGGCGCGGAAGCCGAGCACGACATTGCCCTGGACGCCGACGTCGATGGCAATTGCCGCCGCGACCAGACAGACCAGGTTCAGCATCGAGCCGGGCGCGCCGAGATAGGTCACGAGGAAGCCCCCGGCCGCGAGCAGCATCGCGACCAGCGTCGCGATGCGGCTATGGCCGCGATCGGCGAGCCGTCCGGCGATGGGCGCCGCGAACACGCCGGCCACGCCGGCCAGCGCAAACAGCGCGATGCCGCGCTGGGTGAAGCCGAACGCGTCGGCGAGCTGGAGCGGTGCCACCGTCCAGAACAGGGTGAAGCAGCCGAACAGGCTGGCCTGGTAGAGCGCCCGGCGCCGCAGCAGCGGCGTCGCCCGCACCAGATGCGGCATCGACAGCAACAGTTCGCCATAGTGCATCCGCGTCACCGGCTTGCGGTTCGGCAGCGTCATCCAGAGCACGGCCGTCAGCACGATCATCAGCGCGGCGGAGGCGAAGAACACCGCGTGCCACGACAGCGCCGAGGTGACGAAGCTCGACACCGGACGCGCCAGCATGATGCCGAGCATCAGGCCGGTCGAGACGTTGCCGACGACACGGCCGCGGATGGCTTCCGGCGCCAGATGCGCGGCATAGGGAATGATGATCTGCACCGCGACCGATCCGAGGCCGATGAACAGCGCGGCGATCAGGAACGGCAACGCGTGGGTGGCGAACGCGGCGGCGAGCAGCGCCGCCGCGCCGAGCGTGATGACGGAGCAGATCAGGATACGGTTCTCGACGAGATCGCCGAGCGGCACGATCAGCAGCAGCCCGGTGCCGTAGCCGATCTGCGTCATGGTGACGATCAGCCCGCCAGCTGCGTGCGACAGGCCGAGCGCGGCGCTGATCGGGGCGATCAGCGGCTGCGCGTAGTAGATGTTGGCCGCGATCATGCCGCAGGCCGCGGCAAGCACGAAGGTCAGGCGCTGCGACACCGCATCCGGTTCGGGCGCGGTCTCGATCGTGGCATTCATCGTCATGACGCGAAGTCTCCGAGAAACGGGAATGATCGTTCCCTAATAGGACACAAATTCAGGCGAGCAGTTTCATCGCGACGCCGACGAGGCGGGTCCCGTCGAGCGGCAGGCGCGCCTTGCCGACGACACGCAGGCCCTGCGTGATGCAGATCATCAGCCGCGCGGTGTCGTCGGCCGCGACATGACCGGGAATCGAGCCGTCGGCCTGCCCCTCGCGAATGAGGCCGGCGATGAAATCTTCGTTGGTCTCGAGCTGCGCGGCGACGCGGGCGGCGACGACGGAATCGACCGCCGACAATTCGACCGCGCTGCCGACCACGAGGCAGCCGCGCCGTCCCTCGGCGCCCTGGGACTGCTCCACATAGGACAGCAGCAAATTGCGGACCCGATCGCGGCCGTTTGTGCCGCGCCGGGCGGCGCTGCGGGTCTGCTCCTGGCGCAGCGCCGTATAGCGCTCGAAGGCAGCCAGGAACACCGCATGCTTGTCGCGAAACGCCTTGTAGATGCTCCCCGTCGCCAGCCGCATCGCCGCGGTAAGGTCGCCGATGGAGGTCGCATGATAGCCGCGCTCACGAAACACCCGCACGGCGCGGTCCAGCGCCGTATCCATGTCGAATTCCCGGGGACGACCGGGCGGACGGGCGGCAGACGGCGATCGGCGGGCGGCTTTTTGCATTGCGGGATAATAGGGAATGATTGTTTCCTAATAAAGACAATTGGTTGTGATGGGGGAGATCGGGTGGTCGGATAAGCAGGCCCCGGGCCTCGTGTCCCGGACAAGCAGCAACGCGAAGCGTTGCGGCGCAGAGCCGGGACCCAGAAGGCGACAGGGCGCGATGCGGATGGATGGGCCCCGGCTCTGCAGCGCACCGCCCCGGACGATGCTTCGCATCGCCCGAGCGCTGCGCTGCGTCCGGGGCACGCGAGCGGAGTGTGGCGCTCGCCCTCTCCACCGTCATCGCGACGAGCTCTAGCGACGAAGCAATGACGGTGTATGAGGCGATGGCTCGTTCTCCAAGCGCGCAGTGCCGTAGGGTGGGCAAAGGCGCATGGCGCCGTGCCCACGATCTCTCTCCATAAGCAACAAGACGTGGGCACGCTGCGCTTTGCCCACCCTACGATATCGAGTTTGTGGCACGCAGCTCAGCTCACAGACACGCCTTCGCGTCCTCGCGGCGGATTTCGCCCGAGCTTTGCTTCAACTCTCCACCCTCCAATCCAAGAGGGCGCAGGGAAGGCCGGGTGCCGGTTCGCACCCGCGGTCCGCTGCGCGAAATGCACACGCAGGAAGAACCGCACAGCAGCATACAGGTGGTGCCGATCACTCGGCCTTCCCTGCGCGATGGTCGGACGGCATATGCCGTGATCTCCCGGGAGCCGAACTTTCCTTCTGGCCTCCCTCGCTCCCGCGAATTGGATGATGCAGTCTGCCCGGTTGGGCCCGCTCGCACCTTCGCAGGACTTGACCGTAGCAACGACGGCCAGGACCACACGGTTTTGCCGTACGCGTTCAGCGTCGCTCGTCCGCACGCGGTTTCGGGCTCACAGGGACTACCCGCCCTGCCCGCTACCATCTCGTGCCGACGCTGTCGCGTCCACCGCAACCCGGCTCGCGAAACGTGACGACGCGCGATCGCCCCTCAAGGTCAAGCCGGGACGGGCAACACATACGCCGAAACCGAATTTCGGTAAAGTGGAATATTTCTGCGCGCGTGGATTGACAGAGGGCGACACAGCCCTCTCCGCTCCGTCATCCTGCACGGTCGTCAGGATGGAGATCACCCCTTCCGCAACACCGGCGTCCCATGCGCCGTCGTCGTCACGCCCTTCCGTTCCACGATCATCCCATAAGCCTGCGGCTGGCGGTGAAGGTCGAAATTGAAGGTGGTGCGCTTGTAGGAGTTGCAGAGGTCGAGATCGCAGCGCGCCAGCGCGATCTCGTCGCCCTTGGTCGTGCATCGCGCGATGATCTCGCCCGAGGGCGCGATGATGCAGCTGCCGCCGATGTGATCCACGCCCTCCTCGACGCCGGCCTTGGCGACGCCGACCACGAAAGTGCCGTTCTGGTAGGCGCCGGCCTGCATCACCAGATGGTTGTGGAACAGCGAGAGATCGTCATGCTCGGGCGCGGGCGGATTGTGCACCGGCGTGTTGTAGCCGATCAGCACCATCTCGACGCCCTGCAGGCCCATCACCCGGTAGGTCTCGCTCCAGCGGCGGTCGTTGCAGATCGCCATGCCCATCACGCCGCCGAAGGCCTCGGTCACGCCAAAACCGCTGCCCGGCTCGAAGTAGCGCTTTTCCAGATGCTGAAATTTCCGCCACGGCTCGGGCTCGGCATGGCCGGGCAGATGGACTTTGCGATACTTCGAGACGATCGCGCCGCTCTTGTCGACCAGAATGGACGTGTTGTAGCGCCTGACGACATCGGCCTCGACCGTCAGCTCGGCATAGCCGAGATAGAAGCCGATACCGATCTCGCGGGCGAGATCGAACAGGGCACGCGTCTCCGGCCCCGGCATCTCGCGCTCGAAAAAACTGTCGATCTCGGCCTGATCCTCAAAATACCAGCGCGGAAAAAACGTCGTCAGCGCAAGCTCGGGATAGACGATCAGATCGCAGCCGCAGGCTTTCGCCTCGCGCATCAAGGCCATCAGCCGGGCGACAACTTCCGTCCTGCTCGCGGTCCTTGCGATCGGGCCAAGCTGGCCGGCTGCGATAGTTACGAATCTCGCCACGCCTCATTCCCTCGTCTTCCGGAGTGCATCGGGCCTGAGCCTATCTAGCAGCGCACCGCGCGCACAGGCCGGCTCGACCCATCGTCGCGATGAGGCACAATCAAATTCCATGCCTACGGGTATCATTGTGCAGCGGCCGGCGCCCGCGCATCAAAACGTTGCGAATCTGCAACGGTTCCCCGCGATCTGAAGCCGGACAAAACAAACTCCCATTCCGGCCACGAACCGCTCTCACAAGGCCGTGAGACTAGCAGGGGAACGGCGATGCGTGCACAACGCGTTTGGAAAGTGAATGGAGATGCCAGCATCGGGCAGCTCCAGTCGAGACTGGACGATCTGAACAAGCGTCTCGGTCAACTCGAAAACCAGCATCCGGAGAGCTGGAAACTCGAGGAACTGAGAGCGAGCGCGCTCAGCCTGTCCCGCGAGATCGACGACATCCGCTGCGCCGAGGCGACGGCGGCATTGAGCGAGTTGCTGCGGAAGTAGTCACCCCTGGCGATTCGGCGTTGGCGCCAGCGAAACCCGTCGCTCCCTCTCAGTCGCGCGAGGAACCAACCTCTCTCGCCGTCATTTCCATGAGAGCATGGAGCACGATCATGACCAGGCACCTGACGCGAACCCATCTCGCGCGCGGCGTGGCCGGCGCGGTATCCACGCTGGTCCTGTGCGCGACGGCGGCCTTCGCTCTCGCGCGCCATTTCGCGCTGTAAGGGATTTCGCATGACGTCCGATCCCGAGGAGCAGGTGAGGCTGCAAGGTTTTGGCGAGATGACGCTACGCACGGCGATCGCGACGCTGACGGCGCTCGCGCCGCGGGAGCAATCGGAGGCTGCGATCTTCCGGGTGCGTGACGGCGTGCGTCTCGCGCAAAGCGAGATCGCCGAACTCGCGTCGAGCTGGGACATACCTGCGACGCCTGAAGTCAGGTCCCCAAAACTCGTCCCCGAACAGCACTGGCCCGACATCGTTCGCGGCATGGTGCGCGAAGCGCCGCTGCCGGCGCTGCTGGTGGCGTTTCTGGTGGGGGTGGTGGTGGCAAGGCGGTGAGGAACCCCACCGCCCGCCCCGGGGACCCCGACCTATTCGTGACGATCCATCGCGGACGTCGCCTTGGTGTCGCGCATCGTCAGATAGACCAGCAGCGAAACCGCGATGCAGCCGGTCAGATACCAGTAGAACCAGCTTTCGTGGCCGATCGACTTGAACCATAACGCGATCGATTCGGCGGTACCGCCGAAGATCGAGACGGTCAGCGCATAGGGCACCCCGACGCCCGTTGCGCGTACGCTGGTCGGAAACAGTTCCGCCTTCACCACCGCATTGATCGCAGTATAGCCCGACACGATCATCCAGGCGGCGGCGATCAGCAGGAAGGCGGAAAATGCATCGTGCGTGGCCTGCAGCGTCGTCAGCAACGGAATGGTGAACAACGTGCCGGATACGCCGAAGCCGATCAGCAGCCATTTGCGCCCGATGCGGTCGGAGATCGCACCGTAGACCGGTTGCAGCACCATCGCGAAGACGAGGCTTCCCGCTGTCACCATGGTGGTCTGGTCGTCGGTCAGCTTCACCGACAGGCGGAGGAATTTCTGCATATAGGTGGTGTAGGTGTAGAACGCCGCCGTGCCGCCCATGGTCAGCCCCACCACGAGCATCAGCTCACGCGGGTAGTTCAGCAGCGCGCGGATCGAGCTGGATTTCTTCACCGCGGCCTGGCTGCTCTTGAAGGCGTCGGTTTCGTGCAGATTGCTCCGCATCAAGGCCGCGACGACCGCGAGCACGGCACCGAACGCAAATGGCACGCGCCAGCCCCAGGCCCGGATCTCCTCAGTCGAGAGAAACACCTTCTGCAGGAGAAGCAGCACGAGGATGGCGCAGAGCTGCCCGCCGATCAGGGTCACGTACTGGAAGCTGGAGTAGAAGCCGCGATTCTTCTCGTCGGCGACCTCACTGAGATAGGTGGCGCTGGTGCCGTATTCGCCGCCGAGGCTCAGCCCCTGCAGGACCCGCGCGAGGCCGAGGATGACGGGAGCGGCCAGACCGATCGAAGCATAAGTCGGTGTCACCGCAATGATCAGCGACCCGAAGCACATCATCACGACGGACAGCGTCAGCGCGTTGCGCCGGCCATAGCGATCGGCCAGATGGCCGAACATCCAGCCGCCGAGCGGGCGCACCAGGAAGCCCGCAGCAAACAGCAGCGCCGCATTGAGCTGCTGCACCACCTCGTCACCATCAGGGAAGAACGCCTTGGCGAAATACAGGGAGAACGCCGCATAGGCGTAGAAATCGTACCACTCGACGAGATTGCCGACCGAGCCGACGAAGATCGCGCGCAACCGGCGCTTCATGTCGGTGATATCGGCACGCTGCTCCGTGGCGGGCGCTCCGACAGTCTGAATCGAGGCTTCCTGTGAACTCACGACGTCCTCCGCAGATTTATTGGAAAACCGGATGGTTTCGGCGGTGCTTCAGCAACGACCGTGCCAATCGTGAGCGGCACGCAAAAACGGGGGGAATTGCCGTAAATTGCGCAGTTTTTGAGGAGGACGGCCACGCGAGGGCGGGAGCGTCGGCAAGAATCCGCCGATGCGAATGTCGACATCGGCGGATTTCCGCCGATCAATCGCCGGCTCAGGGCTCCCTGCGGCCGGGCCGCGCCAGCGCGTATTTCGCCATCTTCTCGTTCAGCGTCCGGCGCGGCACGCCGAGCTCCTCGGTGACGGCGGCAATCGACCAGTCATGCTCGCGCAAGGCGGCCTCGATCAGCGCACGCTCGTAGGCCGCAACACGGTCGGCGAGCGACCGCTGCGGCGCTCCCGGTTCGCCGCGTCGAAGGATCTCGGCGACGCTGCGACCGGTCGCGACCAGTCCCAGCGCATAGCGTTCGGCGACGTTCTTCAGCTCGCGCACATTGCCAGGCCAGTCATGCGCGAGCAGCGCATCGAGATCGTCCGCCCGCAGCGGCGACATCGTGCGGCCCGCGCCCTGGGCGGCAGCGGCGGCAAAATGCTCGAACAGCAGCAGGACGTCATTGCCGCGCTCGCGCAGCGCCGGCAGGTGGACCTCCGCCGCCGCAAGACGGAAGTAAAGGTCGGAGCGGAAGCGCCCCTGGCGGCTGTCGGCCGCGAGATCACCCTTGGCTGCCGCGATGACGCGAACGTCGACCGGCAGCAGCTTGTTGGACCCGACCCGCTCGATCGCGCGCTCCTGCAGCGCCCGCAGGATCTTGGCCTGGAACGGAAGCGGCATGCTTTCGATCTCGTCGAGCAACAGCGTGCCGCCGCTCGCGTGCTCGAACTTTCCGATGCGGGCGCCACGTGCGCCGGTGAAGGCGCCGGCCTCATGGCCGAACAATTCGCTTTCAAACAATTCGGCCGGGATCGCGGCGCAGTTCACGGCAACGAAAGGCGCCTTCGCGCGCGGACCGAAATCGTGCAGGGCCCGCGCCACCACCTCCTTGCCGGTTCCGGTCTCGCCGGTGACGATCACGTCGCGATCGTGACCGGCGAGCTCGAGCACGCTGGCGCGCACCGCGACCATCGGCTTCGACAGGCCGATCAGGCGGGCATCGATCTCGCCAGGCGCGGCGAGGCGATCCGAGAGCTGGCGAAGCTGCAATTTCAACTGTCGCCGCTCGATCGCGCGGGTCATGACTGCCGAGAGCAGCTCGGGATCATGAGGCTTCTGCAGGAAATCGTAGGCGCCCTCGCGCATCGCAGCGACCGCCAGAGGCACGTCGCCATGCGCGGTCAGGAGCACGACGGGAATATCAGGATCGGCGCGGCGAATGTCGCGCATCAACTCGAGCCCGGATCGCTGCGGCATGCGAAAATCGGTCAGCACGGCGTCGGGCGGAGTTTCCTTCACGAGGCGCATGGCCTCGTCCGCGCCCGCGGCAACCCGGACCGTGAACCCGCCCAGCTCCAGCCACTGCCGCACCGAATTGCGGACGATCTCCTCGTCGTCGACGACGAGCAAGGACCCGCTCATGCCTGCAGTTCCGATTGCTGGAAAACCGGCGCGACATCCACGACCGGAATGACGACCTTGAAAGTCGAGCCTTTGCCCGGCGCGCTCTCCACCAAGATATCTCCTCCGAACTCCCTGACGATTCCGTACGAGATCGAAAGCCCGAGGCCAAGCCCCTCGCCGATCTCCTTGGTGGTGAAGAACGGGTCGAACAGCGATTTGAGGTGCTCGGGTACGATGCCGGCGCCGGTGTCGCCGACCTCGATCACAGCGCTGTCGTCGCGGCGGCCGAGCCGGACCTGGAGCACCCGCCGCTCGCAATCGCGCATCGCATCGATCGCATTCGACAGCAGATTGACGACGACCTGCTCGAGCCGGATCGGATTGGCAAGGCTATGGAGCGGCTCGGCAGGCGCCTCGCGCACCACCTCGATATGCTCGTGGTCGATGCGGTATTGCAGCAGGCGGACCGCATTGTCGATGACAGGCGCGAGCTCTACGGCGCTGCGCGTCCCGGTCTCCTTGCGCGCGAACATGCGCAGATGATCGATCAGTGCCATCATGCGCTCGGCGATCGAAGACATCAGGTCGAGGTTGGCGGCCGCGCGATCGACCTCGTTGCGGCGGAGCAGGACGCGACTGCTCGCGACATAGGTGATCAGCGCCGCGAGCGGCTGGTTGATCTCGTGCGCGACGCCGGCAAGCGCCTGGCCGAGGCTCGCGAGCTTGGCGCTCTGCACCAGGCTTTCCATGGTCCGGCGCAGCTCTTCCGTGCGCTCGGCCACGCGCCGCTCGAGAACGTCATGCGCCTCGAGCTTCGCCCTGACGGCCTGCCGCCGCTGCCAGGCAACCAGCACGACCAGCAGCGCGGCGACGAGAGCCAGGACGCTCGCGATCGCGACGGTCGCCGCACTGCGCTTGGCATCCGCGACGTCCGAGAACAGGAGCAGCTTCCAGCCCTGGTCGTGCGGATGGACCTGAAGGGCGTATTCCCCGAGCTCGGCATTACCGCGACCGCGCGCGCGACCGATCTGGATGCGCTGCCGATCGCGCTCGGGCACGAAGATTGGAGCGGCGTCGATCGCCTGACCGAATTGCTGTGCGGCGTTCAGCTCTGCGAGCCGCTCCGCCGGCACCGGGAGCAGCGGACGATATTTCCAGTCCTCGCGGCTGGCGAGGAAGATCACGCCGTTCTCGTCCTCCATCGCCACGAGGTCGCCCGCCCGCGCCCAGTCGGACTCGAGCGAACCGAGATCGATCTTGACCACGGCGACACCGAGGGTTTTGCCGCCCTCCACGATCCGATGCGACAGGAAATAGCCGGGCTGTCCCGTGGTGGCGCCGACGGCGTAGTAATGGCCCTCGCCGGCGCGCATGGCGTCCACGAAATAGGCGCGGAACGCGTAATTGTGCCCGACGAAACTCGAATCCTGGTCGAAATTGCTCGCCGCCAGAGCGAGACCGGTGCTGTCGAGGACATACAGCTCGGCCGATCGAGCTCCCTGGTTGAGCGAATTGAGGTAGCGATTCGCGGCGGCGGTCGCCGATGCGTCATGGGGATCGCGGTAGAGCTCGCGGATGGGATCGGCGAGCGACAGAACCGCCGGCAAATAGCGATAGCGCGCGACGGTCGCGTCGAAGGTGCTTGCAATCAGCGCAAGCCGGTCATTGCCCTCCCGCTGCATGCGCGCAAACCCTGCATCCAGCGCGAGAACGTAGGCCAGCCAGCCCACCGCCGCGATCGCCGCAAGCGCGAGAGCGCCCGTCAGCGTGTGCCGCCGCAGAGCTGGACGAGGAGTTTGCATCTGGGCTCCGGACCGGGACGATATCGCTAGGTAGCATATCGCGCGACCGGCGCCCGAGGGGAACGCCGCGCGGAAAAGGGGCTGCTGGGGGAATGCCGAGCCGTCCGGTCGGTCGGGTCCGGCCCATGGGCCGCAACAAGCCATGCCGCCGCAACAGACCGCCCTGCCCGGCCAAATCGGCCGTGGACCCGATCCCGAAATCGTTGCAAAAGGGCGCTCCCGAGGCGCCGGCGGCCGGTCCGCCAAACCTCTGGAAAACGTCGACTTTTGGAAGAATGGTCGGAGTGGCAGGATTCGAACCTGCGACCCCTGCGTCCCGAACGCAGTGCTCTACCGGGCTGAGCCACACTCCGACAAGAAGGCGGCTTATAGCGGCGGGTTCGGCGCACTGCAAGCGGCCGGCATGAGGAATTTTGTCCCTGTGAAAACGGGTCTTGAAACGCTGATTTTACCGGCCGGCGAGGCCGGCGCCGAGGCTGCGGCCCGCACGCTGGCCGCCGGCGGGCTGGTCGCGTTTCCGACCGAGACCGTCTACGGGCTCGGGGCGGATGCGGCCAATGCCGCCGCGATCGCCCATCTCTACGCCGCCAAGGGGCGGCCGGCCTTCAATCCGCTGATCGCCCATGTCCCGGACATTGCCGCCGCGCGGCGGATCGGCCGGTTCGACGCGCGCGCGTTGAGGCTCGCGGAAGCGTTCTGGCCGGGACCGCTGACGCTGGTGGTGCCGAAGACGGAGGGCTGCGCGGTGGCCGAGCTCGCCACCGCGGGCCTCGACACGGTCGCGATTCGCATTCCCGCGCACAAGGTGGCGCAGGCGATCCTCCGCGCCTTCGGCGGCGCCGTGGTGGCGCCGTCCGCCAACATCTCCGGCCACGTCTCGCCGACGCTGGCGGCCCATGTCGAGAGCGACTTGTCGGGGCGGATCGACCTGATCGTGGACGGCGGGCCTGTAACGGTCGGCGTCGAATCGACCATTGTCGGCTGCCTCGAGGCACCGATGCTGCTGCGCCCCGGCGGGCTGTCGCGCGAGCGGATCGAGGCGGTGCTGGGCGCCCCCCTGGCGCGGCTGCCGGTGGAGGCCGAGAGCGACGACAGCCAGCCGCTGGCACCGGGCATGCTGGCCTCGCATTACGCGCCGCGCGCCAGCGTGCGGCTTCGCGCGCAGGACGTTGCGCCCGGCGAAGCGCTGCTGGCGTTCGGCTCTGAGCGCCTGCCTGGCGTCGATACGGCCGTCGCCGTCATGAATTTGTCGCCCACCGGTGATCTCGATGAAGCCGCCGCCAATCTGTTCGGCTATCTTCGCGCCCTCGATGCGAAGGGGCCACGGGCCATCGCGGTGATGACGATCCCCGAAGACGATCTGGGCGAAGCGATCAACGACCGGCTACGCCGGGCTGCCGTGGCGAGATGAGAGTGGAAGTAGAGACGAGACAATGAACATCAATAAGCCTGCGATCCCTCCACTTGCGCCCGAACTGATCGACCAATTCCGCAAGATCGTCGGCGACAAGCACGCGATCACCGATGCAACCGACATCGAGCCTTACGTCACAGAGGAGCGCAATCTGTTCCACGGCCGCTCGCCGCTGGTGCTGCGTCCGGGCTCGACGGCGGAGGTCTCCGCAATCTGCAGGCTCGCCTCAGAACACAAAATCGCGCTAGTGCCGCAGGGCGGCAACACCGGGCTCGTCGGCGGGCAGACGCCGCATAATGGCGAGGTGGTGGTGTCGCTGCGGCGGCTCGACAAGATCCGCGAAGTCGACACCGCCTCCAACACCATGACGGTCGAAGCCGGCGTGGTGCTGCAGATCGCGCAAGCGAAGGCGTCCGACGTCGACCGGCTGTTTCCGCTCTCGCTCGGCGCCGAAGGCAGCTGCACCATCGGCGGCAATCTCTCCACCAATGCCGGCGGCACCGCGGCGCTCGCCTATGGCGTGGCGCGCGAGATGGCGCTGGGGCTGGAAGTCGTGCTCGCCGACGGGCGCGTGCTGGGCGTGCTGTCGAAGCTGAAGAAGGACAACACCGGCTACAATCTGCACAATCTCTTCATCGGCGCCGAAGGCACGCTCGGCATCATCACGGCGGCGACGCTGAAGCTGTTTCCGAAGCCGCGGGCGGTCGAGACCGCCTATGTCGGGCTGAAGTCGCCAGCGGCGGCCTTGAAGCTGCTGACCATCGCGCAGAGCGAGGCCGCGAGCGCGCTGACGAGTTTTGAACTATTGTCGGAGATGGCGGTCGATTTCTCGGTGCGGCACGGCATCGACGTGCGCGATCCGCTCAGCGAGAAGCATCCCTGGTACGTGCTGATGGAGTTGTCCTCCCCCGGCGACGACGCCCGCACGCCGCTGGAGACGATCCTCGCCCGCGCCATGGAAGAGGAGATCGTCGACGACGCCGTGATCGCGGCCAACCTCAGCCAGCGCAACAATTTCTGGAAGCTGCGCGAGGAGATGTCGTCGGCGCAGAAGCCGGAGGGCGGCTCGATCAAGCACGACATCTCGGTGCCGATCGCCGCGGTGCCTGAATTCATCGCGGAAGCCAACGCCGCCGTGGTGAAGCTGATCCCGGGCGCGCGGCCGGTGCCGTTCGGCCATCTCGGCGACGGCAATCTGCATTACAATGTCAGCCAGCCGATCGGGGCCGATACCGCGGATTTTCTGGCGCGCTGGCACGACATGAACGCCGTCGTGTTCGAGATCGTGCTGCGCATGGGCGGATCGATCTCGGCCGAGCACGGCATCGGCGTGCTCAAGCGCGACGAGCTGCCCGACGTCAAGGACAAGACCGCGATCGAGCTGATGCGCGCCATCAAGGCGATGCTCGATCCGCTTGGCATCATGAATCCGGGGAAAGTGCTGTGAGCGCTCTTGCGATCGACGCCATCGGGGATGCCGATGTCGAAGAGGTCGTCGCGCTGTGGCAGCGCTGCGGCCTGACGCGGCCCTGGAACGACCCGCATGCCGACATCGCTCTGGCACGGCGGCGCGATAACTCGACCGTGCTGGTCGGGCGCGACGCCGGCGCGATCGTTGCGACCGTCATGGTCGGCCATGACGGCCACCGCGGCTGGGTCTATTACGTCGCGGTCGACCCCGACGGCCGCAAGCGCGGCCATGGCCGCGTCATCATGGCGGCGGCCGAGGACTGGTTGCGCGCGGCCGGAATTTCGAAGCTGCAGCTCCTCGTCCGCCGCGAGAACGCGCAGGCCAATGCGTTCTACGGCTCGCTCGGCTTCGAGCTATCGACATCCGTGATGTTCCAGAAGTGGCTCGACGGCCGCTCCGCCACGCCAAGCAACTGAGATCAGGCAAATGACCATTTCCGACCGCGTCCGCATCAAGGACGTCCGCGTGCTCTCGGACGGCTGGACCACGCTGAAGACCACCACGTTCGAGTACCGGCGCGCCAGTGGCGAGTGGCAGACGCAGCACCGCGAGACCTATGAGCGCGACAACGCCGCCGCCGTGCTGCCGTATAATCGCGCTGGGCGTACCGTGATCCTGGTGCGCCAGTTCCGCCTGCCGGCCTTCATCCGCGGCTACAACGATCTCCTGATCGAGGCCGCCGCCGGCGTGCTCGACAACGCCGAGCCCGAAGAGCGCATCCGCGCCGAGGCCGAGGAGGAGACCGGCTATCGCCTGCACCACGTCCACAAGGTGTTCGAGGCCTTCATGAGCCCCGGCGCCATCACCGAGAAGCTGCATTTCTTCGTCGCCGAGTACGAGCCTTCGATGCGGGTCAGCGACGGCGGCGGCCTGGAGCATGAGGGCGAGGACATCGAGGTGCTGGAGCTCTCGATCGACGAGGCCCTGGCGATGATCGCCGACGGCTGCATCATCGACGCCAAGGCGATCATGCTGCTGCAATATGTGGCGCTGCATATTTTCAGGTGACGTGCTTACCCTCCCCCTCCAGTGAAGGGTCAGAGGCACCGCCCCACCTCATTCTGCAATTCAGGCCTGCGCCCCCCTTGCCCCCGTTGAGCAACCACAAAACTACCTCTAGTCTGTCGCCAACCAAGAACCAGGAGACGCGCCATGTCCGCGCCGCGCGACGACGAATTCGGCTTTGCGCCCGACTATGATTCCCCCGTCCCCTACATGCAGCGCACCCGCGATTATTACGCGGCGATCGGCTACACCACCGCGTATCGCTGGGCGCATTACACCGAGGCGCCGTTTCAGCCGCTGAAGAAGCCGCTGGCAAAGTCGCGCGTGACCATCATCACGACCGCTGCGCCGTATGATCCCAGCAAGGGCGATCAGGGGCCGGGCGCGGCGTATAATGGCGGCGCCAAGTTCTACCAGGTCTATGACGGCGACACATCGAAAGAGCACGATCTGCGCATCTCGCATATCGGCTACGACCGCAAGCACACCTCGGCGACCGACAACGGCACCTGGTTTCCGTTGCCGCAGCTCTTGAAGGCGTCCGCCGCCGGCCGCATCGGCGAGGTCGCCCCGCGCTTCTTCGGCGCACCGACCAACCGCAGCCATCGCGTCACGCTCGACACGGATGCACCGGACATCCTGGCGCGCTGCCTTGCGGACAAGGTTGACGTCGCGGTGCTGGTGCCGAACTGCCCGGTCTGCCACCAGACCACCGCGCTGGTGGCGCGGCATCTGGAGCGAAACGGCATCCCGACCGTGATCATGGGCTGCGCCAAGGACATCATCGAGCACGCCGCCGTGCCGCGGTTCCTGTTCAGCGATTTCCCGCTCGGCAATTCCGCCGGCAAGCCGCACGACGTCGCCTCGCAGGCGCAGACGCTCGAGCTGGCGCTCAAGCTGCTGGAGAGCGCGAGCGGTCCGCAGACCACGATGCAGTCGCCGCTGCGCTGGAGCGAAGATGCCTCCTGGAAGCTCGACTACAACAACGTCGCGCAGCTCAGCGCGGAAGAGCTGGCGCGGCGCCGTGCCGAATTCGACAAGCAGAAGGAGATCGCGCGCGGCAACCGCGCCGCCTGACGTCCTCCAATGACAACAAATCAAGGGAGAGCGACGTGACGCGACCGTTCGAGGGCGTGAAGATTTTGGACTTCACCCAAGTGCTGGCCGGCCCCTATGCGAGCTACCAGCTCGCGCTGCTGGGAGCCGATGTCGTCAAGGTCGAGCGGCGCGAGGGCGAGGACATGCGCCGCACGCCGCTCTCACGCGAATGGGCCGAGCGCGGGCTCGCCCCCGCATTCCAGGCCGTCAACGGCAACAAGCGCAGCCTGACGCTCGATCTGCAGAAGCCGGAGGCGATCGCGATCGTGAAGAAGCTCGCAGCGACCGTCGACGTCGTCATGGAGAATTTCCGCCCCGGCGTGATGGACAAGCTCGGCATCGGCTATGAAGCGCTGTCCGCGATCAATCCAAAACTGATCTATTGCGCGGTGTCGGGTTTTGGCCAGACCGGCCCGGATCGCCTGCGGCCCGGCTATGACGGCAAGATGCAGGCGCTGTCGGGCATCATGGCCATCACCGGCCATCCCGAGACGGGGCCGACGCGCGCGGGCTTTGCGGTGTGCGACGTGCTGTCGGGCGCCACCGCCGCGTTCGGCGTGTCGAGCGCGCTGTATCAGCGCGACCGCACCGGCAAGGGGCAGTTCGTCGATGTCTCCATGCTGGAGGCGACGATGGCGTTTCTATCGGGACAGATCGCGGACTGGTCGGTCGCCGGCCATCGCCAACAGCTCTCGGGCAATCAGGCGGTGAGCCGCAGGACCACGGCGAATTTGTTCAAGTGCGGCGACGGCCACATCCTGCTCGCCGTCAACAACGAGAAGCAGTACCGCGCGCTGATGGCTGCGCTTGGCCGCGAGGACACGCTGTCAGATCCGCGCTTTGCCGACTGGTTTTCCCGCAACGAGAACGAGCCCGCGCTGCGCGCCATCATCGAAGCGGCGCTGGCGGCAAAGCCGGCGCGCGAATGGGAGACCATTTTGGAGGACGCCGGCGCGCCCTGCGCCAGCATTTGGAAGGTCGAGGAGGTCATCGACCATCCGCAAGTGCAGGCGCGCGGCGCGATTCAGCAGCTGGATACGCCCTACGGACAGCTGCGCTTTGCCGGCAGCGGCTTCAAGCTCGCCCATGGCGGCGGCAGGCTGGACCGGATGGCACCGGAGCTCGGCGCCGATACCGATGCGGTGCTGGGCGAGCTGGGGTTTGATGCGGCGGAGATCGCGGCGCTTAAGGCACGGGAGATTGTGTGACGCTCCAACAAAAAACTCGGCCGTCGTCCCGGACAAGCGTCAGCGCAGATCCGGGACGACGGCGGAGTGAATGGCGCCAGCTTGGCTAGAACAACGACCCCTGCCCGTCATCAGATGACGCCGCCGCTTTCCGCGCCGCCTTCTTTGGCTTCGCCGCCTCTGCTTCCGCCGCCATCTCCTCCGCGCTGATCGGCAGCAGCAACTGATCGTCGTCATTGGCGACGCGGTTGACGCGGGTGGAGACCGGGTGCCAGGCGAATTCGCCGATGCGCGGCGCCGTCATCAGCGGCAGGATCGCATCGACCTCGTCGCCCCTGATGTCGAGCCAGCGCTCGAAATCGCGCGGGCTGATGGTGACGGGCACGCGGTCATGCAGGGCGGCGAGATCCTCGCCCGCCGCGGCCGTGACGATCGCGACCGTGTCCAGCTCCTCACCGTTCGGCCCGGCCCAGGTCTCGAACAATGCGGCAAAGCCGAGCGGCGCACCGTCGGCGCGGTGGATGAAGAAGGGCTGCTTGCGGCCGTCCGCCACCTTCCATTCGTAATAGCCATCGGCCGGGATCAGGCCGCGCCGCCGGCGAATCGCGCGTTTGAAGGCGGGCTTCTCCAGCACCGTCTCGGAGCGCGCATTGATCAAGAGCGTAAAGCCCTTGGGGTCCTTGACCCAGCCCGGCAACAGGCCCCAGCGCATCAGGCGAAAATGCCGCGCGCCGTTCTCGGCCAGAACGACCGGAATCGGTTGTGTCGGGGCCACATTGTACCGGGGCGGGAAATTCGGCTGCTCGATGTAGCCAAACAGTTGCCGCAAAGCCGCGGGGGCCGAAGTTATGACGAAGCGTCCACACATCCCAAGGTGTCTATATAGGGTCCGTTCAGGTCCTTTTAACCCCGAACGTTAACACTGCGGCAGATGAGCTCAACGGCCTCCCAACCCGCGCGGACGCATGCACAGACGGGCCCCGAGGCCGCCGACTGGGCCGAGCGGCTGCGCGTGGCCAATATCAACCCGCGGACCGGGCTTGCCACCGACTATCTCAACCATTTCAATGAAGCCGTGATGCTGCTGGAAATGGTTCCGGACATGCCGGAATGCGCGGAAGATTTCTTGACCTGGTCGCCGCTGTCCTATGCCGAGCATTTCACGGCATCGAACTTCAAGGCGCGGGACCTGGCCATCGAGGCCTATGAGAAGGCCAACCCCAACGTGCGCGCCCAGTTCGACCACATCACCGATACCATGACCTCGATCCTGACAGCGGTCGGCTCGGCCATGCGCGAGGTCGAAAAGGACACGACCCGCGTCCGCCTCGCCGAGCAGGCCACGCTCTGGGTCAAGCCGCTGATCGCCGCCTGCGGCGGCATCATCAATGGCGGGGCGGAAGCCGACGTCGACACCATCATGGCGAACTGAGCTGTGGTTGCCGTCGTCCAGCCCACCCATCCCCAGCTCGCCGTCAGCGCCGCCATTTTCCGCGACGGCAAGGTGCTGCTGACCCGCCGCGCCCGGTCGCCCGCCAAGGGCTTCTATTCGCTACCGGGCGGCCGGGTCGAATTCGGCGAGTCGCTGCACCAGGCCCTGAGCCGCGAGGTCGACGAGGAGACCGGGCTCGACATCGCGATCGTCGGCCTCGCCGGCTGGCGCGAGGTGCTGCCGGCGGCGGCCGGCGCCGGCCATTATCTGATCATGTCGTTTGCCGCCCGCTGGGTAGCCCGGGAGACGGTCCTGAACGACGAGCTCGACGACTACCGCTGGATCGCCCCCGACGCTCTGGCGGACCCCGGAGACCTCAAGCTGACCGGAGGACTGGAGGAGGTCATCCAGTCCGCCGCGCGGCTGATTGGAGCCTAGCTGGCGCCGTGAGCTCCACCTCTCCCGCGAGCGGGAGAGGGAGCGCACCGCCCGTGTGGCTCACCTTGCTTCCCCGGCCCCGACGGGGCATACACCCCGCCGATGTCGACGCGATTTCTGGTCATTTTTGCCCTGATTCTCGCCTGCGCCTCCGGGCCCACGAGGGCCCAGGACGTGGCGGCGCCGTTCGACGCCGATTTGCAGCGGCTGGCCGAGATCCTCGGCGGGCTGCACTATCTGCGCGGCATCTGCGGGTCCAACGAGGGCAACAAATGGCGCAACGAGATGCAGGCGCTGATCGATGCCGAAACCCCCTCCGGGGAGCGCCGCACCCGCATGATCGCCGGCTTCAACCGCGGCTATAACGGCTTTCAGCAGACCTATCGGAGCTGCACGCCCGCCGCCACCGTCGCGATCCGCCGATACATCGAGGAAGGCTCGAAGATCTCGCGGGATCTCACGGCGCGCTACGCGAACTAGGTTCTCTCCACTGTCATTCCGGGGCTCGCGTAGCGAGAGCCCGGAATCCATTTCGCGGCAGTGTCTGCGGCACGATGGATTCCGGGTTCGCGCTACGCGCGCCCCGGAATGACAGCGTGGCTGGAACCCTGTCATCGACTTTGTACACAGCCGTTAACCGTTCTTAAAGATGTGGCCTAGCGGTCGTTAATGCGCGTGCTACACCTCTCGCACAGCGCATCGCCGTGGATCGCGCCCCAGCCCCGATCGAGTTTCATGAGCCAGCCGATTTCCTACGCCCCCGACCGCGCGCCGCTGCCCGATCACGAGCAGAAGCAGGCCGCACTGAGTTATCTCAACGAGGCCTGGGCCGAAGCGCGCCATGAGGGCGTCGACGGCGACTGCCTTGCACAGGCGAGCCTGTTTGCGGCCTTCGCCGAACTCGTCGGCACCTACGGCGAGGACGCGGTCGCCAAGTTCGTCGAGGGTTTTCCCGGCCGCATCCGCAACGGCGAGTTCTCGGTCACGCTCGCAAGGCAGTAATCCCTCGTCACGAAAATGACCCCGCCACGCGGGCGGGGCCAGTCAACGGATGAATGACTTTGCGAACGGATTTGGCGAAAGCCTTCGCGAAGTCTGCCGCGTTTATCGCACGGAAGCCGCTTGCCGCGGACAAGCATTAGTCTCGCGGCGGCCGGGAGATGTTCCCGCGGCGATCAGGAACCTGCTCCCTCCCCTCACGGCTCGACCTTGAGCGTCGCTTTCATGTTGGGATGATAGCGGCAGTAATAGTCGATCACTCCCGCCTTCTTCAGAACCGATGTCGCCGACTTCTTCGGCGGCAATGTCACGTCGAAATCGCCATTCTTCGCCGTGGCGGTGTGGGCGAAGACGTCCTTGTTGATCCAATTGATGGTGTCGCCGACCTTGGCCGACACATCGGCCGGAGATATCTCGAGGTTCTCCATCGTGATCTCGATGGTCGCGGCGCGCGCCGGGGCGACCATCGCCGCAAGGACAAGTGCTATGGCGATCGAAGCCTGTCGCTCCGGCATCATTGCCTCCCCTATTTCAGCTCTGCCGCAACGTGCTCGGCGTGTTGCTGATGGCCCTGGAAGATCTTCAGGCCGGTCTGCAGCAGGCTCTTCAGCTCCGCATTGTTCGCCGACGGAATCAGCTGGGTCTCCAGCGCGCCGTTGACCGCCTTGTGGTAGGCGACCTCGTTGGCGACATAGGCCTTGTCGAAGGCGGCGCCACTGAGCTTGTCGAGCTCGGCCAGCTTGTCGCTCGCCTGCTTCGACAGCGACTTGCTGGTGTCGTTGTCTTCAGGGGTGACGTTCAGCTTCTTGACCAGCGCGAGCGCCTGCTTGTTGACCGCCTCGTGGTCGCGCAGCATGTCCTCGGCAAACGCCTTGACGTCCTTGTTCTGTGCCTTCTTCTGCGCCTGCTTGGCGGCGTTGATGTCGATCACGCCGGCGGTGTAGGCGATGTGGGCGATCTGGGGATCGGTGGGCTTGTCGGCTGCGCCGGCGCTTTGCAGCAGCGCGGGGCCAGACAACAGAATTGCCGCGGCGATCGCCGCGCTCCGTCGGGTGAACATGGCTCGATACTCCTGTGGTGCCGGACGCTGGCCGGCGCGTTGCTTCACAGGGATTGGATGCGAGTTTCGAGCAAACGTTCCGAAAAATTACGCCCCGACGCCAAGGCGCCCCAGCACGGCCTCGGTCAGGCGCTCGCAGCGCTGTCCGGCGAACGGAAACGCGTCCATCACGACGGGGCCGATCTTCTTCTCGACGTTCTCGCGCAGCAGGGTGCGCGCACGATGCAGCCGCGTCTTGACGGTCTCCGGCTTGATGCCGAGCAGCCCGGCCGTCTCCTCCATGCTCATGGCCTCCATCACCCGCGCGATGAAGACCATGCGGTAGACGTCGGGCAATTCATCGACCGCGTGTTCGACGACGCGCTGGATCTCGCGTTGGGCCATGGATTTTTCCGGATCGGTTGCGGCGGACGAAAGGGGAAACTGGATGATCTGTGCTTCCAGCGTTGCCTCCGGCACCGATCCCAGCTCGACCTGCGGCTTCCGACTGCGCAAGCGTCCGAGCGCGTCGTTGATCGCAATGCGCGACAACCAGGTCGACAGCGCGGCTTCACCCAGAAAACCGTCGAGATGTGTGAAGGCGCGGACGTAGGTTTCCTGCACCACGTCCTCGGCCTCGCTGTCGCTGCGCAGGATGCCGCGGGCGAGGCGATAGAGCCTGCGGTTGTTGGCCTGCATGATCTCGCGGAGCGCAGCCTCGTCACGGCGCCGCGCGCGCTCGATCAGCTCGGATTCCGACGTCCTGAGGCCGGCGGACAGGCCGGCTGCGGTCCCTGGCATGGCGGGCACCCTGTCTCCATTGGTTCCGGACATTGGATGCCGGCCGGGGGAAAAGGTTCCAGACTTTTCCCAAACCTAATCCGTCTCGATCGGCAGCGCCGGATCCCTCGCCCATTCGCCCATCGAGGCGTCGTAGAGCGTCAGTCTGTCGTAGCCGAGCTGCGTCAGCAGGAACAGGTCGATCGTCGCCGAGATGCCGCCGCCGCAATAGCAGATTACATTCTTGTCGCGCGTGACACCCTGGGCCGTGAATTTCGCTTCGGCGTCCGCCAGGCTGGTCAGCGTCTTGTCGGCGTTGACGAGCGTTGCGGCTGATACGTTGACGCTGCCGGGAACGCGGCCGGGCCGGCCGTAGCGGCTCGGCTCGAGGCCGCGATGAAACTGAGGCCCGAGCGCGTTGACGATGACCGTCGAGGGATCGCCGATCCGCGCCTTCACGGTCGTCTTGTCGACGAAGAAGCCCGCGCGCGGCGCGGCCTTGAAGGTGGTGGCCGGATATCCCCTCGGCGCGCCTGTCTCAATCGGCCGCCCCTCTTCCTTCCATTTGTCGAGACCGCCGTCGAGCACATGGGCATCGACGCCGAGCGAGCGCAGCATCCACCAGAACCGCGTCGCCCACATCATCGTGCCGATGCTGTAGAGCACGATGGTCTTGCTCGCATCGAGGCCGTGGCGGCCGAAGGCGGCCTCCAATTGGGCGACGCTGGGCATCATGAAGAATTGTTGCGCGGAGGTGTCGGAGAACTCGCCTTGCAGGTCGAGGAAGTCGGCGCCCGGAATGTGGCCGGCTTCGAACGTCTTGTCGCCGGGGACTGCGCGATAGGGTACGTCACTGCCGGGTGGGACAGGTTCGTTATAGGTCGTGCAGTCGTAGAGGCGCAGGCTGGGATCGCCGAGCATGGCGGCGAGCTGCTCGGTGGTGATGAGAGCGGCTGGCTGGGACATTGGACCTCTCCCAATTTGAGCTTGTGCGTCGTGGCACACTGTCATTTCCCGCGAAGGCGGGCAATCCAGTGTTCCAGAGGCAGCAGCCGTATCAGCCAACTATCGCCGCGGAGTACTTGATGCCCCGGTCAAGCCGGGGCATGACAGCAGAGGGAGAGGCTTGACCTACTCCTACTGCTTCAGCGTCTCCAGAAACCGCACCGGCTCGCCCTGCGAGGCCGTCACCAGCTCGCCCTGCCACATCACGCGGCGGCCGCGGATGAAGGTGCCGACGGGCCAGCCGGTGACTCGCAACCCGTCATAGGGTGTCCAGCCGGCCTTGGACGCAACCCATTTGTTGGTGATGGTCTCGCTGCGCTTCAAGTCGACGATGGTGAAGTCGGCGTCGTAGCCGGCGGCGATGCGGCCCTTGCAGGCCATGTTGTAGAGGCGCGCGGGGCCGGCGCTGGTGAGATCGACGAAGCGCGCCAGGGAAAGCCGGCCCGCATTGACGTGATCGAGCATCAGCGGCACCAGCGTCTGCACGCCGGTCATGCCGGAGGGCGAGGCCGGATAGGTCTTCAGCTTCTCCTCCAGCGTATGCGGGGCGTGGTCGGAGCCGAGCACGTCGATGATACCCTGCTCGATGCCGCGCCAGATGCCGGCGCGGTGATCGGCGCCGCGCACCGGCGGGTTCATCTGCGCCAGCGTGCCGAGCCGCTCGTAGCATTCGGGGGCTGCGAGCGTGAGGTGGTGCGGCGTCGCTTCGCAGGAAGCGACGTCCTTGTGATCGCGCAAAAACTCGATCTCTTCCTTGGTCGAGATGTGCAGCACATGGATGCGCTTGCCGGTCTCGTGCGCGAGCTTGACGAGGCGCTGCGTCGCCATCAGCGCCGCGGTCTCGTCGCGCCACACCGGATGCGAGCGCGGGTCGCCTTCGATGCGATGCGACTTGCGGTCGTTGAGGCGGTATTCGTCCTCGGCATGGAAGGCCGCGCGGCGGCGAATCACCTGGAAGATGCGGCGCAGGCTTTCATCGTCCTCCACCAGCAGCGCGCCGGTCGAGGAGCCGATGAACACCTTGACGCCGGCACAGCCCGGCGCGCGCTCCAGCACCGGAAGGTCCTGCACGTTCTCACGGGTGCCACCGATGAAGAAGGCGAAATCGCAATGCATGCGGTGATGGGCGCGCTTTACCTTGTCGGTGAAGGTGGCTTCAGTCACGGTGAGCGGCGAGGTGTTCGGCATCTCGAACACGGCGGTGACGCCGCCCATCACGGCGCTGCGCGAACCGGTCTCGAGGTCTTCCTTCTGCTCCAGCCCGGGCTCGCGGAAATGCACCTGCGTGTCCATCACGCCGGGCAGGATGTGCAGGCCCTTGCAGTCGATGACCTCCGCGGCCGAGGCCTGCGACAACGGCCCCAGCTCGGCGATGCGGCCGCCGGTGATGCCGATATCGCGAACATTCCCGCCGTCCTGGTTGACGACGGTGCCGCCTTTGAGGATCACATCGAAACGCTGGGTCATGGCTGAAGGCCCTTGTCATCCCCAAGCGCAGGGCTCGAGGTCTTGTCGTTTATGCCTCGCGGGCTTACGTTCCGGAGCAACATGTCGCAAGAGATTTTCGCATGAAATCAGCGTTTCTTCCCGACCGGGGCGTGGTCAAGGTCGCGGGCGAGGATGCGCGCAACTTCCTCAACGGCCTGGTCACGACCGACCTCGACAGGCTGAAACCGGGGCTGGGGCGATTCGGCGCGTTGCTGACGCCGCAGGGCAAGATCATCGTGGATTTCCTGATCACGGAAGTCCCCGCGGGTCACGGCGGCGGGTTCCTGATCGACTGCCCGAAGGCGCTGGCCGAGAGCTTCGCCACCAAGCTAAAATTCTACAAGCTGCGCGCCAAGGTCACGGTGGAAAACCTCGATCTCGGCGTGCTCGCCGCCTGGGACGGCCAGCCTGCGGCGCAGCCCGATCTTGCCTTCGCCGATCCACGCAACGAAACGCTCGGCTATCGCATCCTGATCCCCGAAGATCTCAAGCAGAAGCTCTCCGACCTCATCGGCGCCGAGCTGGTCGATGCGGCCGACTACGAGGCGCACCGCATCGCGCTCGGCGTGCCGCGCGGCGGGCTCGATTTCATGTACAGCGATGCGTTCCCGCACGAGACCAACATGGACCGCCTTGCCGGCGTCGATTTCGACAAGGGCTGCTATGTCGGCCAGGAGGTCGTCTCGCGCATGCAGCATCGCGGCACCGCGCGCACCCGCAGCGTGAAGGTGCTGCTCGACGGTCCCTCGCCCGAAGCCGGCGCGACCATTCTCGCCGGCGACAAGCCGGTCGGCACCATCGGCTCGACATCCGGCGGCAAGGGCATTGCCCTGGTGCGCATCGACCGTGTCGCCGACGCGCTCGATGCCGGCCAACCCCTCACCGCAGGCGGCCTCGCCTTGAAGCTGGCAGAACCTGACGTCGTCCGTATTCCTGCGAAGCAGCCCATCGCATGAGCCGAGCCCCTCGCCTGCATCCCGACGGAAAGACCCGCTGCCCCTGGCCGGGCGATGACCCGTTCTACGTTGCCTATCACGACACCGAATGGGGCGTGCCGGAATATGACGACCGCGCGCTGTACGAAAAGCTGATCCTCGACGGTTTCCAGGCCGGCCTGTCCTGGATCACCATCCTGCGCAAGCGCGACAATTTCCGCAAAGCCTTCGACGATTTCCAGCCGGAAAAGATCGCGCGCTACAATGCCAAGAAGGTCCACGCGCTGATGAACGATGCCGGCATCGTGCGCAACCGCGCCAAGATCGACGGCACGATCGCGAGCGCGAAGTCTTATCTCGATATCATGGAGAAAGGCCCGGGCTTCTCGCAGCTGCTGTGGGACTTCATGGGCGGAAAGCCGCTCGTCAATCATTTCAAGACCACCGCGAGCGTGCCGGCCTCGACGCCATTGTCGGTGCAAATCTCGAAGGAGCTGTCCTCGCGCGGCTTCAAGTTCGTCGGCCCGACCATCGTCTATGCCTTCATGCAGGCGACCGGCATGGTCAACGACCACCTCGTCGACTGCCACTGTCACGCCAGCTGCAGCAAGACGCAGCGCAAGCCGCGCCTCAAGGTCAAATGACGGCCAAGAAGACTGCACGCGACGTGGCGTCCCGCGCCTGGCAGCGCATGCTGTCGGGCCGGCGGCTCGATCTGCTCGATCCCTCCCCGCTCGACGTCGAGATCGCCGACATCGCGCACGGGCTGGCGCGCGTCGCGCGCTGGAACGGGCAGACCGTTGGCACGCACATCTTCTCGGTCGCCCAGCACACGCTGCTGGTGGAGACCGTGATGCGGCACGAGATGCCGCGGGTCGACCAGCGCATGCGGCTCGCGGCGCTGTTGCATGATGCGCCCGAATATGTCATCGGCGACATGATCTCGCCGTTCAAGGCGGTGCTCGACGGCCATTACAAGGCGGTGGAGAAACGCCTGCTCGGCGCCATCCACATCCGCTTCGGCCTGCCGCCGGTACTGCCTGAGGAGGTCACGCTGGCGATCAAGGCCGCCGATCGCGGGGCAGCCTATCTGGAAGCGACCGAGCTTGCCGGCTTCAGCGAGAGCGAGGCGCGGCGCCTGTTCGGCAAGGATCCCGGCCTCTCCGACAGCGTCCGGCGCGACTACCTTACGCCCTGGACGGCGGCGCGAGCCGAGAAGCAGTTTCTGGAGCGGTTTGGCGCGGTGTTTGCGTAGGTGCCGCAGAGTGGGCAAAGGCGCGCTTGCGCCGTGCCCACGTCCTTTCGCGTTTGCGACAAAGGTGGTGGGCATGCTTGCGCCTTCGCTCTTCGAGCTACGGCGGACATGTCGCTTTGCCCACCCTACGGCACCGGCTATAATCGCGGCAAAAAGGTCCGCCATGATCCACGTCTGTTCCCTCGCCGCGCTTCCCGAAACCGTCCGCCTCACCAGGGCCAGCCACGTGCTGACCGTGATGGCCAATGTCGAGCAGGTGGCGCGGCCGGTGTCCGTGCTGCCCGCCAACCATCTCAAGGTGTCGATGGACGACATCACCGAGGAGATGGATGGTTTTACCGCACCGTCCGAGACGCACATCGATCAGGTGCTGAACTTCGTGCGCGGCTGGGACCGTAGCGCGCCGCTGGTGGTGCATTGCTATGCCGGCATCAGCCGCTCCACCGCGAGCGCGTTCGCGGCGGTCTGCGCGCTCAATCCGAACCGCGACGAGCTCGAGATCGCCAGGAAGATCCGCGCCGCCTCGCCGATCGCCTCGCCGAACCGGCGCATCGTCGGCCTTGCCGACCGCGCCCTGGGACGCAACGGCCGCATGCTGCGCGCGCTCGACGAGATCGGCCCGGGCGCGATGATGGTCGAGGGCCGCCCCTTCGTGATCGAGCTCGAATGAGGCGAGAGTCGGATAGCAGCCGCAACGCCGCGCTCACTTTGATGCGCAGGCGCATCCACGTCGTCATGGCCGGGCTTGTCCCGGCCATCCACGAACTTTCTCGCGACACGAAGAACGTGGATGCCCGGCACAAGCCCGGGCATGACGAGTTTGTGGCAACTTCCTCGATCATCATCGCATGAGCGATAAGCTGCTGACGCCGATCGAGATCGGCCTGACCGCGGCGATCGTCGCGATCGAGGGGCATGAGCCCCTCATCCTCACCGCGCGCGGCAGTGACGGGCTTGCCGGCCTGCCGTTCGGCCCGTTCGACGCGCTCGCGCATCGCACCTTCGACATCGGCCTGCGCGCCTGGGTCGAGGAACAGGCGGGCTTGCGGCTCGGCTATGTCGAGCAGCTCTACACATTCGGTGATCGCGGCCGCCATGCCGAGGCCGGCGACACCGGCGCGCATATGGTGTCGATCGGCTATCTCGCCTTGACGCGCGCGGTCGACGGCGAGCTTGCAGCCAATGCGGCGAGCTTCGCGCCATGGTATCGCTTCTTTCCCTGGGAAGACCGGCGCGAGGAGCCGCCCGCGATCATCGCCCGCGACATCATTCCGGCGCTGACCGAATGGGCGGCGGAGGAGACCCCGGACACGACGCGCGCACTCCCGCGCAAGGATCGCGTGCGGTTCTATTTCGGCCTCGACGGGGCGGCCTGGGACGAGGAGCGCGTGCTCGACCGCTACGAGCTGTTGTATGAGGCCGGGCTGGTCGAGGAGGCGCGGCGCGACGGCCGCCCTGCGGCATTAGCGCGCAAGACGCTTCCCCCGCTCGGGACCTCGATGCAGTTCGATCACCGCCGGATTCTCGCCACGGCGATCGCGCGGCTGCGTGCAAAACTGAAGTATCGTCCTGTCGTCTTTGAACTTTTGCCGCCCGAATTCACACTTACCGAACTGCAGCATACGGTCGAGGCAATCTCCGGCCGGCACCTGCACAAGCAGAATTTCCGCCGCCTGGTCGAAATGGAAGCCCTGGTCGAACCGACCGGGGTGATGTCGACACAGACGGGCGGACGGCCGGCGGCACTCTATCGCTTCCGGCGCGACGTGCTCCAGGAGCGGCCCGCGCCGGGCTTGCGCGTGCGCTCCCGGCGCTAACCCGACATACTACGTGACCGGCCCCTGCCCGCCGGTCGCCTGGAGGCTTTATGTTCGACGGCCCGTTTGACGTCTTTGCGTGGATCATTGCGATCGCCGCCTTCCTGATCGCGATCAAGGCCTCCAGCCAGGCGGCCGAGCTGCGCCGGCGACTGAATTCGCTCGAGGAGATGTTCTACGCGCAGCGGCAGGTGCAGCCGCCGCCGCTCATGCCGGTGCAGGAGCCAGCGCCTGCGCCCGCGACGACGGCCGCCGAGTCGCCGCCGCTTGCACCCGAAGCCGAAGCGGCACCGCCTCCACTCGTCACCGAAGAGCTTTCACCGCCGCCGCTCGAAGCGGGCCCTGCGGCTGCCGCACCACCTCCCGTGCCGGCCGCTGCGCCCGGCTTCGAGGAGCAGCTCGGCACCCGCTGGGTGGTGTGGATCGGCGGCCTTGCGCTCGCGCTCGGCGGCTTCTTCATGGTGCGCTATTCGATCGAGGCCGGCCTGCTCGGCCCCGGCGTGCGCGTGTTCCTGGGTGGCCTGTTCGCAGCTGCGCTGCTCGGGGCCGGCGAGTGGTCGCGGCGCAAGGAGAGCATTTCCAACATCCAGGCGCTGCCGATCGCCAACATCCCGGCGATTCTCACCGCCGCGGGTACGGCGGTGGCGTTCGCGACCATCTATGCCGCCTATGCGCTCTACGGCTTCCTCGTGCCCGCGACCGCCTTCGTGCTGCTCGGCATCGTGGCCATGTGCACGCTCGCCGCCGCGCTGCTGCACGGGCCGGCGCTCGCCGGCCTCGGCGTGGTCGGCGCCTTCGTGACGCCGCTGCTCGTCTCCAGCGGCAAGCCGGACTATTGGGCGCTCTACATCTATCTCGCCATCGTCACCGCCGCGAGCTTCGGCCTCGCGCGCATCCGGCTGTGGCGCTGGCTCGCGGTCACGACGATCGCCTTTGCCGTGCTCTGGGTCTTCCCGGGTCTGGATAGCGAAGAGTTGCAAGTCGCGCCGCACGCCTTCCACGTCATCGCAGGCTTCGTGCTCGCCGCGCTGCTCGTCGTCTGCGGCTTCATGTTCGGCCCCAGCATCGAGGACGGCGAGATCGAGCCGGTCTCGTCGAGCTCGCTCGGCGCCTACCTGTTCGGCGCCATGCTGATCGTGCTGTCGAGCGCACATGCGGATCTGGCCCTGATCGCGTTCACGCTTCTCGTAGGCGCGACTCTTCTCGTCGCCTGGCATGCGCCGGCGGCCACCGGCGCGCTCGGCGCGGCGGCAGCGACCGTCTTCATCGTGTTCGCCGAATGGGCGGTGCGCGCCAATCCCGACATGCTGGTGCTGCCGGGCGGCGCGATGTCCGGTATCGGGCCGACCGCGATCGACAGCTCCGTGACGCTCCATCTGATGATGGCCGCGATCTTCGCCATCGGCTTCGGCGTTGCCGGCTTCCTCGCGCAGGGCCGCTCGAACTCGGCAATCATTCCCGTGGTGTGGTCGGCCGCAGCCGTCGCCACGCCGATCGCGATCCTCATCGCGCTCTACGCCCGCATCGCCCATCTCGACCGCTCGATCCCGTTCGCGATCCTCGCGGTGCTGCTCGCAGCCGCCTTTGGTGCTGCGACCGAAGCGCTCACGCGCCGCGAAACCCGGCCGGGCGTCACCGTCTCCACGGCCCTGTTCGCGACCGGCACGCTCGGAGCGCTGGCGCTGGCGCTGACCTTCGCGCTGGAGAAGGGCTGGCTGACGATCGCGCTGGCGCTGATGTCGCTCGGCACCGCCTGGATCTCGATGCAGCGGCCGATCCCGTTCCTGCGCTGGCTCGCCGCCATCTTCGCCGGCATCGTCACCGCGCGCATCGGCTATGATCCGCGCATCGTCGGCGACGCCGTCGGGACCACGCCGATCTTCAACTGGCTGCTCTGGGGCTACGGCCTGCCGGCGGCCTCGTTCTGGGCCGCGAGCATCTTCCTGCGCCGCCGCGCCGACGATGCGCCGCTACGCATGGTCGAGACCGCGGCGATCCTCTTCACCGCCCTGCTCGCCTTCATGGAGATCCGGCACTTTGCGACCAACGGCCGGATGACCTCGCCGCCGTCGCTGCTCGAATTCGCGCTGCAAGTCTGCGTCACGCTCGCGATGGCGATCGGGCTGGAGCGCTTGCAGCTGCGCAGCCGCAGCATCGTGCACAATGTCGGCGCGGTCGTGCTGACGGCGATCGGCGGGCTCATCAGCGTGTTCGGCCTCCTGATCCTGGAGAACCCGCTGATCTGGCGCATCGACGTCGGCGGCGCCGTGTTCAACCTGCTGCTGCTCGGCTATGCGCTGCCGGCGGCGCTGATGCTGCTGCTGTCCTATGCGGTGGTCGGCGAGCGTGGCAAAGTCTACGCCAACACCATCGCCGGTGGCGCGCTCGTGTTCGCGCTCGCCTATGTCACGCTGGAGATCCGCCGCTTCTATCACGGCCCGATCCTCTCCACCGGCGGGACGACGGGCGCCGAGCAATACACTTATTCGATCGGCTGGCTCGCCTTCGGCGTGCTGTTGCTGGGCGTCGGCATTCTCGTCAACTCGGAGCGTGCACGGCTGGCCTCGGCTGCCGTCATCGCACTGACGATCCTGAAGGCCTTCGTCATCGACATGTCGACGCTGACAGGCGTCTACCGCGCGCTGTCGTTCATGTGCCTCGGCGTCGTGCTGGTCGCAATCGGCTGGCTCTACCAGCGCATCCTGTTCCGGCGGCAGGTCGCACCGCCGCCGGCTCCGCAGGCGACCAGCTGAATTATTTGAGCAAGATCTCTTCGGAAAACCGCTTTCACACTTTTCCGGATCATGCTCCTGAAGATCAGGCCGCGCGGACCGATTCCAGGAACTGCGCGACCTCGACCTTCAGGCGGGTGCTGTCGGTCGCCAGCGATTTCGCCGCCGAGAGCACTTCGCCCGAGGCCGAGCCGGTGTCGATCGCGCCGCGCTGCACGTCGGTGATGTTGGACGAGACTTCCTGCGTGCCGAGCGCGGCCTGCTGGACGTTGCGCGAAATCTCTTGCGTCGCGGCGCCCTGCTCCTCGACGGCGGCGGCGATGGCCGAGGACACCTCGGACAACCGCTCGATGGTGCCGCCGATCTCCTGGATGGCGCTGACGGATTCCTGTGTGGCCGACTGGATGCCGGAAACCTGCGCCCCGATCTCGCCGGTGGCCTTCGCGGTCTGCTCGGCCAACGCCTTGACCTCGGAGGCGACGACGGCAAAGCCGCGACCGGCTTCGCCTGCGCGCGCCGCTTCGATGGTCGCATTGAGCGCCAGGAGGTTGGTCTGGCCGGCGATGGTGTTGATGAGCTCGACGACGTCGCCGATGCGGGAGGCCGCCTGCGACAGCGCGTTGACGCGATCGTTGGTCCGCGCCGCCTGCTCGACGGCTTCCGCGGCCATCCGTGCCGAATCCTGCACGCGGCGGCTGATCTCGGTGATCGAGGACGACAGCTCTTCCGAGGCGGACGCCACCGCCTGGACGTTGGTGGAGGCTTCCTCGGATGCTGCCGCAACGACGGTTGCGAGTTCCTGGCCGCGCTGCGCCGTGCCGCTCAACGTGGCCGCGGAGGCCTCGAGCTCGGTCGAGGCCGACGACACGGTCTCGACGACCTCGCCGATCATGGCCTCGAAATTGCGCGTGATGGCATCGACGCGGCGGCCGCGTTCGATTTTGGCCTCGGCGTCGCGAGCAGCCGCCTCATCGGCGGCCTTCTTGGCGATCAGTGCCTCCTTGAAGATCTGAAGCGCATCCGCCATCGAGCCGATCTCGGTCTTCTCGCCGCGATGCGGCACTTCGGCCGAGAGGTCTCCTTCGCCGAGCGACTGCATCGGACGAATGATCGAGGCGATGCCGCGAGAGACGTCGCGCACGAGATAATAGGCTGCGCCGATCGCGATCACGACCGAGAGCACGATGATGCCGACCAGGACGCGGAAGATCGTGGCGTAACTGTCGGCCGCCTGCTTGGTCTCCAGCTCGGCGCCCTGGTTATTGAGCTCGATGCCCTTCTGAAGCAGGGGATCGGCGGCCTGAGCCATCTTGGCGACCTTGGTCTGCAACATCTCGTTGGCGTCGGTCGGGAAGCGGCCGACGCTCTTGCGCGACAGCGCCATGGTCTCCTGCACGCCGTTCAGATATTCGCCCCACGCCTTGCTCCATTGCTCATAGAGCGCGCGCTCTTCGGCGGCCGTGATCAGCGGCTCGTAGACCTTGCGCGTCTTCTCGATGCGCTCACGCAACGAGCCGAGGCGCTTCTCGGCGGCTTCCTTGCCTTCGGCGGTGTCCTGCATCAGGTGCAGACGCAGCGCGACGCGCAGCTCGTTGATGTCGGCGCGCATTGAGCCGAGCGCACGCACGCTCGGCAGCCAGCTCTCCGCGATCTCGACGGTATGAGCATTGATGTTCTGCATGGTGCCGATCGCCGTCACGCCGACGCCGGCGAGTGACAGCACGAGGACCGATAACACGGCCAGAAGCTTGAAGACGATCGACAACTTCGACATCACACAAATCCCGATGATATCCTGGCAGCACGCACGTCACCCGCGCCGCAGGCGTCACGACGGACGACCGGGCGGAGGTCAGTTCAACAATGCTGGCTGGTTCTTATCCCGTAAGATTGCGCCCCATAATTGCAAGCAGGCGTTAACAGGAGCCTACGTAAAACTACGGGTCGGCCTCTTCGGACGCTATTTTCTCCGCAGCCGTGCTGCGACGCGAAACACGACGCGCCGCCACATTCACCGGGCGGCGGCCGCCTCAGGCCGCCCGCACCGATTCCAGGAAGCGCGCGACCTCGCTCTTGAGCCGGTTGCTCTCCTGCGACAGCGACTGCGCGGCCGAATGCACCTGCGCCGAGGCAGCCCCGGTCTCGCCGGAGCCGCGCTGGACGTCGGCGATGTTCGACGAAACCGCGGAAGTACCTTGCGCGGCGTGCTGGATGTTGCGGGAGATCTCCTGCGTGGCGGCGCCCTGTTCCTCCACCGCAGCAGCGATGGTCGACGAGATCTCCGACATCCGCGCGATGGTGTCGCCGATCTCCTTGATCGCGCCGACGGATTCGTCTGTCGCGGACTGGATCGCGCCGATGTGCTGACCGATTTCGCCGGTGGCTTTCGCGGTCTGCTCTGCAAGAGCCTTCACTTCGGTCGCGACCACCGCAAAGCCCTTGCCGGCTTCGCCCGCCCGCGCCGCCTCGATCGTCGCGTTGAGCGCCAGGAGGTTGGTCTGCGCGGCGATGGTGTTGATCAGTTCGACGACGTCGCCGATGCGGGAAGCGGCCTTGGTCAGCTCGGCGACGCGCGCATTGGTGCGCTGGGCCTGCCCGACGGCGACGTCGGCGACGCGCGCCGATTCCTGCACCTGGCGGCTGATCTCGGAGACCGAGGAGGTCAGCTCTTCACTTGCAGACGACACCGACTGCACGTTGGCGGACGCCTCCTCCGAAGCCGCTGCCACGGCGGTGGCGAGGCTGTTGCCGCGCTCGGCGGCGTGGGTCAGCGTATTCGACGACGCTTCGAGCTCGGTGGCCGCCGACGATACCGTCTCGATGATCTCGCCGACCGCGCCTTCGAACGTATCGGCGAGCCGTTGCATGTCGAATTTGCGCTGCTCGCGCCGACGCGCGTCCGCTTCGGCCTGCTCGGCGCGCAGCCGGTCGGCCTCGGCCATGTTGCTCCTGAACACCTCGACGGCACCAGCCATCTCACCGATCTCGTCCTTGCGGCCAACGCCGGGGATTGCGACTGACATGTCGCCCTTCGCCAAACCGGTCATCGCGCGAACCATGGCGATCAGCGCTGTCGAGATCGAGCGGCCGGTGAAGAAGGACACGCTCCCCACCAGCAGGATGGAGCATCCGAGTGCGACCCACATCCAGAGCTTGATCGAGGCCCGCATTGACTCTTCGGCGGCCCGCGCAGCGTCGTATTGCTGACTGACGGTCTTTTCGATCTCGTCGAGGACGGGCTCGATGGTGCGGAACTCCTTGGACATTGCCGAGCCGTGCGCGGTCAGATCCTGCGCGCCGGCTGCCCACGCCACGAAGTCGTCCTGGTATTTGGAGAGCTTCTTGCCGATATCGGCCTTGACGGCCGGCGGGATCGCCGAAGCCTCGACTTGCCCGGAGAATTCCGTCGCCGTCTTCTTCAGGGCGTCGAGATATTTCGGGTCGCGGCGCAACATGAAGTCTTTCTCGTGACGACGCATCGTCAGCATGCCGCTGGTGAGCCTGGGATCGTCGACCTCCTTGAGCTTGGTCTCGATGCCGTGCACCGCCGTGCGCAACGAGCCTGACAGCCCGAGGGTTTCGTTCAATCCAAGCCTGACCTCGGCCTGCTCGACGGCCGCGAATTCGCTCACGTATCTCTCGAATCCGGTGCGGACCAGTGACGCCTTTTCTCCGACCGCCGCGTACCCTGCCGCACGCGCCGCGCTGCCGAGGCGATCAAGATTTCGGGTAATGTCGGAAGCAAGTTCGGCGTGACGCTTCGCATAGGATTGATCGCGGCGGAGCTGGAAATCCTTCTCGGCCCGGCGCGCTTCGAGCAATTGCTGCGAGATCCGCTGGTTCAGATCGGACAGCCGGCGCGCGTCTTCAGCAGCGTCGCGGGACGTGTCCTGAGAGAGGCTGCCAATCTGGTAGATCGTGCCGAAGGCGACGAGCCCAATGAGGCCGAACAGTCCGATCGCCATGACCTTGTGAGTGAGGCGAATGGAAATGCCGCTCATGAAAGTGCTCCAACGATTGAGACGCAATACGCGAAAGGCGACTCAGCGCCCCAAATATTGCGGGCATCATGACTGCGCCGCTTTTCCGGAAGGTTAACCCTGCGCGCATCGGTCGCGGCGTCGAGATACGCGCGCGAGCAACCGCCACGCATTCACGCGTGATGGTTGCAAGCAGGACCTGCCGAAAGACGCCACCGTCAGGCCGCGCGCACGGTGCCGAGAAACTTGCCGACCTCGAGCTTGAGGCGGTTGCTGTCGCCGGACAGCGATTGCGCCGCCGCCAGCACCTGCGAGGACGCCGAGCCGGTCTCGCTCGCGCCGTGCTGCACGTCGGTGATGTTGGACGACACCTGATGGGTGCCCTCCGCCGCCTGCTGCACGTTGCGGGAAATCTCCTGCGTCGCCGCGCCCTGCTCTTCGACGGCAGCCGCGATGGTCGAGGAAATCTCCGACAGTTTCTCGATGGTGTCGCTGATGTCCCTGATGGCGCCGACCGAATGCTCGGTCGCGGTCTGGATGCTGGCGATCTGCTGGCCGATCTCGCCGGTCGCCTTCGCGGTCTGCTCGGCGAGCGCCTTGACCTCGGAGGCGACAACGGCAAAGCCGCGACCCGCCTCGCCGGCGCGCGCGGCCTCGATGGTCGCATTGAGCGCCAGGAGATTGGTCTGGCCGGCGATGGTGTTGATCAGCTCGACCACGTCGCCGATCCGCGCCGCCGCCTTCGACAATTCGCCGACGCGGTCGGTCGTGGTGCGGGCCTGGCTGACCGCTTCGCTTGCGACGCGCGCGGATTCCTGCACCTGGCGGCTGATCTCCGTGATCGACGACGACAGCTCCTCGGTCGCCGACGCCACCGACTGCACGTTGGTGGACGCCTCTTCGGAGGCGGCAGCAACCATGGTGGTGAGCTCCTGTCCGCGCGCCGCAGTCGACGTGAGCGTCGACGCAGACGCTTCCAGTTCAGTCGCGGCCGATGACACGGTGTCGACGATCTCGCCGATCGCCGCCTCGAAGCCATCGGCCAGCTTGGACATCTCGGCCTTGCGTTGCGCGGCTGCAGCCTGATCCTGCCTGATCTTGGCCTCGGCCTCCTCGCGCGCCTTCTGTTCGGACACGATCTTGAACTTCTCGACAGCCGCCGCGACACCACCGACCTCGTCCTTGCGGCCGAGACCGGGCAGCACCACGGAAAAGTCGCCGCCGGCGAGCTTGTCCATGGCCACCGTGAGCGCGCGGATCGGCCGTGCGATGGTCAGGAACGACATCAGCCAGGAGCAGAGGAGGACGAGCGCCGTGAAAACGCCAATGACCATTGCGATATGCTCGCTGGACGCCATCTCCCGCGCGGAGGCCGCAACCTCCTCTTCGCTTCTGTGCCTGGCGACGTCGGCAATCTGATTGGCTGCCTGGTCCATCTCGCCTGCGATCGGCAACGTGACCTCGCGGGCGAGACGCGTCCCCTCATCGACGAGCTTGGCGAGGCGAGCAGCGGCATCCTCGCCCGTGAGAGCCAGGGCGGCACCGCGCACGGATGCGAGCTGCTGAGCTCCCTTGAGATAGTTCGCCGTGAGGACCTTGAGCTTCTCTATCCTCGCGCGGTTTTCCGGCACGTGCGAGAGCGTGAGCATTGCGTCGGCAACCTTCACCAAATGACCGGCGCGTTCGACCAGCGCGTCGCGCGCCTTCTGCAGTTCATCTGAATTATTGGCGAGGCGGATGTCGCGTGCGGCGAGCTGCATGGCGCGCGCCGCGAGCTTGGATTCGACTGCCTCGCGCGCCAGCTCCTGCTGCTCGGACGCCGTCTGGCTGGACCGGCGCACGTTGCCGTTTCCGATCACCTGACCCGCGATCATCGCGAGGACCAGGAGGATGCCGAGCGCCGATGAGATCGCCAGCTTGGTCCCAATCCGCAAATTCTGAACGAGGTTCAACATGGGCTTGCTTCCCCCCTAGGGAATGCGCGGCCGAGTCATTGCCAGCCGCCCTCGGCGTTGACCGCCCTTGTCCGAAAAGTATGCGTTCGCCATTCCAATTTGGTTAACGCGACCTCCGGGCAATTACTGAATCGGTAGGAAAATCCCTTGAATTTCAGCACGGTATGCGCGCTTAACAGGTTAATCACACGCAGTGATAGGAGCCCCGCTCTGCTGCGTTACGCTCTCGCCGACGAGGCTGATGCGAAAGACCGGCTTCTTGTCCTCGTCGAGCAGCTCCATGCACCACTCAGCGTTCGGCTTCAGGCCGCGCGCGATGCCGCCGAGCAGATTGGCGCAGACCTCGGTCATCTCGGTCCAGGCGGCAGTGCGATCCTCGAACTCGTACGGCTGGTCGGCGGCGCCGGAATAGCGACCGGTGCTGATGCGGAAAAAGTACAGCGACATCGTTGAACCCTTTTATCGGGCCGCGCCCCCCGGCCGTCCGCAAACTGGAGCGCGAACAGCTACCAACGCATGAAAGCCGCCGTCCGTATGACTACGGCGCGGCGGCTCGGCGTTCGATGGACGTCTTCAACGACAAAGTGCGCGGAACCGACCGCGCAGCCCTCTCACTGGGTGGAACGGCGCAGCTCCAGCGGGCCCTCGTTCCTGGCGGGCTCCGACTTGATCTCCGACTTCACCGGCTCGAGCCGGCTGCTCTCGACACGCGGCGTCTCGACGCGCGCGGCGACTTCGGTGTTGGTCGCACTGACGGAACCGGTGTGCTCTGTCCTGTGCAGCGAGCGCGGACGCGCCGCAGCGCGCGCCATCAGCATCTGGTTGCCACCCTGGTGATGG
Source organism: Bradyrhizobium sp. CCBAU 11430 (assembly GCF_028128855.1). Taxonomy (NCBI): domain Bacteria; kingdom Pseudomonadati; phylum Pseudomonadota; class Alphaproteobacteria; order Hyphomicrobiales; family Nitrobacteraceae; genus Bradyrhizobium; species Bradyrhizobium sp. CCBAU 11430. Next base: position 96,610 of record NZ_LBJV01000070.1, read on the forward strand.
AAGTCGCAATAGGCGAAGCCCATCCCCGACACCGAGCCGCGGAAGCTGCGATCGTCGGTCTTTTCCAGGTTGAAACACGGCTCGAACGGAATGCCCTTGATCGAGGCGCAGACGTTCTGGCCACGGATCTGGAGCGTATTGCCGGGCAGGCGGAGATGCTTGACCGGGCCCGCGCCGGAGAACTGCACCGCGCCGGCGGCGCCGAGATCGTCCAGGATGCGGCCCGCGCCGCGGGTGCCGTCGAAACAGGTGAAGGCAAAGACCTTGCCCGCCACGAAGCGACGCGCCTCGTCGGCGTTCATGCTTCCGGCAAGGGCCGGCGCAAACGTTGCTGCCGCCGTGACAGCCCCCAACACAATACGCGCAAGCATGCTCAACTCCGAACCAACCCCCGCAGCGGGCGATGCCTTATCTCTTTACCCGCTGCTTACCATACCAACCATGGCGACATTGAAGCAGCTTGGTTGGTAAAGTCTGAACGCCGTTAGACAATTTTTACCACGATGCGACCGCGGACCTGGCCCGCCAGGATTTTCGCGCCCCACTCCGGCACCTCATCAAGAGGAATTTCGTGAGTGATTTCAGTTAGTTTGGTCCGATCCAGATCTGACGCCAGGCGCTGCCACGCGGCTTTCCGCGGCTCGATCGGGCACATCACGGAATCGATGCCGAGAAGGCACACCCCGCGCAAAATGAAAGGTGCGACAGACGACGGCAGGTCCAGGCCGGCGGCCAAGCCGCAGGCCGCGATCGCCCCGCCGTATTTCGTCATCGACAGCAGATTCGCCAGTGTGGTCGAGCCGACGCTGTCGACGCCACCCGCCCAGCGCTCCCTTGCGATCGGCTTGGCCGGCGCCGACAATTCGTTGCGGTCGATGATCTCGGCTGCTCCCAGCTGCTTCAGATAGTCAGCCTCCGAGGCGCGGCCGGTCGAAGCGATGACGTGGTAGCCGAGCTTGGAGAGCACGGCGATCGCGACCGAGCCGACGCCGCCGGCGGCGCCCGTCACCACCACAGGGCCGCTCTTCGGCGAGAGACCGTGCTTCTCCAGTGCCAGCACCGAGAGCATCGCAGTGAAGCCGGCGGTGCCGATCGCCATGGCATCGCGTGCCGACAGGCCTTGCGGCAAGGCCACCAGCCAGTCGCCCTTCACCCGCGCCTTCTCGGCATAGGCGCCGAGATGGGTCTCGCCCATGCCCCAGCCGGTGCAGACGACCTTGTCGCCGGCTTTCCATTGCGGATGCGAGGATTGCTCGACCGTGCCGGCGAAGTCGATGCCGGCGATCATCGGGAAACGGCGCACCACCGGCGCCTTGCCGGTGAGCGCGAGGCCGTCCTTGTAGTTCAGCGTCGACCATTCCACGCGGACGCTGACGTCGCCGTCCATCAGCTCGGCTTCATCGAACTGCGTCAGCGCGGCGGTGGTGCCCTTGTCCGCCTTGTCGATCCGGATCGCCTTAAATGTGGCCACGACTGAACTCCCTGACTTGTTTGTCGGGGATGTTTAGCCGATCACACAGGCTGCGCAACCGCCCGAACGACAGGTTTCTCCACGATCGGAAGATTGATCAGCGCGGAAAGCACGCCGAACAGGATCGAGAGCCACCAGATCGGCGTATAGGAACCGAAGCGCTCGAAGACGATGCCCCCGAGCCACACGCCGAGGAAGCCGCCGACCTGATGGCTGACGAAGGCAAAGCCATACAGCGTCGCAAGCCAGCGCGTGCCGAACATCAGCGCCACCAGCGCCGAGGTCGGGGGCACCGTGGACAGCCAGGTCAGGCCGGAGACCGCACCGAAAGCGATCGCCGAGAACGGCGTGATGGGGAACGAGATGAAGGCGAGGGTTGCGAGCGCACGCGTGAAGTAGATGGCCGAGAGGATGTAGCGCTTGGGCAGCGAGTTCTGGAGATAGCCGACGCTGAGCGAGCCGATGATGTTGAACAGGCCGATCGCCGCGATCACCCAGCCTCCGGTTTGCGTCGAGATGCCGCGATCGACCAGGAAGGCCGGCAGATGCACGGTGATGAAGGCGAGCTGGAATCCGCAGGTGAAGAAGCCGAGCACCAGCAGCACATAGGAGCGGTGACCGAAGGCTTCGGCGAGCGCCCTGGTGATGGTCTGCTCATCCGCCGGCGTCGCACTGGCCGCAGTTGCAGCCGGCGGCGTCGAGAGCGCCAGTGACAGCGGGATGATCAGCAACATCAGGAAGCCGAACACGGAGAGCGCCTGCTGCCAGCCGAAATTGTCGATCAACGCGACGCCGATCGGCGCGAACAGGAACTGGCCGAACGAGCCCGCCGCCGTGCCGGCGCCGAGCGCGAGGCCGCGCTTCTCGGCGGGCAGCAGCTTGGTGAACGCCGACAGCACCAGATTGAACGAGCAGCCGGCAAGACCAAAACCGACCATGACGCCGGCGCCGATGTTGAGCGACAGCGGCGTCGAGGAATAGCGCATCAGCAGGAGGCCGCCGGCATAGAGCAGCGCGCCGACGCACATCACCCGGAACAGCCCGAAGCGATCGGCGACCGCGCCGGCGATGGGCTGGCCCAGTCCCCACAGCAAGTTCTGAAAGGCGATGGCGAGGCCAAACACGTCGCGGCCCCAGGAGAATTCATGACTCATCGGCTGCACGAAGAAGCCGAGCGCCGAGCGCGGACCGAAGCCGAGCATGCCGATCGCACAGCCGCACAGAATGATGACGGCGGGGGTACGCCAGCTGGAGGAACGTGAGGCCGGAGCGAGTTCGCCCACTGATGTCGACATGGTATTCCCTGTCTGTCATTGGCGGACTCGCAAAGAGGCGCCGCGAACGCCTCATTTAATGCATTTGCATGAAAATCCCAAATCAAAAACGGTTGCATTCCACGAGGGGCTGCCGCGGGAGCATTGCGTTTCAATCTGGCCTCGCCCGACGCGTCGGACGACGATCTGACGAGATTGTGTGCGGCAGGACCTAGCCGTCCTCGGCAGAGCGTGCTATTTCCTATGTACTCATATTGAGCATATATGAGGTTCGATGAAACCCACTCCGGCCCCTCGGCCGGATTACTCAGGCCCTACATATACTCATATTGAGTATAAGTGACATGCGACGGAGGCTTTGATGCCGATCACTGCAATCTACGGTCCAGACGATTTTGCCAACCGGCCGCAGGGCCATCTCGCCTCCTCTCCCCGCTCCGCACCGGCGCCCACAGCGTGCGCGCTGCCGACGCCCTCGCTGGAATGGACGGCGGAGGTCGAACGCACCACCGCCCCGCTCTATGAGCGCGTGAAGCACGTCATCCCTCCGATCGAGTGGCCGTTGATGGCGCCGACGATCAAGGCGATCAATGAGCTGAAGCGCGCGCGGGGCGCGGTGATCCTCGCCCATAACTACCAGGCGCCGGAGATCTTCCACTGCGTCGCCGACATCGGCGGCGACTCGCTCCAGCTCGCGGTCGAAGCCACCAAGGTGGAGGCCAATGTCATCGTCCAGTGCGGCGTGCACTTCATGGCGGAGACCTCGAAACTGCTCAACCCCGACAAGACGGTGCTGATCCCGGATTCGCGGGCCGGCTGCTCGCTGGCCGCCAGCATCACTGGCGCCGACGTGCGCCTGCTCCGCGAAAAGTTTCCGGGCGTGCCTGTCGTCGCCTACGTCAACACCTCCGCAGAGGTGAAGGCCGAGGTCGACATCTGCTGCACCTCGTCGAACGCGGTGCAGGTGGTCGAGAGCCTGAACGCGCCAAGCGTGATCTTCCTGCCCGATCGCTATCTCGCCACTTACGTGGCCTCGAAGACCGACGTGAAGATCATCGCCTGGAAGGGCGCCTGCGAGGTGCACGAGCGCTTCAAGGGCGAAGAGCTGCGCGCCTTTCGCGAGGCCGATCCGTCCGTGCAGATCATCGCGCATCCGGAGTGCCCGCCGGACGTGCTGGCGGAAGCCGACTTCACCGGCTCGACCGCGCACATGATCAATTGGGTGCGCGAAAAGCGGCCGCGGCGGCTGGTGATGATCACGGAATGCTCGATGGCCGACAATGTGCGCGCCGAGCTGCCCGACGTCGAGATGCTGCGCCCCTGCAATCTCTGCCCGCACATGAAGCGCATCACGCTCGCGAACATTTTGGACAGCCTGCTGACGCTCCGCGAGGAGGTGACGATCGATCCCGCCCTGGCGTTGCGTGCAAGGCGCTCGGTCGAGCGGATGATCAATCTGAAGAATTGAGGGCAACACACACCGCGTCACACACGACTGTCGTCCCGGACAAGCGCAGCGAAGCGGAGCGCAGATCCGGGACCCATAACCACAGGAAGATGTGGTTGCGAAGGAAGGCAACACGCAGTTTCGCGCAACAATTTCTGCTGCGGCGTATGGGTCCCCGCCTTCGCGGGGACGACAGTGGAGTGAAAGGAAAGAACTATGACAAACACCAGCCACAACCTCACCCGCACCGACGACATCGTCATCGTCGGCGGCGGCCTTGCCGGACTGTTCTGCGCCCTGAAGCTGGCGCCGCGGCCGGTGACCTTGATCTCGGCCGCGCCGCTCGGACAGGGCGCATCCTCCGCATGGGCGCAAGGCGGCATCGCCGCGGCGGTGGCCGAGGGCGACACGCCGGAAGCCCATGCCGCCGATACCATCGCGGTCGGCGGCGGCCTCGTCGACGAGGTGGTCGCACTTGGGATCGCGCGCCAGGCCGCGCCGCGCATCCACGATCTCTTGAGCTATGGCGTCCCGTTCGATCGCGACCTCGAAGGCAGGCTCGCCGTGGGACGCGAAGCAGCGCATTCTGCGCGGCGCATCGTGCATGTGCGAGGCGATGGTGCCGGTGCCGCGATCATCGCAGCCTTGAGCGAAGCGGTGGGCCGCACGCCCTCGATCCGCCTGGTCGAGGGGTTCGTCGCCGAGGCGCTGCTGGTTGAGGATGGCACCGTCGCCGGTCTTCAATTGCGCGAGGCCGGCAACTTCCAGGCGAAGCCGTTCCTGCTCGCCTCGCGCGCGGTGGTGCTTGCCACCGGCGGCATCGGACATCTCTACGCCGTCACGACCAATCCAATGGAAGCCAGCGGCTCCGGCCTCGCCATCGCCGCGCGTGCCGGTGCCGTAATCGCCGATCCGGAATTCGTGCAGTTCCATCCAACCGCCATCATGGTCGGCCGCGATCCGGCACCGCTCGCCACCGAAGCGTTGCGCGGCGAAGGCGCGACGCTGGTCAATGGCGCCGGTGAACGCTTCATGGTTGCGCGCCACCCGCTCGCGGAGCTCGCGCCGCGCGACATCGTGGCCCGCGGCGTATTCGCCGAGATTGCGGCCGGGCGCGGGGCCTTCCTCGATGCGCGCCAGGCGCTGGGCGCGCGCTTTGCGGACAAATTTCCGACCGTGCATGCGAGCTGCATCGCCGCCGGCATCGATCCGGCCACGCAGATCATCCCGATTGCCCCGGCCGCGCACTATCACATGGGCGGCATCGCGGTGGACGGACGCGGCCGCAGCTCGATCGACGGACTCTGGGCCGGTGGCGAGGTATCGTCGACCGGCGCGCACGGCGCCAACCGGCTCGCCTCGAATTCGCTGCTGGAGGCGGTGGTCTACGCCGCGCGCATCGCCGACGACATCGCCGGCTGCTCGATCCCCGCGCCTGCCCGCCTCCCCGACGCACCGGTCGCGTCGCGCGGCGGCACGCCGGATGCTCTGGCCGGGAAGCGGCTGCGCGCGATGATGAGCGCGCATGTCGGCGTGATCCGCGAGAGCGACGGCCTCTCCGAGGCCGTGCACCACTTCGCTGCGCTCGAACGCGAGGCAACGAGCATCGCGCTGCGCAACATGGCGACGTCTGCCCTGCTCGTTGCCGCCTCGGCGTGGAGCCGCCGCGAGAGCCGCGGCGCGCATTTCCGCTCCGACCATCCGGCTGACGTCCCTGCGCAGGCGCAGCGAACGATGACGACGCTCACGGCGGCGCGCGAGATCGCGGAAAGCCTGAGCTCCCTGCCGCCCGTTGCGCAATCCATGATTGCCTGAAGGAGTTTTCCATGATTACCACCACCTCCCTGCTCTATCCCGACGCCTTCCTCTCGCCGCTTGCGATCGGCGAAGCCGTGCAGCGCGCGCTCGACGAGGACCTCGGCCGCGCCGGCGACATCACCTCGCTGGCGACAATCCCGGAAGCGACCAGGGCGCAAGCCATTCTGGTGGCGCGCCAGTCCGGCGTGATCGCCGGATTGCCGCTGGCACTCGCGACATTGCAAAAACTCTCCTCCGACATCGACGTGCGCGCGCATGTCCGTGATGCCGCACGCGTTGTCCGCGGACAGCAGGTGCTGACGATCTCGGGGCCTGCGCGCGCCATTCTCACAGCGGAGCGGACGGCGCTGAATTTCGTCGGCCGCCTGTCGGGCGTCGCGACGCTCACGGCCGACTATGTCGCCCGCACCGAAGGCACGAAGATGCGCATCTGCTGCACGCGCAAGACCACGCCGGGGCTGCGCGCACTGGAGAAATACGCCGTGCGCTGCGGCGGCGGCTTCAATCACCGCTTCGGCCTCGACGATGCGATCCTGATCAAGGACAACCACATCGCGGTCGCCGGCGGCATCTGTGCGGTGCTGGAGCGCGCCCGCGCCCATGCCGGCCATCTTGTCAAGATCGAGATCGAGGTCGATACGCTGGCGCAGTTGCGCGAGGTGCTCGATACCGGACTTGCCGACGCCGTGCTGCTCGACAACATGGACCTTGCGACATTGCGCGAGGCCGTGCGGATCAACGAGGGTCGTCTCCAGCTGGAGGCGTCCGGCGGCGTCACGCTGGACTCGATCGCGGCCATCGCGGCAACCGGCGTCGACTACGCTTCGGCGGGCGCGCTGACGCATTCGGCGCCGAACTTTGATTGCGCGCTGGATATTGAGATGTGAGATCACCGCTCTGAGCCCAGGGCTGGCTGCACCTCTCCCGCTTGCGGGGGAGGTCGGCGCGAAGCGCCGGGTGGGGGCTCTCTCCACACGGGGGGTCTCGCCTGCGGAAACACCCCCTCCCCAGCCCTCCCCCGCAAGCGGGAGAGGGAGCATACCTTCACTGCGGCAACGATTGATTGCCTCAGCGCCGCTCGCTCACGCCCATCTCGGCAGAGCTCTTGGCTTCCTGCGCGAGCTCGGCTGACAGCGCGGCGGTCTGGGCCGGGGTGCCCCAACTCGGTTCCTCGCTTCCGTCGCCCCAGGCGCGCGGGCGATAGAAGGTGTGCACGCCGGTCTTGTACATCTTCTTCATCTCGGCGACCCAGGACGGGCGCACCCAGTAGGCGTGATAATGCGTGGACTTGCCCACCTCGGGCAACCAGATCTGGCCGTCGAGCATCGCCTTCGCGATCTTCTTGGCGCGCTCCCACATCTCGGGCTCGCGGATCACGTCGGCGTTGTTGTCGCAGGCGAAGGTGAACTGGCAGGCGAGATGGCGGTGCTTGTTCTGATAGACCGCTCCGCACACGGTGTCGGGATATTTGCCCGAGAACACGCGGTTCATCACCACCTGCGCCACAGCCATCTGGCCGCGAACGGCCTCGCCGCGCGACTCGAAATAGACGGCTTCCGCAAGGCACTTCTCGGACTTCGCGCGCGACTTGTCGTCAAGCGCGAGACGCTCCGCCGGCGATCTGGCGCGCTGGTTGTCGGCGTTGACCTCACCCTTCGGCGCGACGCTCTCGCCGCTCTCGATATCCTTGGCGATGTCCACCGTCGGCGGCGATAGCGAGGCCGTCACCTTCATGTCGGGATCGGGCATCACGATCAGCGGCTCGGCGCCGGGCTGCCAGCTCTCGATGCTTTCGAGATTGCCGCCGAGCGAGGAACTGCCGAAGAACAGGTTGGAGGTCTTGACGCTGAAGGGATCCCGCACCGGCGTCGTCGGCGCAGTGGTCCGCTTAAGCGCCTCGAGCGGCTGCACCGCGAACGCGCGCGCGGCGTCGCTGGCCCGCGGTGGATTGGAATATTGCGGCAGCGGCGGCGCGCGGAGCGCTTCCTGGAGTTCGGGATCGAGGGCGGCCGCGGATTCCGGCGACATCGCCTGCGGCAGCGCCGCGGTCTTGGCGCCGAACACCGAGCTGTTCGACGTCGCGGGATCCTGCTGCGGCGGTGCCGCAGCGGGCGCGGCCGCCTCGGGAGCCTCGGTCGGCGCAACGGTCGCGAGGCGATCACCCTTCATGGAGCGATCGACCTTGGGAAAGTCGGAAGCCTGGTAGCGCGGCGCAGCCTGCAGCGCCGGATTGCGGCTGATCGCGCCGGTGACGTCGCGGCCATCGAGGCTCGCCAGGCGAACCATCGCGCTTTGCGGAACCGAGGTGCCGATGGGGCGGGAAAAACTGTAGGTGGCGAGCTGGATCGAGGACGCCGCGGAGAACACCTGCTTCTGCCAACGCTCGGCGACGCCGGGTTGGCGCGCCAGCAGAGAGGCAATATCCTGATAGCCGGTCTCTCTCGGCATCAATGCGAAGATGCAGAGACCGATGCCGAAGGACGCGAACCGCGCGCCCTTCGGATGGTTACGCAACACAGACATCGATACGCTCACGCTACGCTTACGCCAGAAAAATCGAAACGCAGTACATCCGTGCAATTCGATCTTTATCGTAAGTATCCAATTTAGGTTGCCGGGGCGTTAATCGGCGTTGCGCGTGCGGCACACTCAAGCGATTGCAGGTGTTTTCACGGGGTGATCGCGCACGGTGGTAAACCCGTCCTCACGCGAAGCGGTAAACAACCGGTCAACGCGAATGGTGAAGGAACTCTTGCTGGCGCGTATCATTACGGGACGCGCGCGTGGTTCCTTGTTGTCCGAGCTTCCGCCTCGTCATTGGAGGAGCTGTTGCGACGAAGCAATCCGGGCCGCCGCCGTTGAGAGATTCTGGATTGCTTCGCTGCGCTCGCAATGATGGGTTGGCGAGAGCATCGCGAAAACGAAAAGAGGCGGGGTTTTGGCCCCGCCTCTTTCATCCAGCATTCTAGTTCTGCTTACGCCTGGCTGGCGATCGCCTTGCCGAGTGCGGCTTGCGCCGCTGCGAGACGGGCGATCGGCACGCGGTAGGGCGAGCAGGAGACGTAGTCGAGGCCGATGTTGTGGCAGAAGGCGACGGAAGCGGGATCGCCGCCGTGCTCGCCGCAGATGCCGACCTTGAGCTTCGGGCGGGTCTTGCGGCCGCGCGCGACGCCGATCTTGACGAGCTCGCCAACGCCTTCCTGGTCCAGCGCGACGAAGGGATCGACCGACAGGATGCCCTTCGCCACGTAGGGACCGAGGAAGCTCGCCGCGTCGTCGCGGCTGATGCCGTAGGTGGTCTGCGTGAGGTCGTTGGTGCCGAACGAGAAGAACTCGGCCGACTCTGCGATCTCGGCCGCGAGCAGACAGGCGCGCGGCAGCTCGATCATGGTGCCGACCTGATAGGTCAGCTTGGTGTTGGTGTCGCGCATCACCGCCTGGGCGGTCGCATCGATCCGCGCCTTGACGAGGTCGAGCTCCATCTTGGTCGCGATCAGCGGCACCATCACCTCGAGGCCGACGGCCTTGCCGGTGCGCTTCTCGGCCTCGACCGCCGCCTCGAAGATCGCACGCGCCTGCATCTCGGCGATCTCCGGATAGGCGATCGCGATGCGGCAGCCGCGGAAGCCGAGCATCGGATTGAACTCCGAGAGCTCGCGCGCGCGGTCAGCCAGGCGCCGCGGGTCGGTATTCATGGCGCGTGCCACTTCCTCGACCTCGGCGTGGGTATGCGGCAGGAACTCGTGCAGCGGCGGGTCGAGCAGACGGATCGTGACGGGCAGGCCCTTCATGATCTCGAACAGCTCGACGAAGTCGGCGCGCTGCATCGGCAGCAGTTTGGCGAGCGCCGCGCGGCGGGACTGCTCGTCCTCGGAGAGGATCATCTCGCGAACCGTGCGGATGCGGGTCTCTTCGAAGAACATGTGCTCGGTGCGGCACAGGCCGATGCCTTCGGCGCCGAACTTGATCGCGGTGCGCGCGTCGTCGGGCGTGTCGCCGTTGACGCGGACGCCGATCTTGCGGACCTGGTCGGCCCAGGCCATCAGCGTGCCGAACTCGCCGGACAGCTCCGGCTCGATCATCGGCATGCGGCCGGCGAGCACCTGGCCGAGCGAGCCGTCGATGGTGATGACGTCGCCGGTCTTGAAGGTGCGCGAACCGATGCTCATGGTGCCGCGGCCGTAATCGACACGGATGGTGCCGCAGCCGGAGACGCAGGGCTTGCCCATGCCGCGCGCGACCACCGCCGCGTGCGAGGTCATGCCGCCGCGCGTGGTCAAAATGCCTTCGGCGGCGTGCATGCCGTGGATGTCTTCCGGGCTGGTCTCGATGCGGACCAGGATGACCTTGCGCCCGTCGGCCTGAAGCTTGGCGGCCTCGTCCGAGGAAAACACGATCTCGCCGGAAGCAGCACCCGGGGATGCCGGCAGGCCGGTCGCAATCACGTCGCGCTTGGCGTTGGGATCGATGGTCGGATGCAGCAGCTGATCCAGCGAAGCCGGATCAATCCGCGTCACCGCTTCCTTCTTCGAGATCAGGCCTTCATTGGCGAGCTCGACGGCGATGCGCAGCGCCGCCTTGGCGGTGCGCTTGCCGCCGCGGGTCTGCAGCATCCACAGCTTGCCGCGCTCGACGGTGAACTCCATGTCCTGCATGTCGCGGTAGTGCTTCTCGAGCTGCGTGTAGATCCGCGTCAGCTCCTTGAAGGCCTCCGGCATCGCCGCTTCCATCGACGCCTTGTCGGAGCCCGATTCCTGGCGCGCCTCCTCGGTGATATCCTGCGGCGTGCGGATGCCCGCCACCACGTCCTCACCTTGCGCGTTGATCAGGAACTCGCCGTAGAGCTTGCTCTCGCCGGTCGAGGGGTTGCGGGTGAAGGCAACCCCGGTCGCCGAGGTCTCGCCCATGTTGCCGAACACCATGGCCTGCACGTTGACCGCGGTGCCCCAGGATTCCGGAATGTCGTGCAGCTTGCGGTAGGTCACCGCGCGCGCGTTCATCCAGGATGAGAACACCGCGCCGATTGCGCCCCAGAGCTGGTCGTGCGGATCCTGCGGGAAGTCCTTGCCGGTCTCGCGCGCGACGGCGTCCTTGTACTTGCCGACCAGCTCGACCCAGTCCTCGGCGGTGAGGTCGGTGTCGAGGGTATAGCCCTGGCCGTCCTTGAAGGTGTCGAGGATTTCCTCGAAGTGATGATGCTCGAAGCCGAGCACCACGTCCGAATACATGGTGATGAAGCGGCGATAGCTGTCGTAGGCGAAGCGGCGGTCACCCGACAATTCCGACAGCGCTTCCACGGTCTGATCGTTGAGGCCGAGGTTGAGCACGGTGTCCATCATGCCCGGCATCGAGGCGCGCGCGCCGGAGCGCACGGAGACGAGCAGCGGGTTCTTGGCATCGCCGAAGATCTTGCCGGTCAACTTGCCGACATAGTCGAGCGCCTTCTCAACCTGCGACTGCAACTCCTTCGGATAGGATTTGTCGTGGGCGTAGAAATAGGTGCAGACCGAGGTCGGGAGGGTGAAGCCCGGAGGCACCGGCAGGCCGAGATTGGCCATCTCGGCAAGGTTCGCGCCCTTGCCGCCGAGCAGGTCGCGCATCTCCGTGCGGCCCTCGGCCTTGCCGTCACCGAACGTGTAGACCCATTTGCCGGCCTTGCCCGCGGCCGGCGCGGCCTTGGCTGATACAGCCTTCTTCGGCGCAGGCTTCGCAGCGACCTTCGGCAGAGCCGCCTTGGTCACAGCCTTCGCAGCCGGCTTGGCAGCAGCCTTTGCGGCAGTTTTGGCGACCGGCTTTGCGGCAGCTTTGGCGACCGGCTTGGGCGCGCTCTTGGCAAGCGTCTTGCGGGCTGCCGGCGCGGCTTTCGCCTTGGCGGAAGACTTTGATTTCGCTGGAGTTTTATTGGGCTTCGAGGCGGCTTTGGCCATAGCTTGCACACAACCTGCGAGAGGAATGGGAATTCGCGGGCCTTACACCATTTTGGGCGGGCCCGCGCAAGTCGGACAGTTCCGGAAAATGAACCCCTAGAGGCGGAGCCATTTCAGGAGCCCAAGCCCGATCGCACCGTTCACAATAAGGAAGATCGCGACGATCAGGTTGAGAAGTCGCGGCATGATCAGGATGAGCACGCCCGCAATCAACGACAGGATCGGCGAAATGTGGGCGACGGTGATGTGCATGAATTTTCTTTCTGTGGAGGTGGGGCGAATCGCGGGCGGATCATAGCCCTCCCGGTTCCGCGAGTAGAGACGCGCAAGACGTGATGCGAGTTCCGGCACCCACGAAAACTGCCTGAAATTGCCGCGAATGCGGCGGGCCTTTTCCCGGAACATTGCGAAGGGTGCATGCATTGGCCAACCGGTCGCGCCATTGGCGCGTCCGAAAATAAAATTCACGTCGAAGGAGTTGTCCATGCGGAACAGGATTCTCGCTCTTGTAGCGCTCGCGGCCGCGATCGGCTCGCCCCTTGCGGCGCAGGCGCAAAGCGGTGTCACCGTCGGACGCGCGCCCGCCGTGGTCGACAGCGGCCCAACCATCGCAGTCGAACAGCGGCCGGCCTTCCGCGAGTACGTCGTCGAGCAGCGTGTGCCCGCCTTCAGCATTCCCGATCGCATCATCGTCGGCACGACATTACCCGAGGCAGGCGTCACCTATTATGACGTGCCGCAACGCTTCGGCGCCACCACCTACCGCTACACCGTCGTGAACGGCGAAACCGTTCTGGTCGAGCCGCGCTCGCGCCGCATCGTCGAGGTGCTGGACTAGCACGGATCGACTGTTGGCACTGATCGACTAGATGTCCGGCGCGTCACTTCAATCAGGCTGGCGCGAGCAGTGTAATCGGACATCAGGCCCCGCCCGGTCTTCCCCCCGCCGGGCGGGGCTTTTTGCGCTGTCATTCCGGGGCGCGCCACTTGGCGCGAGCCCGGAATCCATACTCACGATGGTGGTTATGGATTCCGGGCTCGTGCTTCGCACGCCCCGGAATGACAGCGGTATTTGCCCCGCGAGCGCGACCTCAATCCTGGATCTTCGAGAAATCCGCCACCGCACGCGTGGCGCTGCGGATCTCGTTCAGCAGCTTGAGGCGGTTCTCGCGCACCTTCGCATCGTCGTCGTTGACGCGGACCTTGTCGAAGAACGCATCGACCGGCGGACGCAACTTGGCCATCGCGCTCATCGCGGCCGCGAAGTCTTCCCTGACGACGGCGGCGCTGGCTTCCGCCTGCACTTCGCCTATCGCCTTTGCCAGCGCCTTTTCCTCGGCCAGGCTGTAAAGCGCAACGTCGGGCGCGCCTTCGAAGCTGCGCTTGTCCTTCTTCTCCTCGATGCCAAGGATATTGCTGGCACGCTTGATGCCAGCCAGCAGGTTCTTACCGTCGTCGCTCTCGAGAAACTTTCCGAGCGCCTCGACGCGGCGGACGATCATCAGCAGGTCGTCCTGGCCGCCGAGCGCAAACACGGCATCGACGAGATCGTGCCGCGCGCCCTGCTCACGGAGCTGTACTTTCAGGCGATCAGCGAAGAAGGCGAGGAGGTCGCTCGGCAGCTTCTGCGCATCGGCCGGCTTCACCGACAAACCGGTGAGCGCAGATGTCGCCACCTTCATGAGCGACAGACGCAGCGCGTTCTCGGCGATCAACCTGATCACGCCCAGCGCCGCGCGACGCAGCGCATAGGGGTCCTTGCTGCCTGTCGGCTTCTCGTCGATGGCCCAGAACCCGACCAAGGTATCGATCTTGTCTGCAAGCGCGACCGCAACGCTGACCGGATCGGTCGGCACGCGATCAGTCGGTCCTTGCGGCTTATAGTGCTCCTCGCAGGCGGCGGCGACGGACGCGTCCTCGCCCTGGGCCAGCGCATAGTACTTGCCCATCAGGCCCTGCACTTCGGGGAATTCGCCGACGACCTCGGTGAGCAAATCCGCCTTCGCCAGATGCGCCGCGCGCGTCGCCTTCGCGACATCGGCGCCGACCAGTGCCGCAATCTCGGCTGCGAGCCGCTCGATGCGCTTGATCCGCGCTGCCTGCGTGCCGAGCTTCTCGTGGAACACGATCTGCTCGAACTTCGGCAGCCGATCTTCGAGTTTCGTCTTCAGGTCTGTCTCGTAGAAGAACTTCGCATCCGACAGGCGCGGACGGATCACGCGTTCGTTGCCTGATACGATGACCTTGCCGCCGTCGGCCGCCTCGATATTGGCGGTGAGGACGAACTTGTTGGTCAGCTTCCCGGTCTTGGGATCCTTGACCACAAAGCACTTCTGGTTGTTGCGGATGGTGGCGCGGATCACCTCGTCCGGAATCGCGAGATATTCCGCTTCGAACGATCCCATCATGACGACGGGCCATTCGACGAGGCCCGAGACCTCGTCCAGCAGCACCTGATCTTCGACCAGTTCGAAGCCTTGTGCGAAGGTCAGCTCCTTGGCGTCGGCGAAGATGATGTCCTTGCGCGCCTGCGGATCGAGGATGACCTTGGCGGCCTTCAGCTTCGCTTCGTAGTCTTCAAAACGACGCACGGAAATCGCGTCCGGCGCCATGAAGCGATGACCGTAGGTGGTCTGGCCGGTCGTGATGCCATCGACCTCGAATTTCACGACATCGGGCTCTTCGGTCTCGAGCCCGAAGGTCGCGGTGATCGCGTGCAGCGGACGCACCCAGCTCAGCGAACCCGGCTTGCCGGAGCGCGCGCCCCAGCGCATCGATTTCGGCCAGGGGAAGGTGCGGATGATGACGGGCAGGATTTCCGCGAGCACGTCGATCGCGTCGCGGCCAGGCTTCTCGATCAATCCGATGTAGAAATCACCCTTGGGGTCGCGCTGGATTTTTGCTTCATCCAGCGACTTCAATCCCGTCGCCTTCAGGAAGCCCTGCACGGCCGCGTCGGGCGCGCCGACCTTCGGACCGCGACGTTCGGTCTTGAGGTCAGGCTGGCGCGCCGGGATGCCGTGCACGGTGAGCGCGAGGCGGCGCGGCGTCGCGAACGCCTTGGCGCCCTCGTAAACCAGGCCTTCGGCGACGAGCTTGTCGGTGACCAGGCGGCGCAGATCGTCGGCCGCCTTCCCTTGCATGCGCGCGGGGATTTCTTCGGAGAACAGTTCAAGCAAAAGATCGGGCATCAGGCCGCTCCGCCCGCTTCAGTATGGATCCAGGCCTCGCCGCAGGCCTTGGCCAGCTCACGCACGCGAAGAATGTAGCTCTGCCGCTCGGTCACGGAGATCACGCCGCGGGCATCGAGCAAGTTGAAGACGTGGCTGGCCTTGATGCACTGGTCGTAGGCCGGCAGCGCCATCAGATGCGCCTCGCGCTTGTCGTCCTTCCAGCCGGCGTCGAGATATTTCCGGCAGGCTGCCTCCGCCATCTTGAACTGCTCGAACAGCATCGCGGTGTCGGCGACTTCAAAATTGTGCTTCGAATATTCGCGCTCGGCCTGCAGGAAGACGTCGCCATAGGTGACTTTGGCATCGCCGTCGCGGCCGTTGAAGTTGAGGTCGTAGACGCGGTCGACGCCCTGCACATACATCGCGAGGCGCTCGAGACCGTAGGTGAGTTCGCCCGCGACCGGCGCGCATTCGAAGCCGGCGACCTGCTGGAAGTAAGTGAACTGGCTGACTTCCATGCCGTCGCACCAGCACTCCCAGCCGAGGCCCCAGGCGCCCAGCGTCGGGCTCTCCCAATCGTCCTCGACGAAGCGGATGTCGTGCACGGCGGAATCGATGCCGATCGCGGCCAGCGACTTCAGGTACAGCTCCTGAAGGTTCGGCGGCGACGGCTTCATGATCACCTGGAACTGGTAATAGTGCTGCATCCGGTTCGGGTTCTCGCCATAGCGGCCGTCCTTGGGCCGGCGCGAGGGCTGCACATAGGCCGCGTTCCAGGGCTTTGGCCCGAGCGCGCGCAACGTGGTCGCCGGATGGAAGGTACCCGCGCCCATCTCCATGTCGTAGGGCTGCAGGATCACGCAGCCCTGCTCGGCCCAGAACCGCTGGAGCGCGAGGATGAAGCCCTGGAACGAGCGTTCCGGGCGCATATGGGCGGGCAATGAGGCGTCCATCGTCAGATCAGGCTCTCGCGGGGGGGTTGAATCGCGCGGGACCGTATCGACGGCGGGAGTGGGAATCAAGGCAAAGGGGCGGATTCGGGCTTAACGGCCGCCGTAGAGTGACGGTGCCGTAGGGTGGGCAAAGCGAAGCGTGCCCCCCATCGTCGCCACGATTGCCGAAGGGAATGGTGGGCACGGCGCAAGAGCGCCTTTGCCCACCCTAGGGCACCTTACATGGGGCGCGCCTAACCCGGCCGATAGGCTCCGGTCACGGGGTCACGTTTCAGGGTCTGGATGTTCCCCATATGGGCGGCCTCGGCGACGCGCGAGAGGCGCATCTCCTCCAGCTCCCGGTTGATCCTGACAGCAGTCTTGTAGGCCCAGCGGACCACGGCAAGCCCACCCAGGACGCCCGCGAAAGCGACGAACGGCGGCATCGGTCGATCCTCGTTGAGTGCTCAGCCCCCACGCACATTGTTGCGCAGTCGGGGCTGCGCCGCAATCGGCAGGCCAAGAGGCCAAATGGCGCGGGAGGGCTGCGCCTAGAACCCGAATTTCGCCCAGATCGCCCGCGTCTCAAGCGCCGAGATCAGATCGTCCGGCAGGCCGACCATTGATTCCATGGCCGAAAGCTGCCCCGCGCCGGGCGATTTCCGGCCCAGAAAGCCGGAGAGCAGCCCGGTCGGCTGCGCGATCACGGGGGTGAGAACCTTCTCGCCATAGCGGGCACGAAGAGTTGAGCGGAGATCGCCGATGCTGTCGGCGAGCCCCAGCGCGATCGAACTCTCGCCGGCCCAGTATTCGCCCGTGAACAGGGCGTCGTCCGCGCCCTTGAGGCGCGCGCCGCGGCTCTCCTTCACCAGGGAAATGAAAATCTGATGGATTTCGCGCTGGAGCGCCTTCAGCTTGGCGACGTCGTCGGGGTTCTCGGGGAGGAAAGGATCGAGCATCGCCTTGTGCGCGCCGGCCGTGTAGAGGCGCCGCTCGATGCCGAGCCGCTTGATCGCCTCCTGGAAACCGAAGCTGCCGCCGACCACGCCGATCGAGCCGAGGATCGAAGAGGGATCGCAGATGATCTCGTCGCCGGCGCAGGCGATCATGTAGCCGCCGGACGCCGCAACGTCCTCGACGAACACGAGCACCGGCAGCTTCTTCTCCGCCGCGAGCTGCTTGATGCGCAGGTAGATCTGGCGCGACTGCACCGGCGAGCCGCCGGGCGAGTTGATCACCAGAGCCACCGCCTTGGCGTGCCGGTACGAGAACGCGCGCTCCAGCACCCGCGCGACGCCCGCCAGCGTCATGCCCGGGCGCAGCGGCGTCACCGCACCGATCACACCGGACAGCCGCACCACCGGTACGACCGCGGTACCGGGGCGGAAGCGCGCCGGCAGATATTGCATGAGCTTGTCGGCCAGGCCGGAACTCTCACGATCTTTCAATTGTTCGGCCATGCCGTTACCTCTGATTAACCATTTCTTATCACGCGACTGTCATTGGAAGTGCCTGGAACGTGTTTTGCAGATTTTCCGTTGGGAGGCTGCAATGAGGCAGCGGAGAACACCATGAAAATCTATCTGCTGATGCTGCTGATCGGTGCGCTGTTCATGGCGATCCGCTTGACGTCCCCGCAAGAGCAGCAGTCGGAATCGCTTCCGCAGTAAGTCGTCACGGTTCCATCAGCGGCAAGGCCGCTCTCCCCTCCAAAATCTCCGTCACCTCTTTTTTGGACACGCCTGACTCGTCGTTGAGCATGAGGCCCGGCAGCAATCGCGTCGGAGCCCGGCCGCCTTTGACCGCACGCACCAGCACGCGGATCGCGGGCCGCCCCGCCTCACCGTGAACCGGCAGGATCGAAAGGCTCCCGAAGCCGCGTGACAGCGCCGCCAGGACATCGGCGATTCCATCTGCGCGCCAGATCAATGTCAGCACACCATTCGATCGGAGGATGCGCCGCGCTGCATGCACCCAGGCATGCAGGGTCTCCTCCGTCGCCACATGCGCGGTGTGACGCGCCTGATCCGGCGAGCCGCGATGCCGGGCCGGATCGTTGAAGGGCGGATTCATCAGCACCGCGTCGACGCTGTCGGGCGGCAGCCCGTTTGCCGCAAAGGCCGTGGCGTCGGCAGTGACATCGAGCAGGATGATCTCGGCGGCAAGCGCATTCGCGGCTGCATTGGCGCGCGCGAGCTCGGCCAGCTCCGGATCGATCTCGACCAGGCTCAGCCCGATACCAGCGACGCGCCGGGCCAGCGCCAGCCCGGCCGTGCCGATCCCGGCGCCGAAATCGACCACGCGGTCCCCGGGGCGGGCCTCCGTCGCCGCCGCAAGCAGAATGGCGTCGTGCCCGGCTCTGTGGCCACTCCGCTTCTGTCTCAGGCGCAATTGCCCGCCGAGAAAGGCGTCCTCGGTGATATCTGCGGCCTCACTCATCGCCGCGCAGTTCGTGGCTGAGGCCGGCCTCGGTGAGGAGCTCCCGCGCCTCCTGGGCGTCGTCCTCATGAACCAGGATCCGCCGCGGCAAAATGCCGAGCGAGCCCTCGATGATGCTCATGTTCTGGTCCAGCACCAGATGATGGATGTTGGCGCCGTCGAGCAGCGCGCCGATCGCCGACACCAGCACCATATCGTTGGTCCGAACCAGTTCACGCAAAACGCAGGTTTCCTTGCCTGAGAGGGGGCTAAAGCGGCAAATGTCAATGGTTCCGCGGGCCTTGCCGCATCCGCCGCCAGTTTCTATTGTCTTTCCGTCAGAATAGCCCCTCCGGGGCAAATATTGGAGACCGGCGTGGCCGTCATCGTACCTTTCGAAACTCCCGGCGCGTCGATCGAAGAGCTGGTTGCCCTTGTCGCCCCTGATATGGAGCGCGTCAACGCCACGATCCTGTCGCGGACCGGTTCGGACGTGACCATGATCCCGGAGGTCGCCAACCATCTGATCTCCTCCGGCGGCAAGCGGCTGCGGCCGATGCTGACGCTCGCCATGGCCAACCTCGCCGGCTACACCGGCGACGGCCACATCAAGCTCGCCGCCTCCGTCGAGTTCATGCATACCGCCACGCTCCTGCACGACGACGTCGTCGACGAGAGCGAGATGCGCCGCGGCAAGCTGTCGGCCCGCATGCTCTGGGGCAACGAGGCGAGCGTGCTGGTCGGCGACTTCCTGCTCGGCCAGGCCTTCCGCATGATGGTCGAGGTCGGCTCGCTCCGCGCGCTCGACATCCTCTCTGCGGCCGCCGCCACCATCGCCGAGGGCGAGGTGATGCAGCTGGCCGCCGCCAAGAACACCGCGACCACCGAGGACGAATATCTCGCCGTGATCCGCGGCAAGACCGCCGAGCTGTTCGCGGCGGCCTGCGAGGTCGGCCCCGTCATCGCCAACCGCCCCAAGGCCGAGCAGACCGCCTGCCGCTCGGTCGGCATGAATCTCGGCATCGCCTTCCAGCTCGTCGACGACGTGCTCGACTATGGCGGCAAGAGCGCAAAGCTCGGCAAGAACACCGGCGACGATTTCCGCGAGGGCAAGATCACCCTGCCCGTCGTGCTCGCCTTCCGCCGCGGCAACGACACCGAGCGCGCGTTCTGGATCCGGGCGCTCGAGCGCGGCGAGATCGGCGATAGCGACCTCGATCACGCCATCGGGCTCATGAACAAGCACCGCGCGCTCGAGGACACGCTCAGCCGCGCCCAGCACTACGGCGCCATGGCGGTGGACGCACTGGCGCTGTTCCCCTCCTCGCCGATGAAGAGCGCGCTGGAGCAGGTGGTGGCGTTCTGTCTGGCAAGGTCGCACTAGGCTTTTGCGTTTCGGCGCACCGCCAGCGAAACACTCGGTGTCGTCCCGGCGAACGCCGGGACCCATACCGCGTGATCTATCGATACAGCTTTGGTGCAAGTACCGATAACATCCGATCTTCGCCAAACCACTCCCTGTGGTTATGGGTCCCGGCGTTCGCCGGGACGACACCGGTGAGATAGGTCCGGACTATCTCCACATCGTCATTGCGAACGCAGCGACTTGTCCGCCGAAGCCTTGGCGAAGGCGGAGCAATCCAGAGTCCCGCCGTGGAGACAGTCTGGATTGCTTCGCTTCGCTCGCAATGACGGAGTTCGGGGCAACAACACAGTCACTCTCGTGTCCCGGACGCGCTGCAACGCCCTTCGCGTTGCTGCGCAGAGCCGGGACCCACGGGACATGCAACATGGGCCCCGGCTCTGCAGCGCACCGCTGAAGAAGCGCTGCGCTGCGTCCGGGGCACGAGGTTGCCCAGTCACTTGCATTTTGCAAGTCACTCACCTACCTTCCCGCCATGCAACCCAAATCCCCCTCGATCCTGGAATGCCCGGTCGGCCGTGCCGTCGAGACGGTCGGCGAATGGTGGAGCATCCTGATCCTGCGGGATGCGTTTCAGGGTGCGACGAAGTTCGACGAGTTCTCGCAAAGCCTCGGCATCGCGCCGAACATCCTGTCGCGGCGGCTTGCCCATCTCACCGCATCGGGCATGTTCGTGCGCCGCCACTATCAGGAGCGGCCGCCACGTTACGAATACGTTCTGACCGACAAGGCGCGTGATTTCTTCCCGGTGATCGCTACGCTGCTCGCCTTCGGCAACAAGCATCTCGCGCCCAAAGGCGAATCCATTCTGCTGGCGAACCGGAGCGACGCTCGCCCGTTCGATCCGGTCGTGGTCGACGCTACCGACATGCGGCCGATCACGCTCGCCAATACGGTCGTCGTCGCCGGTCCCCGCGCCAGCCGCGGCATGCGCAAGCGCATCGCTTCACTCAAGGCCATGAACCCGGCCGTCGCGCCGGCTGGAGAGTAATATGCGTCGTATCGTCGTGACGGGAATGGGCGCGGTGTCGCCGCTCGGCTGCGGTGTCGAAACCTCATGGCGCCGGCTGCTCGCCGGCCACAGCGGACTGCGCCCTCTGCCCGAATGGGCGCAGGCGCTGCCGGCGCGCATTGCCGGACTCGTGCCCGACAAGGCCGACGATGCCGATGGCGGCTTCGATCCCGCGCAGGCCGCCGCACCAAAAGACCAACGCAAGATGGATCGCTTCATCCTGTTCGCGCTGCTCGCGGCCGCCGAGGCGATCGCGCAGGCGAAATGGACGCCGCAGGATCCTGCCGCGCTGGAGCGCACCGCGACGATCATCGCCTCCGGCGTCGGCGGTTTCCCGGCGATGGCGGAGGCGGTGCGCATCACCGAGCAGCGCGGCGTGCGCCGGCTCTCGCCGTTCACGATCCCCTCGTTCCTGGCCAATCTCGCCGCCGGCCACGTCTCGATCAAATACGGCTACAAGGGCGCGCTCGGCACACCGGTCACCGCGTGCGCCGCCGGCGTCCAGGCGATCGGCGATGCCGCGCGCATGATCCGTGCCGGCGAAGTCGACATCGCGATCTGCGGCGGCGCGGAGGCCTGCATCGACATCGTCAGCCTCGGCGGCTTTGCGGCAGCGCG
Organism: Bradyrhizobium sp. CCBAU 11430; assembly: GCF_028128855.1. Lineage (NCBI taxonomy): Bacteria > Pseudomonadati > Pseudomonadota > Alphaproteobacteria > Hyphomicrobiales > Nitrobacteraceae > Bradyrhizobium > Bradyrhizobium sp. CCBAU 11430. The sequence continues at coordinate 118,123 of NZ_LBJV01000070.1, forward strand.
CGCGCTGTCGAGCTCCTTCAACGCGGAGCCGGCGCGCGCCTCGCGCCCGTTCGATCGCGACCGCGACGGCTTTGTGATGGGCGAAGGCGCCGGCATTCTTGTCATCGAGGAACTCGAACATGCGCTCGCGCGCGGCGCCACGCCGATCGCAGAGGTGATCGGATACGGCACAACGGCGGACGCCTACCACATGACGTCCGGCCCACCCGACGGCGACGGCGCCCGCCGCGCCATGGAGATCGCGCTGCGGCAGGCGAGCCTTGCACCGGCAGATCTGCAGCACCTCAACGCCCACGCAACATCGACGCCCGCCGGCGACGAGAGCGAGCTTGGCGCGATCGCCGCGCTGTTCGGCCGTAACCGCGGCATCGCCGTCAGCGCGACCAAATCGGCCACCGGCCATCTGCTCGGCGCCGCCGGCGGCCTCGAGGCGATCTTCACCGTGCTTGCCCTGCGCGACCAGATCGCGCCGCCGACGCTCAACCTCGAAAACCCCGATGCGGGCGCTGAGGGCATCGACATCGTCGCCGGCAGCGCGCGGCCGATGCCGATGCAACACGCAATCTCCAACGGCTTTGGCTTCGGCGGGGTCAATGCCAGCGTGATCTTCCGCCGCGCGGGCTAAACGAGAGCCTTGCAATCGCGGCCCGCTCCGTTACCAAAACAGGATGATCGAAACGAATTTCTGGCTGTTCCTGGCCGCAGCCTGTCTCATTGCCGCCGTTCCCGGCCCCGGCATCTTCTACGTTGCGGCACGGACCTTGTCGGAGGGACGCACCAGCGGGTTTGCATCGACCGCAGGCACGGCGCTGGGCGGACTGGTTCATGTGGTCGCGGGGAGCCTCGGCATCTCCGCAATCATCCTCGCCAGCGCCGAATTGTTCGCCGCCGTTAAATTCGTCGGCGCGCTCTATCTGGTCTGGCTCGGCATCAAGACTTTCCGGAGCGCCGGCCGCGCACTGTCGCTCGAGGGAGAGCCGGCCGGTGACACGTGCGCGTTCCGCGACGGCGTGCTGGTCGAGGCGCTGAACCCGAAGACCGCCGCGTTCTTCCTCGCCTTCATTCCGCAATTCCTCGATCCCGCGGGACCGAGCCCCACGCTGCAGTTCATTATGCTGGGTGCGATCTCGGTGGCGTTGAACACGCTTGCCGACGTCGTCGTGGTGCTGATGGCCTCCGCTACCCGCACGCAGCTGATCGGACGGCCGCACCTGATGCGGCGTCTCACCCAGGGCTCCGGCGTCTTCATTGCAGGCCTCGGCCTGTCGCTGGCACTGGTGCGGCGGCCGGCGAATGGATAGCGCCCCGATGCCCGCCCCGCAAAGCCGCTTCTACGAGTCTCATGGTCTACGGCTGCATTACGCCGATTGGGGCAATGAGGGCGCGCCGCCTCTCATCCTGGTCCATGGCGGCCGCGATCACTGCCGGAGCTGGGACGTCATCGCCCGGTCATTGCAGCCGCATTTTCATGTGGTGGCGCCCGACCTGCGCGGCCATGGCGATTCCGACTGGACCAGGGGCGGCAGCTACGCACTGACCGAATATGTCTACGATCTCGCCCAGCTCATCCGCACCATCGCAGCGTCTCAGGTGACCCTCGTCGGCCATTCGATGGGCGGCATGGTGAGCCTGATCTTTTCAGGGTCATTCCCTGAACAGGTCTCGAAGCTGGTCGTGCTCGACGGCGTGACGATGCTGCCGGACACGCCAAAGCCGCCGGCGCATGAGCGCATCGGCAAATGGGTGGTCCAGCTCGACAAGCTGCACGACCGCTCGCCGCGCCGCTATGCGACCCTGGCGGACACAGCGGCGCAGATGGTGCTTCACAACAGGCGCCTGTCCCGCGACCTCGCGCTGCATCTCGCCACGCACGGCGCACGGCAGAATGAGGACGGTACCTATAGCTGGAAGTTCGATCCCTATCAGCGCGCCTCGGCGCCGCACCGGCTCTGGCCGGACGACCACATCGCGCTGTGGTCGCGCATCACCTGCCCGACGCTGCTCTTGAACGCCGGCGAAAGTTTTCTCGCCGGTGCCAGAGCAGCAGGCCTGGAGCGTTATTTCCCGCAAGCGCGCGTCGAGACCATCGCCGGGGCGGGACACTGGCTGCAGCACGACAAGCCGCAGGAAGTGCTGGGCGAGATCCGAAAGTTTCTCGAGCTGACCGAGCAAAGCGCGGGTTAGCCGCACTGCCGTAGGGTGGGCAAAGCGAAGCGTGCCCACGCTTCCGTCTCCGTATCGGAAAGATGGTGGGCACGGCGCAAAAGCGCCTTTGCCCACCCTACGGCACCGTCCCCGGAGAGAGACTCAGCTCAACGTCCCCGCATGCACCCACCAGCCGGGGTGGTCGCGCCGGATCTTTTCGGCCGCGGCATGGGTATCGGCGGGCGAGCCGTAGATCGCAAAGCACGTCGCACCCGAGCCGGACATGCGGGCCAGCTTGACGCCGGCGGAGTCGCGCAAGGCCTCCAGCACGTCGCCGATCACAGGTTCGATACGCAGCGCAGGCGCTTCGAGATCGTTGGGAACGCTTTCGAGAACGTCGACCCAATCGGCGATCGACCCACCCTCCTCCGGCCAGGCCGGAGCTCGGAAGACCGAGGTAGCGCCGACCAGGAGCTCGCCGTTGCGCAGACCCAGCTGCTGGAAAACATCCTTGGTGGCCACAGGCACGCGCGGATTGACCATCACGCAGGGCATGCTCGGCAGTGCGAGCGGCAGCAGCTGCTCGCCGACGCCGGTCATGTCGCAGGCGCGCGAGAACAGGCACACCGGCACGTCGGCGCCGGTCGAGAGCGCGACCTTCTGCAGGCGAGGATCGTCGAGCGACAGATTGTTCAGACGCGCCAACAGCCGCAGCGCCGCTGCCGCATCGGCCGAGCCGCCACCGATGCCGGCGGCAACCGGCAGCACCTTGTCGAGCGCGAAGGCGCCGAGCTTCAGATTCGGCACCGCGTCGGCCAGAAGCTTGGCGGCCTTGAACACGAGATTGTCCGCGGTATCGCCGCAAGCCGCGGCAAGCGGTCCGGTGGTGGCGAGCTTCAGCTCGCCGCCCGGCTCCAGCGTAAGCCGGTCGGCGCAATCGGCAAACGCGACCACGCTTTCGAGATCATGATAGCCGTCGGCACGACGGCCGACGACGCGAAGGCTGAGATTGACCTTCGCCCGTCCTTCTTCAATCAACGCCGGCATTGGCGACACGCCCCCAACTTCAGTTCTTCGTCGTGCATGATCTCGTCGGAAAACCGCTACACACTTTTCGCTAGCGCGGCCCTTCGGGTCCGGATCATGCGCCAGACTAGCCGCCCTTGCCGTCGTCCTTCCTCTTTTCCGCCTGCGCGGCCGAAGAGTTCGAATTGTCGTCGGCGAGGCCATTGGCGATCTTGGCCTCGATCTTCGGCAGCTCTTCCGGCTCGGGCTTGAGATCGCGCGCGTGCGACCACTGGAATTTGGCTTCCAGCGTGCGGCCAACCCGCCAATAGGCGTCGCCGAGATGGTCGTTGATGGTGGGATCCTCGGGCTTGAGGTCGATCGCGCGCTCGAGGTTCTTCACCGCTTCTTCGTAGTTGCCGATGCGGTAATAGGCCCAGCCCAGGGAATCGACGATGTAGCCGTCGTCGGGACGCTGCTCGACGGCGCGCTTGATCATCTTCATGCCTTCGTCGAGGTTCACGCCCTGGTCGATCCAGGAATAGCCGAGATAGTTGAGGACGTGCGGCTGGTCGGGCTGGAGCTCGAGCGCCTTCTTCATGTCGGCCTCGGCCTTGGCCCACTGCTTGGAGCGCTCCTCGCAGATACCGCGATAATAGTACCAGACGCTGTTGGCCTTGTCGTTGCCGGGCGGCAGCACGTCGACGCCTTGCGAATAGGTCGCGCCGCAGTCGCCGAACCTCTTGCGGCCGCGCTCGATGTTGCCGAGCGCCATGATCGCTTCGAGGTCCTTGGCATCCTCCGATGTAACGCCCTTGAGGATCTTGATCGCCTCGTCGGTGCGGTCGGCGGAATCCAGATCGATGGCAAGCTGGATCTGCGCGTTGCGCTTGAGCGGCGAGGTCGACGGCACGCGCTCATAGACCTTGATCGCCATCTGCGGCCGCTTCACGGACTCGTAGAGATCGGCGAGCGAGAGCAGCGCCAGCGGATGGGTCGGCTGGAGGTAGAGCGAGAGCTGGAGATAGACCAGCGCCAGGTCCTCGCCGCCGCGGCGGGTCAGCGTGGCGCCGATGCCGTAGAGCGCCTCGGCGGCGCCGGCCTGGGCGGAATCGACCAGCGGCGGCATTTTCTTGCCGGCCTTGGTGTCGCGCAGGCCTTCCTGGATCAGCGGATGGCGCGCGAGCTTCTTGTCGAAGGCCTGATAGACGGTGGTCGCGGCGGCGGAATCCTTGTTGCGCGACAGCCAGCGCGCATAGGCCTCGGTCACGCGCAGCATGGAATCGTCGAGCTTGTAGGCGCGCTCGAAGCGGGTACCGGCGTCCTTCTCCTTGCCGGAGAGCTCGAGGATCATGCCGGCGTGAAGGTCCTTGAACAGCGGGTACCATTCGGGACCTGCCAGCTTGTCGATGGTGGCGACACCGCCCTTGGCGTCCCCGGCACCGTAGGCGGCCCAACCCGACAGCAGCGTGGCGACGAGATCGGTGATCGGACCGCGGATCGACTGGTTGATGTTGGTCTGCGCGGCTGCGTACTTCTTCACCTTGAGATCATGCACGCCGACGACGAGACGCGCGACGCGGTTGGTCTTGTCGATGGTGAGGACGCGCTCGGCGAGCTTGACCGCTTCGTCGATGTCGCCGTCGGCGACCGACGAGATGAAGGCGCGGTCGAGCAGCTCGTTGTTCTTGGGATCGGTGCGCAGGGCCGAGCGGTAGAACGCAGCGGCGGAGGCCGCGTCGCGCTCGACGCTGGCATGGCGGGCGGCGAGATAGCTACCGGCACCCGTGAGCGACTTCAGATCGTTTCGGGTCGGAAACTGCGCCGCCGTGTTCTCCGGGTGATCCGGCGTCTGCGCCAGGACGCTGCCGGGGACGGTCGCGATCGCTGTGCCCATGAGGGCGATGGCAGCAACAGTCCAGCGGTTGAAACGATTTGAAAACATCAGGGCTCGCCTTGAGTTGGTAGTGCCTGGGTTTGCAGCAGAGGGCCGTATCGCATGCGAACGCGGCCGGTGGCATCGGGACCCGGAACCGTCCGGCGGACAATGCCGCTTTTGGCGCTTCGCCGCAAGGATTCGGGCCGGACGATCCCCTCCGCACGCCTTAAATCGGCCAAGTGACCGGCCAAGAGCGGTCCCAAGACGCTGTCAGTATGGCCTTATCGTGGCCGCGACCGGTGGCCGCAGCGGTGTCCTCACGCGAACGTGCGCCGGATCACCCTCGTGATCAGGTCCTTTTGCTCGGCCGGCCCTTACATCGCCTCGTAGTTCGGACCGCCACCACCCTCCGGAGGAACCCAGGTGATATTACCGTTGGGGTCCTTCACGTCGCAGGTTTTGCAGTGGACGCAGTTCTGGGCGTTGATCTGGAAGCGCGGGCTCGTGCCCTCCTCGACCCATTCATAGACGCCGGCCGGGCAATAGCGATTCGAGGGACCGGCGAACACGTCGTGCTCAGAGGTCTTTTGCAGGTTCATGTCGGTGACCTTGAGATGGACCGGCTGGTCCTCCTCATGGTTGGTGTTGGACAGGAACACCGAGGACAGCTTGTCGAACGAGATCTTGCCGTCGGGCTTCGGGTAGCTCCTGGGCGCGTGGCTCTTGGCCGGATCGAGCGTGGCGCGGTCGGGCTTGGCGTGCGCCTGGGTGCCGAACAGCGAAGCGCCGAACAGCGTGTTGCACCACATGTCGATGCCGCCGAGTGCGACGCCCAGCACGGTGCCGAACTTCGACCACAGCGGCTTGACGTTGCGGACCAGGAACAGATCCTTGCCGACCGACGACGAGCGCCACGCATTTTCGTATTCGACGAGTTCGTCATTGGCGCGATCGGCGGCCAGCGCCGCCGCGACATGTTCAGCCGCGAGCATGCCGGTGCCCATCGCATTGTGCACGCCCTTGATGCGCGGCACGTTGACGAAGCCGGCCGCGCAGCCGATCAGCGCGCCGCCGGGGAAGCTCAGCCTCGGCACGGACTGGTAGCCGCCCTCGGTAATGGCGCGCGCGCCATAGGCGAGACGCTTGCCGCCTTCAAAGGTGCCGCGGATCGAAGGATGGGTCTTGAAGCGCTGGAATTCGTCGAACGGCGACAGGTACGGATCGTCGTAGTTCAGATGCACGACGAAGCCGACGGCAACGAGGTTGTCGTCATAGTGATAAAGGAACGAGCCGCCGCCGGTCTTCAGGTCGAGCGGCCAGCCGAAGGAATGCTGGATCATGCCCTTCTGGTGCTTGGCAGGATCGATCTGCCAGACTTCCTTGAGGCCGATGCCGAACTTTGCCGGCTCGCTCTTGGAGTCGAGCGCGAACTTGGCGATGAGCTGCTTGGTCAGGCTGCCGCGGGCGCCTTCGGCGAACAGCGTGTACTTGCCGAGCAATTCCATGCCACGGGTGAAGGAGTCCTTCGGCTTGCCGTCCCGGCCGATGCCCATGTCGCCGGTGGCAATGCCCTTGACGTTGCCGGCGTCGTCATAGAGCACCTCGGCCGCGGCGAAGCCCGGATAGATCTCGACGCCGAGCGCTTCCGCCTTGCGCGCCAGCCAGCGGCAGACATTGCCGAGCGAGCCGATGTAGCAGTGATGATTGTCCATCAGCGGCGGCATCATGAAGTTCGGCAGCTTGATCGCGCCGCCGGCCGTCATCCAGTAGAAGCGGTCGTCCTTCACCTGCGTTTTCAGCGGGCAGTCGGAATCCTCGCGCCAGTCCGGAACGAGCTTGTCGAGCCCGGCCGGATCGATCACGGCACCGGAAAGAATGTGCGCGCCGACCTCCGAGCCCTTCTCCACCACGACGACGTTGAGATCGGCGTTGAGCTGCTTCAGCCGGATCGCAGCCGACAGGCCCGAGGGGCCGGCGCCGACGATGACGACGTCGAATTCCATGGATTCGCGCGGGGGAAGTTCTTCGGTGCTCATCTGATCTCAGCCCTTGAGACGGTCCTTGGTCATTTGCGCCCTCTTGTTTCCGATTTTTCCGGGTAGGACAACCACGGAAATGCGTTTCGCCGGGGTGCAAAGGGGTGCAAGGCGCCCTAAACTGGACTTCCCCGGTTCTGGTAGGCCAGAACCGGGGAAGTCCCATCTTTTTTGACGCGTTTTCTTCACGCGAACCGGGTGCCCACTTCGCTCGAAAACGCTATGCTATAATAGTCAGACTTTCCCATGATACCCGAACCCGCACCCACCGTCCGCGAGCTTCTTGCCTTCTATCTGGAGGCCGGCGTCGATTGCGCGCTCGCGGAGGAACCGATCGACCGCCTGGCGGAATTGGATGCCCCGCCGCCGGCCCCGCGCGTGGCGCCTCCGGTCGAGGCACCGCGGCCGGTCGCCGCGCCGGCGGTGATGCGCGGCGAGGCCGCACCTGCGCCCGACATCGCGATTGCCTCGGCGCGCGAGGCTGCGCGCACTGCGCCGACGCTGGACGCGCTACGCGAGCTGATGCAAGGCTTCGAGGGGTGCGCGCTGAAGCACACCGCGACGCGATTGGTATTTGCCGACGGCAATCCGCAGGCGCGCATCATGTTCGTCGGTGAGGCGCCGGGCCGCGACGAGGACATCGAGGGGCTGCCCTTCGTCGGGCGCAGCGGCAAGCTGCTCGATCTCATGATCGGCGCGATCGGCCTCAACCGCAGCACGGCCTACATCGCCAACGTGATTCCGTGGCGGCCGCCCGGCAATCGCACCCCGACGCCGCAGGAGACGCAAATCTGCCTGCCCTTCATCCAGCGCCAGATCGAACTGGTGAATCCCGACGTGCTGGTGACGCTTGGCAATCCCTCGACGCAGACGCTGCTCGGAACGCGCGAGGGCATCATGCGCACCCGCGGGCGCTGGTTCGACTACGAGACGGGGGCGCGCACCATCCGCGCGCTGCCGACGTTCCATCCGGCCTATCTGCTCCGCTCGCCGTCCTACAAGCGGCTGGCCTGGCAGGATCTGCGCGCGATCGCCAAGGTGCTGACGGGGTAGCGAGCTCTCGTGTCCCGGACGCGGTGCGGCACGCAGTGACGCTCCGCAGAGCCGGGACCCAGAAAGCAACACAGTACGATGCGGCGGGATGGCCCCGGCTCTGCAGCGCACCGCCGAAGAGGCGCGGCGCAGCGTCCGGGGCACGAGACCTACGTCCTCACGTCCCCTTCGGCCGCACGATGGCCCAGCCGACGCGCAAGAGCTGCTGGCGACCGGTCACCAGCCATTCGAAGGCGCGCGGGACTTCCGGGACGATGCCGGGAAAGCGCTTGAGGATGTCCGGCGGCGGCGTGCCGGCGGTATCGGAAGCGCGCCAGACCACGACGCCGCCGGTCTCGCTGAATTTGGCCTGATTGATCCACGGCGTGCGCGCAGGGTCGGCGTCGATGAAGAGATGCGGCCGGCCGGAATGCAGCGTGATCAGGCTCGCAAGCGAGGTCTCGCCGGCCACCGCACGCAGGCGATGGTTGGTGCGGCGGGCAAAGCTCTCGTCGAAGAAGTCCGAGATCGCGCGCGCCGGCATCGAGGTCGCGATCTCGTTCGTGCCGGTCCAGGGCAGCAGCAGGACGGCGAGCACGACGCCGACGGCCGGCGCCACGACGGCGGCGGCCCAGACCGTCCGCAGCATCCGCGCACGGCGCATCGCGATGAGATCGCCGGCTGCGACCACCACGGCAAGCCCGGACACAACCAGCACGACGCCGGCGCCGCCGACGACGGAGTCGAGCCCGAGCAGGCCGGAGATGAGCACCGCGCCCAGCGCCGGCGCCAGCGCGAAGAAATAGACGAAGTTGCGCGCCATCGGCTCGACCGGTGGTCGGTAGATGATCGGCGGCTCCTCGCCCTTGCCGGCGAACAGCCCGGTGTTGAGGAAGGTCAGCGCCGGGATCGCAGCGGCCCCGAGCACGAGGCCGCCGAACAGCCACGCCGCATGCAGGGCGCGGGCATCCAGCTCCGCAACTTGCGGCAAGGCCGGCATCACCAGCGTCTCGGCGCGCATCAGCCAGACCGCGTAGGGCAGCGCCAGCACCGCGACGACAACAAGCGCGAACAGCGGATCGAGCGCGCGCAGCGTCCGGCGGCCGCCGGCGGTCGAGACCGCGAAGACGACGAGCAGCAGCAGCAGGAAGATCGCTGCAGGCGTCGTCAGCAGCAGGAGACCGGCCTCGATCGACCAGGCGAACCAGGCATTGCCGCGACGCTGGCCGATGATCTGCCAGGAGTGCAGCAGCAGCAGCGCCCAGAGCGGCCGGGCCAGGACAAGCGGGCCGAAGTCGAGCGCCGACGAGGAGAAGGCGAGCACCGTCATGGTCAAGAGCACCGCGAGCACCGCCTGCTGCGAGCCGACCACGGCGCGGGAGAGATGATAGAGCGCAATGAACGTCGCAATCTCGCAGAGCTCGGCGAGCACATAGACGCCGAACATGTGGCCGCCGGCGGCGCGATAGGCGATGTCGGCGAGCCAGACCGGCAAGGGCGGACCGAGATCGGTGCCGACCTGGTATTCGCGTCCGAAAGCCAGGAGCGTCGCAAGGCTGCCGGGCGGGCTGCGGTAGAAAACCAGCGCCACGAACAGCCACATCGCGGCCTGCAGCAGCACGGCGATCCAGACGATCAGCCGCGGCCGGGCGCGAATGAGCTCGATGACCAGGGAGGTAAACCGCATGCAACGCCCGAAAGATGCAGCCAACCCGTCCAGCCGGCCCTATTCGCTCACAAACACTTTGATAAGGGGCGCTGCGCGTTGTGGCAACGACGGTTTCCTCGTCATGCCCGGGCTTGTCCCGCCTGGCTAACTCTAGAGATTCGCCGACGCGTCGATTCCGACGCTGGCTTCCACCGGCACCTCGACCTCGGTCACCGCAAACAGATCCGGCACCGGCTCGACGGTCCACGGCATGTGCTTGGCGCGTGCGGCCGCGACCGGGGCGAAGAAGCGGCGGTGATGGACGGAGGGGCCGAGGCGGTCGAGCGCGTCGAGGTGCTCGGGGACGGCGTAGCCCTTGTGCTGCTCGAAGCCGTAGCCGGGGCAGTCCTGCGCCAGAGCGCACATCAGGCGGTCGCGCGTCACCTTGGCGATGATGGAGGCCGCCGCGATCGACAGCACGATGCCATCGCCGCCGATCACGGCTTCGCAATCGCAAGGAGTGTCGAGCCGGTCGCGGCCGTCGACGAAGACGTGCCTGGGCGCCTCCGGCAGTGCCACGACGGCGCGCTTCAGCGCCCACAACGAGGCGCGCAATATATTGTCGCGGTCGATTCGCGAGGGCGAGGCGACGGCGACCGAGACCTGGGCGGTGGCGCAGATCTTGTCGAACAGTTTTTCGCGCTCCTCCGCCGTCAGGCGCTTGGAATCGTCGATGCCGCGCGGGATGCGGTCGGGGTCGAGAATCACGGCTGCAGCCACCACGGGGCCGGCGAGCGGCCCGCGGCCGGCCTCGTCGCAGCCGGCGACCGGCCAGACGCCGCGCTTGATCAGCGCGCGCTCGCGCCGGAAGCTCGGCGGTGCGACCGCGATGATGCCTTTCTTGCCTGCGGGAACGGTCGTTGTTTTGGTCGCAGGCGCTTTGCCGGCCTTGGCGGGCGCTGCCTTTTTCGCGGCGTCCTTCCTTGCCGCGTCTTTGGCCGGTGTCTTGGCGGACTTGTCCCGAATCATGGCGGGGATCGTGCGCAAGCGGCCCGGCCGGCGCAACCGGGAACCCGGCGCAATTCCCGTTATTCAGGCTGGCCCTACTCCGCCAGATGCACGCGCCGGTCCTCGCCGACCTCGATGCCGGGTGCGACCACGACCTCCCAGGGATGGCCGTCGGGATCGGCAAAATAACCGGAATAGCCACCGTAATCGGTCTCGTGCGCGGCCTTCACGAGCTTTGCCCCCTTGCCGAGGGCAAAGGCCAGCACTGCATCGACCTCCTCTCGGGTCCGACAGTTCCAGGCGATCGTGATGCCGCGGAAGGTCGATGGCCTCGGCTGGTCCGGCAACGCCGCGTCGGCTGCGAGCTGATCCCAAGGATACAGCGCGAGCACCGGACCGCCGGTATCGTAGAACGCCACCGCCTCGCCGGTCGCCTGCAGCCGGCGCGAGAACCCGAGCGCGTCGTAAAAGGCGATGCTGGCACGGATATCGCTGACGCCGAGCGTGATGACAGTGAGCCGCGGCACCGGCGCCGAAACTTGCTTACTCATACGACACCTCTTCCACTTCCCGCTCAGAACAGGCTCAGCTGATCGCCGTTCCGGTTCGGCCGGGCAAAATGATCCGTGGTCAGCTTGGAGCGCCTTTTGTTGAGGCCGAGCCTGTCGCAGGCGATCTCGAAGCGGCGGCCGATGGTCCAGGCCATCGGTCCGGTGCCCTTCATCCGCTCGCCCCATTTCGCATCGTAGTCGCGGCCGCCGCGCATGTCGCGGATCAGCGTGAAGACGTGGCGATAGCGGTCGGGATAGTTCGCCATCAGCCATTCCCGGAAGAGATCGCGCACCTCCAGCGGCAGCCGCAGCAGCACGTAGGAGGCTTCCTTGACGCCGGCATGGGCGGCGGCATCGAGGATGCGCTCGATCTCGGAATCGTTCAGCGCGGGGATCACGGGCGCGACCATCACGGTGGTGGGAATGCCGGCGTCCGAGAGCTGCTTCAGCGCTTCCAACCGCTTCGGCGGCGTTGAGGCGCGCGGCTCCATGGTGCGCGCGAGCTTCGGATCGAGCGAGGTGACCGAGATCGCGACCTTGGCGAGGTTGCGCTTGGCCATCCGCGCGAGAATATCGATGTCGCGCACCACCAGCGCCGATTTGGTGACGATGCCGACGGGATGGCCGGCACGCTCGAGAACCTCGAGGATGCCGCGCATGATTTTGCGCTCGCGCTCGATCGGCTGATAGGGATCGGTGTTGGTGCCGATCGCGATCATCCGGGGCTCATAGCCGGTCGCGGCGAGCTCCTTCTCCAGCAGCGCCGGCGCCTCGGGCTTGACGAACAGTTTTGACTCGAAGTCGAGCCCCGGCGACAGGCCGAGATAGGCATGGGTCGGCCGCGCGAAGCAATAAACGCAGCCATGCTCACAGCCGCGATAGGGATTGATCGAGCGATCGAAGCCGATATCGGGGGAATCGTTGCGGGTGATCACCTTGCGTGAGGTGTCGACCCCGACACTGGTCTTGAACGGCGGCAGCTCTTCCAGGCTCTGCCAGCCGTCGTCGAAGGCGACGCGCGCCTCGGCCTCATAGCGGCCGCTGGCATTGGACTGTGCGCCCCGCCCTCGCCTGCGCGCGCGGTCGATGGCGACGCCAAGTTCTGGAAAGTCAGAGTCCACACCCGCCGGCTCGGAGGGCGCCTTGACCGGCGGGTGCTTGAGAGCATGAGACGATGCTGCTGGACTCATGAAGCCAGGATAGCACGACAACGGAACAAATCAAGAACACAAACAAAAAATGGGAAAACAACCCCATGCAAAGTAGGCCGCCCAAATTTCGGGCGCGGTCCTTTGACCTCACGCAACACCCCCGTCATGACGATCTCGTTTGATGCCGGTCAGGGATCAATCGTCGCGGAACAATGTTGGTGACGATCGCCGGGTGAAGGTCAGCAGGAACATGACAAAACAACAACAATCGGCCGCGGCAAGCAGCAACCTCGACCTCCTCGATCGCTACTGGCGCGCCGCGAACTACCTCTCCGTCGGGCAAATCTACCTGCTCGACAATCCGCTGCTGCGCAAGCCCCTGCGGGCCGAGCACATCAAGCCGCGTCTGCTCGGCCATTGGGGCACGACGCCCGGCCTGAACTTCATCTACGCCCATCTCAACCGCGTCATTCGCGCGCTCGATATCAGCGTGCTCTATGTCTGCGGTCCCGGCCATGGCGGTCCCGGCATGGTCGCCAACACCTATCTGGAGGGCAGCTACAGCGAGATCTATCCCGACATCGCGCGCGACAAGGACGGATTGCGCAAGCTGTTCAGGCAGTTCTCCTTCCCAGGCGGCATTCCGAGCCACGCGGCACCGGAAACGCCGGGCTCAATCCACGAAGGCGGCGAGCTCGGCTACGCGCTGGTGCACGCCTACGGTGCAGCGCTGGACAATCCTGATTTGATCGTGGCTTGCGTGGTCGGTGACGGCGAAGCGGAAACCGGCCCGCTCGCTGCCTCCTGGCACTCCAACAAGTTCCTGAACCCCGCGCATGACGGCGCGGTGCTGCCGATCCTGCATCTGAACGGCTACAAGATCGCCAATCCGACCGTGCTCGGGCGAATGCCCAACAGCGAGATCCGCGATCTCTTCCGCGGCTTCGGCCACGAGCCGCTGTTCGTCGAGGGTGATGATCCCAAATTGATGCACCAGGCCATGGCGGACGCGCTCGACGTCGCGCTCGCCAGCATCCGCTCGATCCAGCAGCACGCACGGGACGGGCGCAAAAGCGTCGAGCGGCCGCGCTGGCCGATGATCGTGCTGCGCAGTCCGAAGGGTTGGACCGGTCCGAAAGAGGTCGACGGCAAGAAGGTCGAGGGTTTTTGGCGCGCGCATCAAGTCCCGGTGGCGGGCTGTCGCGAGAACCCGGCGCACCTCAAAGTTCTCGAAGACTGGATGCGCAGCTACGAGCCCGAAAAGCTGTTCGACCAGAGCGGCGCGCTCATTCCAGAACTTCAGGCGCTCGCGCCCGAAGGCATTCGCCGCATGGGCGCCAATCCGCATGCCAATGGTGGCCTGCTCAAAAAGGAGCTGAGGCTGCCGGACTTCCGCAGCTTTGCCATCGAGGTGCCGCAGCCCGGCGGCGCCATCGGGGAAGCGACGCGCGAGCTCGGCAAATTCCTGCGCGACGTCATCCGCCTCAATGCGAAGGAGCGCAATTTCCGCATCATGGGCCCGGACGAAACCGCGTCAAACCGGCTGGACGCGGTGTTCGAGGAGACCGAGCGGGTCTGGATGGAGCCGATCGAGCCCTATGACGTGCACCTCGCGCAAGACGGCCGCGTGATGGAAGTCTTGAGCGAGCATCTCTGCCAGGGCTGGCTCGAGGGCTATCTGCTCACCGGCCGCCATGGTTTCTTCTCCTGCTACGAGGCCTTCATCCACATCGTGGATTCCATGTTCAACCAGCACGCCAAATGGCTGAAGGTCACGCGCGATCTGCCATGGCGGCGCCCGATCGCCTCGCTCAATTATCTCCTGACCTCGCATGTCTGGCGGCAGGACCATAACGGCTTCAGCCATCAGGATCCCGGCTTCGTCGATCTCGTCGCCAACAAGAAGGCCGACATCGTCCGCATCTATTTCCCGCCCGATGCCAACACGCTGCTGTGGATCGCAGATCACTGCCTGCGGACCTACAACCGCATCAATGTCATCGTCGCCGGCAAGCAGCCGGCGCCGCAATGGCTGTCGATGCAGGACGCTGCCACGCATTGCGATGCCGGCATTGGCATCTGGAGCTGGGCGGGGACGGAAGATGCGGGCCAGGAGCCCGACGTGGTGATGGCCTGCGCCGGCGACGTACCGACGCTGGAGACGCTCGCCGCCGTCGACCTGTTGCGCAAGGCGCTGCCGGATTTGAAGATCCGCGTCGTCAACGTCGTCGATCTCATGACGCTGCAACCGAAAGACCAGCATCCGCACGGCCTGTCCGACCGCGACTTCGACAGCCTGTTCACGCGCGACAAGCCTGTCATCTTCGCCTATCACGGCTATCCCTACCTGATCCATCGGCTGACCTATAACCGCACCAATCATGCCGGCATGCATGTGCGCGGCTTTGCCGAGGAAGGCACCACGACGACGCCGTTCGACATGGTCGTGCTCAACGAGCTCGACCGCTACCACCTCGCGATCGAGGCGATCGAACGCGTGCCCGGGCTCGCGGCCAAGGCTGCGCAAGCGAAGCAGCAATTCCGCGACAAGCTGATCGAGCATTCGCGCTATGTGCGCGAGCACGGCGAGGACATGCCTGAGATCCAAGGCTGGGTCTGGCCCAACAGCTCCGGCGGCAATACCCCGGCCGAAGCCGGCGACTAGCCATGTCGGACACTGTCCTCGTCCTCAACTCGGGATCGTCGAGCATCAAGTTCGGCCTGTTCGAGATCTCGGCTGTTGAACCCAGCCTGCTCTGCAAGGGACTGCTCGACGAGCACGAGGCAAAACCCCGGCTCGTGGTGAAGAGCCCCGCGGGCGAAGACCTGTTCGAGACATGGAGCGAGGCGCCGGACGCCGACGGCGGCCATCTGTTCGCCGATGTGCTTGCCTTCATCGACGACCGGTTCGGCGGACACCATCTGCGTGCCGTCGGCCATCGCATTGTTCACGGCGGGCCGGATTATTCAGGCCCGGTCGCGCTGACCGACGACGTGATCGGAAAGCTTAAGGCGCTGACGCCGCTGGCGCCGTTGCACCAGCCGCGGTGCCTCGCGCCAATTCGTGCGCTCGCGGCGATTCGACCAGCGCTGAGGCAGATCGCGTGCTTCGATACGGCGTTCCATCACGGCCTGGCGCCGCCGGCGAGCCGCTTCGCCATTCCGAGGCGCTACGAGGAACGTGGCGTCCGACGCTACGGATTTCACGGCCTCTCCTTCGAGTATGTCGCGGGACGCCTCGCCGAGATTGCGCCGGAGCTCATCGCCAAGCGTACCGTCATCGCGCATCTCGGCAACGGCGCCAGCCTGTGCGCGTTGCGCAACGGCCGCAGCGTCGACACCACCATGGGGCTGACGCCGCTCGACGGTCTCGTGATGGGCACACGCTGCGGCACGATCGATCCCGGCGTGCTGCTCTATCTGCAGCAGCACGAAAAGATCTCGATCGAGGATGTCCAGCACCTGCTCTATCACCAGTCGGGCCTGCTCGGCGTCTCCGGCATCTCCGCGGACATGCGCACGCTGCTTGCGAGCGGCGAGATTGACGCGCGAGACGCGGTCGATCTTTTCACCTTCCGCGCGGCGCAGCAGGTCGCGATGATGGCAACCACGCTTGGCGGCCTCGACTGTCTGGTCTTCACCGGCGGCATCGGCGAGCACGCCAAGGAGATCCGCAGCGCGATCGGCGAACGTCTCGCATGGATGGGCGTGCGCATCGATGCCGCGGCGAATGAGGAGACACGTGAGCGGATCAGCGGTAGCGATAGCGCGGTCGATGTGCTCGTCATTGCAACCAATGAAGAGCTGACGATCGCGCGCCATTGCGCTGCGCTGCTGCAGCAAGGCCATCCCAACTGAAAGAACGTGTCAGTCTCGTAGCGTGGACAAAGCGACTTGTCCGCCGTTGCTCGAAGAGCGAAGGCGGAAGCGTGCCCACCACGTCTGTCAATGTGGCGTCGATGGTGGGCAGGGCGCAAGTGCGCCTTTGCCCACCTACGATTCCTGACTCGTGTGGACAGAAGAGGGCACAATGACACGCACGAACTAATGCGTTCCCGACCATATCTGAAAACACCCGATCGCGACCTCGATCACGATCAGGACCACGACCGCGATCTCCAGGCGGAGCGAGCGCTGGGTGTCGATGATGTCGGTCAGCGCGTTGGCGGTCTCCGACACCGCGGTGAGCTTGCGCTCGAGCGTGTCGAGGCGTTCTTTCAGCTCGTACTCGTCCTCGAGGCGCGAATAGAGCCGGTCGAGCTCGGGCTTCTCCCAGAGCACGTCGGGCTTCTCGGCGATCGCGACGCGCCCGGCGACGCGCTGCTGCACCAGCAGTGCATTGCCGATCAGTTGCAGGATGCCCTTGCGACGGCGCGGCGTGCGTCCGTGCTCGGCGAGCTCCCGCGCAAACGGCTCGATCACATCGAAGACCGCGGCGACGCGGCGCTCGTCGCGCGCGAGCGACGTACTCTTGGCGAGCGCGTCCGCAACAAGCAGCAGCCGGTCGTCGGAGAACTTTGCGAGGCAGATCGGCCCGCCCGGCTGGATCGCTTCAGTGCTTTCATCCTTGCAGAGCTGTGCCTGCGCAATCTCTTCCTCATACGGGCTGAGCTCGCCGATAACCCGCGGCTTCAGGCTGTCGATCAGCACTTTCTCCTCGGACGGGAGCAGCCCGATCAGCACCACGACGCCGTAACGAAAGATCACGGCGAGGCCGGCATGCACACGGAAGGCGGCGGGCGTCGACGAGACCAGCGTGCCGATCTCGAGACCGGCGGCGTTGATGCGATCGCCCAGCATCAGCGCGCGGATCCGCAAGGTCGGCGCAGCCTCCGGCTTCGGCGATGTCGAGGCCGTGCCAACAGCGAGTTGATCGGCGTTCACAGGAAGCCTCCGCCGCCACCAAAGTCACACATGTCCCGTTCGAACCTTTCTTGCAGGGCGCCCCGTCCCTGCAGGAGCCAACTACCCGCGCGCCGCGCAATGTCGCCGTAAAACTCCAGGTCAATCCCCCCGGGACGAGCTTGTGCCGAAACATTCGGCAACATCGCCAACCCGCGCGTGACACATTTGGCTGCGAGGACTGGCTGCAGTTTACCATCGCACGCCGAAGCGCGGCCGGAAAGTTGCACTCGGCAACGCCACGTGTTTATGACAACATCATAACAAGCTACGCTTCTCCCGAAGTGCAGACATTGAAGCCTCAATCATGCTGAGCGTCATCATTCCGACCGAAGGCGTCGAGCAGACCGCGGTGGCGACTCTGGCCGCGCTGGTCCCCGGGGCCGCCGCCGGCGTCATCCGCGAGGTGCTTCTGGTCGACGGCACCCGCAACGGCGTCATCGAGCGGGTTGCCGACGTCGCAGGCTGCCGTTTCGTCGGCTTCGAGGGATCCTCGCAAGGCGCCGCGCTCGCGGCCGGCGCGCTCCAGGCCCGCTCGCCGTGGCTGATGTTCCTGCCCGCAGGCGCCGTGCTCGAAACCGGCTGGATCGAGGAAACCACCCAGTTCATCCAGGCCGTCGCGACCAGCGGACGGGACCGTGCTGCCGTGTTCCGCTATGCGCGCTCGCCTTACGCCGATACCGGATTGCGCGACATCCTCCGGGCCGTGGTGCGCAGGGTGATCGGCCCGCTCGGCGATCAGGGCCTTTTGATTGCGCGTGATCATTACGACCGGATCGGCGGCTACCCGCCGCAGGCCCGCCGTTCCGAGGCACGGCTGCTCCGGCGGCTCGGCCGCTCGTCCCGGACCGTGCTGCGCAGCCAGATCGTCATGGTCGGCTGAAGTCACCTGATACTTGCCAAAGTCAAATAATTAATTGACAATGGCAAATATTGAGGTGCCGTCATGCCATCAAGCTCTTCCCCATTACCCCTTGCAATCGAGCAGGTCGCCGACGATCGCATCGCAGCGGTCCGCGCCTTCAACCGCTTCTATACCCGCAAGCTCGGTGTGCTCGACCAGCATCTTGGGAAGAGCCCGTTCTCGCTCAGCGAGGCCCGCGTGCTCTACGAACTCGCGCATCGCGACGAGCTGGCGGCAAAGGAGATCGGAATCGAGCTTGGCCTCGATCCCGGCTATCTCAGCCGCATCGTGCAGAGCTTCGACGAAAAGGGGCTGATCACGCGCAGGCCCCTGCCCGCAGATCGCCGGCAATACCAGCTCAGCCTCACCGCCAAGGGCCGCCAGACCTACGCCAAGCTGAACCTGAGCTCGCAAAACGAGGTCGCCGCAATGCTGGCTCAGCTTTCGGCCAGCGATGCAACGCGGCTCACGCAGGCCATGGCGACCATCGAGGCCCTACTGGAGCAACGTCGAACCCAGCCTGCGGCTTTCATGCTGCGCAGCCATCGCGTTGGCGACATGGGCTGGGTCATCTCCAAGCAGGCCGCCGCCTATGCCGCGGACTACAACTGGGACATCAGCTACGAAGCGCTGGTCGCCGAGATCTGCGCACAGTTCATCAAGAACTACGATGCCGCGCGCGAGCACTGCTGGATCGCGGAAGTGGGCGGCGAGCCCGTCGGCTCGATCTTTCTGGTCAAGGCCACCGACGAGATCGCCAAGCTGCGCCTGTTGCAGGTGGAGAAGAAAGCGCGCGGGCTCGGTGTCGGCCGTGCGCTGGTCGAGCAATGCCTCCAGGGCGCTCGCGAGCGGGGCTACGGCAAGATGACGCTGTGGACGCAGAGCATCCTGGTTGCCGCACGCGGCATCTATCAAAGCGCAGGCTTCAAGCTCGTGAAGCAAGAGAAGCACCACAGCTTCGGTGCCGATCTGGTCGGCGAAACCTGGGAGCGGGATCTGTAGCGCTGTCGCTACAAGTCAGGAATCGTAGGGTGGGCAAAGGCGCATGAGCGCCGTGCCCACGGCCCCTGCATTGCGGACAGAGATCGTGGGCACGCTTCCGCCGTCGCTCTTCGAGCTATGGCGGACAAGTCGCTTTGCCCACCCTACGATACTGATGATGCGGAGAGCCCCCCGAGAACGATCCGCCCTTACACCGTCGCGCCTTGCGCCTTCGGCCTTCGCAGATGCTCGTCCAGCCGCGGCATGATCTCGACGAAATTGCACGGACGCGTGCGGTAGTCGAGCTGAGCGGCCAGGATGCCGTCCCAGCCATCGCGGCAGGCGCCGGGCGAGCCCGGCAGGCAGAAGATGTAGGTCGCCCCCGCGACGCCGGCGGTGGCGCGGCTCTGGATCGTCGATGTCCCGATCTTGGCGTGGCTCAGCATGTGGAAGGCGATGGAAAAACCGTCCATGCGCTTCTCGAACAGGGGCTCGATCGCCTCCGGCGTGACGTCGCGTCCGGTGAAGCCGGTGCCGCCGGTCGTGATGACGACGTCGATGCCGCTATCTGCGATCCAGCGGCGAACGACGGCGCGGATCGCCTCGACATCGTCGGTGACGATCTCGCGCGCGGCGAGACGATGGCCGGCCGCGGCTAGGCGGTCGGCAAGCGTCTGGCCGGACTTGTCAGCCGCGAGCGCACGGGTGTCGGACACGGTGAGCACCGCGATGTCGAGCGGGATGAACTGTTTTGCTTCGTCGATGGAGGCCATGATGCGTCTCTCGTGTCCCGGACTAGGTGCGGCGCAACAGCGCCGCGCCGCAGAGCCGGGACCCATTTAGAGGCTTGGGAGACCGGCGGTGTGGGCCCCGGCTCTGCAGCGCACCGCTGAAGTAGCGCTGCGCTGCGTCCGGGGCACGGCAGCGAGACTACTACGTCCCGCCGCCGAACGTGTTGCAGGCCTGGACCGTGCCCTGCTGGTAGCCGGTCATGAACCACTGCTTGCGTTGCGCCGCCGAGCCGTGGGTGAAGGAGTCAGGCACGACGCGTCCCGTGGCCTGGCGCTGCAGCGTATCGTCGCCGATCGCGCTCGCCGTGGTCAGCGCGGCGTCGATGTCGCCGGCTTCCAGGAAGTTCGGACGCTTCTTCGACTCGCGATTGACCCAGACGCCGGACAGGCAATCGGCCTGCAATTCCACCTTCACCTGGAGCGCGTTGGCCTCCGCCTTCGAGCCCGCCTGCTGCTGCAGCCGCGTCACGCGCGGAATGATGCCGAGCAGGTTCTGGATGTGATGGCCGGCTTCGTGCGCGATGATGTAGGCGGTGG
Organism: Bradyrhizobium sp. CCBAU 11430; assembly: GCF_028128855.1. Classification (NCBI taxonomy): domain Bacteria; kingdom Pseudomonadati; phylum Pseudomonadota; class Alphaproteobacteria; order Hyphomicrobiales; family Nitrobacteraceae; genus Bradyrhizobium; species Bradyrhizobium sp. CCBAU 11430. The sequence goes on from NZ_LBJV01000070.1 coordinate 138,693, forward strand.
TGAAGTTGCAGGCGGACTTGCCGGAGCAGCCGCGGAAGCGCGTCTCGACCTCGCGGAAGAACGAGGTGTCGAGGAAGATGGTACGATCCGGCGGACAATAGAACGGCCCCATCGCCGACTCTGCCCGGCCGCAGCGGCCGCCATTGGTGACGTTGCGGAACAGCACGACCTTCGGCCCGGTGTAGGACTGGCCCGAGGCCTGGAAGATCTCGCTCCAGCGGTCGTCGATCTCGCCGAGAATGCCGGAGATCATGCTGCCCATCTCGTCGGTCGGGGCACCGCGCTTGGCGGTCGAAGACGACTGGCGATCGGTCTGGTAGCTCGGCGCCTGGCCGCCGCCGGTGAGGATCTCGGCGCCGCCGATCAGGATGCGCGGATCGATGCCGAAGGCGTAGCCGACGAGGCCAAGCACGATGATGGTGCCGATGCCGAGCCCGCCGCCGCCCATCGGAAGGCCGAACCCGCCTCCGCCACCGCCGCCTCCACCATCGTCGCGACGATCCTCGATGTCGTCGCTGCGGCGGAAATCATCGTAGCGCATGGCGGGTTTCCCTCAGTCCTCGATTGGCATCATTTGGGCGCAGAAGCGCGAAAGCTCAACGCGCCACACACGTAAAATTTCCGTTGCTTTTATCAATATCCCGCTCGGCAATTATTGCCTAGTGCGACAGCATGCCGATGCCAGCAATTTTTTCCGAGGGTCGAGCAATTTTTTCCGAGAGAAATTTGGCGCCTTTTTGGAGCCATGATCGCTCCCGCAACGCGACGAAACGCGAAATACACTGCAAAACACGGCGAGTGCGCGCAGTGAACCGCACGCGGGGAGCGATGCGAGGCCTGCTCACGAAAGCGGCGGGTTAAGTCGATTTTTACTTTGCCGCTTCATTGTAACGGTCAGTCGGTTGTTTGGTCCCGCGTCGCCGACAGCGTCGCCTGAGTCAGAGTTCTTGAGTCATGGTAGTGTCGCGTCGCGGGGCGTCTGCAAGGGCGCCCCGCACAAATTTTGAGTCCGCTTCGCACAGCATCATCCTCGGTGATTGCGTCGCCGAGATGTCGAAGCTTCAGGCTGGTTCGGTCGACCTCGTGTTCGCCGATCCGCCCTACAATCTCCAGCTCAAGGGCGACCTCAAGCGCCCCGACGAATCCCATGTCGACGCCGTCGACGACGACTGGGACAAGTTCGATTCGTTCTCCGCCTATGACGATTTCACCCGCGCCTGGCTGCTTGCCGCCCGCCGCGCGATGAAGCCGTCGGCGACGATCTGGGTGATCGGCTCCTATCACAACATCTTCCGCGTCGGCGCGATCATGCAGGACCTCGGCTTCTGGCTCCTGAACGACATTGTCTGGCGCAAGTCGAACCCGATGCCGAATTTCCGCGGCCGCCGCTTCACCAACGCGCACGAGACCATGATCTGGGCCGCGCGCGACGAAAAGGCCAAGGGCTACACGTTCAATTACGAGGCGCTGAAGGCCGCGAACGAGGACGTGCAGGCACGTTCCGACTGGCTGATCCCGCTTTGCACCGGCGAGGAGCGCCTCAAGGGCGCCGACGGCAAGAAAGTGCATCCGACGCAGAAGCCGGAAGGCCTGCTCGCGCGCGTGCTGCTGTCCTCGTCCAAGCCCGGCGATCTCGTGATCGATCCCTTCAACGGCACGGGCACCACCGGCGCCGTGGCCAAACGCCTCGGCCGCTCCTATATCGGTTTCGAGCGCGACAAGACGTATGCCAAGGCTGCCGAAGCCCGCATCGCCGCGGTCGAGCCGCTGCCGGAAGCAAGCCTTGCCCCGTTCATGACCGCGCGCGAAGCGCCGCGGGTCGCGTTCTCCGAACTGATCGAGCGCGGCATGATCATGCCCGGCACGAAGCTGTTCGACGCCAAGAAGAAGCTCGGCGCGCTGGTCCGTGCCGACGGCGCCATCATGTTCGGCGACAAGGTCGGCTCGATCCACCGCATCGGCGCGGTGGCGCAGGGCGCCCAGGCCTGCAACGGCTGGACCTTCTGGCACATCGAGACCAAGAAGGGCCTCAAGCTGATCGACGAGCTCCGCGCCGAAATCCGCGCCGGCATGGCGGCGGAGTGATCCTCTCCGCCGTCATTCCGGGGCTCGCGAAGCGAGAACCCGGAATCCACCCAACCACAGCACATGCGGCCCAATGGATTCCGGGCTCGCGCAAGAGGCGCGCCCCGGAATGACAGCAGTGGTGGTTGAATGCCGCCCCCGCCAGGACTAGATTCGCCCGATCAGCCCCGTCCTGACGGTGGGCCCCATGCGACGACAGTCCGAGACATTGCTGCTGGTGCCGCTGCTGCCGATCTTCCTGCTCGGCATGTTTCCGATGTTCCTGATAGCCCTGCTCGGATTCTTCGGCCTCGCGCTGTTCGGCGTGCTCGTGATCTCTGTCGGGCTCGCCAGCAGCAACGAGGCGCACGACAATTTCAATCACGACGTCATCGTTCACGGCTACGCACGCGGATCGGAGCGCGCGGCGCGAGCCTCCGACATGCATCTGGCCACGCGGCTCGGGCTGCGGCTGGAAGCGGTCGGCGCCGCGATGGTCGTTACGGCGGCAATTGGCCTTTGTTACGCCGGCTGATCTGCGTGGCGCGCAGATACCGCCCGGCAAACTCGCCGGTTGCCCTCCCGCAACGGGTTCAGGCAAGACAGGCCGCACGGCAATGACGCTGCGTCCGCGCCTTGCAAAAACACTGGGGAGATCGATGCTCAAATTCTATTTCAACGGATCGCCGAATCCGACCAAGGTCGCGCTTTTTCTGGAGGAGTCCGGCCTGCCCTTCGAGCCGGTGAAGATCGACACCCGCAAAGGCGAGCAGTTCACGGCCGAATTCCTCAAGATCAATCCGAATGCCAAGGTCCCGGCGATCGACGATGGCGGCACCATCGTGTTCGACAGCAACGCCATCCTGCTCTATCTCGCCGAGAAGACCGGCAAGTTCCTGCCCGCCGCGAGCGTGCGCGGCGAGACGCTGTCATGGCTGATGTTCATCGCAACCGGCGTCGGGCCGTATTCGGGTCAGGCCGTGCATTTCAAGCATTTTGCGCCAAAGGACCAGAACCACGATTACGCCCATAACCGCTACCAGTACGAGACGGATCGCCACTACAAGGTTCTCGACGGTCACCTCAAAGGGCGCAGCTACATGGTTGGCGACCGCTATTCCATCGTCGACATGGCGCTGTGGGGCTGGGCGCGGATGCTGCCGTTCAAGCTCGGCGACGACGCCTTCGCGCGCTACCCCAACGTGAAGCGGCTGGTGGACGAGATCTCGGCACGGCCGGCGGCGGCACGCGCGATCGCGCTGAAGGACAAGTTCACATTCAAAGCCGAGATGGACGACGAGGCACGCGCCAACATGTTCAAGCACATGGCGACCAAGGTCGCCTGATCGCGCCGCGCCGTTCTTTTCAGGCCACGCGCATGCGCGTGGCCTTTTGCGTTTGGGATTCAGGCGGCGTGGACCGAGTTCAGGAACTTGGCCACTTCGAGCTTGAGGCGGTTGCTGTCGGCCGACAGCGAGCGCGCCGCCGACAGCACCTGCGATGAGGCCGACCCGGTTTCGGAGGCGCCACGCTGCACGTCGCCGATGTTGGACGACACCCTCTGCGTGCCATGGGCCGCCTGCTGGACGTTGCGGGAAATCTCCTGCGTCGCCGCGCCCTGCTGCTCCACGGCGGCCGCAACCGTCGACGAAATCTCCGACAGCCGCTCGATGGTGCCGCTGATCTCCCTGATCGAGCCGACCGATTCCTCCGTCGCGGCCTGGATGCCGGAAACCTGCTGGGCGATCTCGCCGGTGGCCTTCGCAGTCTGCTCGGCGAGCGCCTTGACCTCGGAGGCGACCACGGCAAAGCCGCGGCCGGCTTCACCCGCGCGCGCCGCCTCGATGGTGGCGTTCAGCGCCAGGAGGTTGGTCTGGCCGGCGATGGTGCTGATCAGCTCGACCACGTCGCCGATCCGCGCGGCGGCCTTGGAGAGCGCGCCGACGCGGTCATTGGTCCTGCTCGCCTGACCGACGGCCTCGACCGCGATACGGGCGGATTCCTGCACCTGGCGGGCGATCTCCGACACCGAGGAGGACAGCTCCTCGGTCGCCGAGGCAACCGCCTGCACATTGGCCGAGGCCTCCTGCGAGGCGCTGGCGACCTCCGTCGACAGGTCCTGGGCCCGCGAGGCGGTCGTGGTCAAGGTGCCGGCGGAGGCTTCGAGCTCGTTCGATGCCGACGACACGGTGCTCACGATCTCGCCGACCGCCTGCTCGAACTGATCGGCGAGCCTGACCATGTCCTTCTTGCGGCTTTCCGCCTGCCGCGCCTCGACCTCGGTCTGCTCGGCGCGCAGTCGCTCGGTCTCGACCATGTTGTCCTTGAACACCTGGATCGCCTTGGCCATGTCGCCGATCTCGTCGGCCTTGCCGCGGCCGGGGATCTCGACCTCGAGATTGCCGCCCGCGATCAGCCCCATCGCGCGCGTCATCGAGGCCAGCGGACCGACGATGCCGCGGGCGATCAGGAAGGCGACGATGCAGCCGAACAGGACGGCGAGGCCACCGGCGATCTCCTGAATGGTCGTGGTGCCCGCGATCACGGCTTCGGCGGTCGTACGCGATTCCTGATAGTCCTTCTTCAGGGTCGCTTCCGCGGCCTTGAGCCTGCCGACGCTGTCGACGATGAGGGGCGCGAGGCTCTTGTGGTAGATCTCGTCGGCCTGAAGCATCGCGGCGGACGTCGTCTCGAACGCCGATTTGTAGATTCCGAGCGAGGTCTTCACCGGCGCGAGCGTGGAGCGCAATTCCGCCGCCTGCGGGCTCTTTTCGAGAGCCGCGAGCCGCTGCGCCGCCCTATCTACGCTCGCCCTGAAATTCGCGGGTCCCTGCGCGTCGCGCAGCGCCAGGAAACGCCAGTTCGCGACCCGAACAAGGAGGATCCTGGATTCGAGGTCGGCGACGAGGGCCGCGGTGTCTTCGTCGACGGCGGCGCGCGCCGCATCGACCAGCTTGCCCATCTTGACGGCCAGCTCCTCGCCGCTCGGCAGCAACGTCGCCTTGCCCGTTCTCGCCTCGTTGACGGCGTCGCCGAGATTGTCACGCAGGCGTCGCATCTTGGCAATGTCGTCGATGAGGCCGTTGTAGAGCACTCGCCGATCCTCCGAGAGCGTCCCCTTGGCGCCGACCCGCAACAGCTCGGTCGCCGCGGTTTCCCGCTCTTGCGCCTCCTTCATCGCGGGCTCGTTGGCGTCGTAGACGTAACGCAGATTGGCCCGTTGGATCGCCTGAAGCTGGGTCGATATCTCCAAAACCCGCGCCGTGCTGTCCGAAAGTGCGGATTGTCTTGCGACCTGATCCTGCACCGCCCGCAAATTCCAGACGGCAACCACCGCCATCACGAGACCAACCACCACCAAGGCCATGAAGCCTGCGTACAGGCGTCCCCTGATCCGCAAACGAAACTTCGGCATTCCCACTGTCCACCCAGATGCATTTCACTTCGAGCGGCCGAACAATTCCGGCAAATCGTCACGACCACCCTGGCAGCCGCGTGTCTTTGCGACCCACGCTGCACTGCGACACAATGGGGGACACTCGTTAATTGAACCTTCAAATTTTTCGCGCGATCTGGATCTGCGGGCGCGAAAACTGCTGCTTTTGTCAGCAGCTATGCAAAGTTCGCGTACGAATCCCGAGCGGGATGCGCAGAGCTGCATGCGTTCACAGGACGAACGACCATTGGGCGCCGGCCTGCTGCAATTTGCCGAGCGCGTGCTCGACCACTTCCAGCGTGTACGGCTTCTGAACCACCGGCGCCGAGGCCAGATCCACCGGAAGCGGCGCGCGCTCGCCATAGCCGGTTGCGAAGATGAAGGGCACGCCGATCTCCTTCAGCTTCTGCGCCACCTTGATGCTGCTCTCGCTCCCGAGGTTGAGATCGAGCAGGGCAAAGCTCGGCCGAGTCCGCTCGATCGAGCGCAGCGCCTGGTCGACGGTCGCGGCGGTGTCGACATGACGCGCGCCGAGATCGAGCAGGATGACCTCCGCCGCCATTGCGATGATCAGATTGTCCTCGACGATCAGCGCGGTCTCGGAGATCCGGGGTCGGCTGGACTGCTGTTCCTCAAGACGCATGGCGGCTCCTGCTATCGACGGCACCAGCTCGACGAAATTGGGGGGAATGACGAACGTCGCCTGCACGCCCAGAAGGTCGAAGCGGATTTCGGCATCGCCCTTGAGATCGAACGGCACCGAGCGTTCGATGATCGTGGTGCCGAAGCCACGCCGCGACGGTGGCTGCACCGGTGGCCCGCCGCTTTCCTTCCATTCGATCACGAGGCTCGACGAGGGATCGAGGCGCCAGACCACCTCGACGCTGCCGGTGGAATCGGCGAGCGCGCCGTATTTGGCGGAATTGGTCATCATCTCGTGGACAACGAGAGCCAGCGTGGCAAACGCCTTGGGATCGAGCGCGACGTCCGGCCCGCCCATCTTCACCCGGCCTGCGCGCGCCCCGAGATAGGCGCCGGCTTCGGATTCGAGGAGGGTCCGCAGCGCCACCGGCGCCCAGTTCAGATTGGTGATCTGGTCGTGGGCGCGGGCCAGGGCCTGGATGCGACCGCCGAGAACGCTCGCAAACTCCTCCACGCTCATCGCCGTGTCCTTGCTCTGCGCTACCAGCGCGCGGACCAGGCTCAGGATGTTGCGGACGCGGTGATTGAGCTCGGCGATCATCAGCTCCTGCCGCTCCTGCGCGCCGCGGCGCTCGCGCGCGGCGAGGTCGGACAATTGCAGGATCACTTCCAGCAGTGTGACGCGCAGACTCTCGGCGATGCGGATGTCCGCTGCCGACCACGGTTTCGACTGGCCCGCCACGGTCTCCTGCCAGAGCTCGAAGCTCTTGCGCGGCGTCAGGCGCGGCCCGTTCGGACCTTCGTCGTAGATCTTGTCGGGAGCGCCGGCCCAGTTCACCGCCCGCGTGACCTCGCGCCGGAAGAAGATCAGGCAGTCGCGCGGGGTCCGTGAGATCGGAATGGCGAGAAAACCCGCCGCGCGGTCGCGAAAAGCCTGGCCGGCGGCATAGACCTTGGCGATCTCGGCGCTGGCGAAGATCCGGCCCGGCGAGGTCCGGTTGATGAAGGCGACGAGGTCCTTCACCTCGTCTTCGGTCGGCGTGTCTCCCTCGAGGGCGATCTTGTTGTCGGACCAGAGCGCGACGCCGTCGCAGTCGATCATCTTGCGGTAGTCGCCGAGAAAGTCGACGATCGCGCGGCGGCTGTGGTCGTGCGAAGCAGCGATCTCGATCAAGCGCTCCTGGACCTGATGGGCCCGCGCCTCATAGGCGACATCGCCCTCGCGCTCGCGTCCCTCGACGATCCAGGAAAACATCTGCCCGAACAGCTCGGAGGCCGTACGCTTGTCGAACGAAATGTACCGCGGCGAATAATGATGACAGGCGAACAGACCCCACAGCTTGCCATCGCGCAGGATCGATACCGACATCGAGGCGGCCACCCCCATGTTGCGCAGATATTCGATATGGATCGGCGAGACCGAGCGCAGCACGCTCATCGAAAGGTCGAGCAATCCCGCATTGTGCGTGGCGGTCGACATCAGGGCAGCCGACCTGGCGTTGACGTCGGCAATGATGCGCAGCCAGTTGCGCTGGTAGAGGGCGCGCGCCTGCCTTGGGATATCCGATGCAGGATAACGCAGGCCGAGGAAGGATTCGAGCCCTGCTTCCGCGGTCTCGGCGATCACCTCGCCCGATCCGTCCGGGTGAAACTGGTAGACCATGACGCGATCGAATCCGGTCAGCACCTTGAGCTGACGCGCGGCCTCCCGCGCGAGCTCGGTCATGCCGCGCGTCTTGCGGATCCGTTCGAGCATCAGGCGGACGAGCTCGCCGGAATTGACGCCGGGCTCGTGGACGCTCGGCTCCGCCTCGACGATGAGGTAGACGCCGGAGAAATGGATCGAGAGATCGTAAAGCGGTTTGCCGGCCTGGAGCTCGACGCCGAACAGGCGCTCGGTCGCATCCGGCCCACTCAAATAGTCGACGCGACCGCGGATGGTCTCGACAGCGGCTTCGGAGATGGCGCTCGTCAACGGCTGCTGGAGCAGATCGGCGACGTCGCTTCCGAGAAAGCTGCCGACATTGTCCGAGGCCATGCAGATCGTGAAATCCGAGAGCACAGCGAGCATGAAGCCAAACGGCTGCACGCTGCCGGGAATGTGGATCGGCTCGCGATCGCAATTGGTGAGATTGACCGCCTCGTTCATGCCCGCTCCGCCGCCCGCTCGAACGCGGCGAAGGCAACCCGCGCCGCCGCGATCACCTCGACCTCGTCGCAGGCCTCTTCGCCTTGAAGCTTCGACAGGAAACTCTGCCACAGGCGCTTGCCGGCACCATGGCTGAGATAGCTGGTGGCCTCCGTCATGCGCAGGTCGGCGGCCTCCGCGACCTCTTTCAGCAGGAATCTTGCCCCGAGCCGAGAGCCCTCCAGCACGTACATCGTACCGAGCATGCCGCTGGGCGTCAGCGGCGGCACGGATACGGTGGATTGCGCGGCGCCGCCGAGCCGCCCGAGATCAGCCGCGATCGCGGCACTGCGCGACCGCTCCGGCCAGTCCGGAAATATCCTGGCGACGCCTGCCGCGACGAGCGCGGCCTCGAGCGGAAGAAGCGCGCCGGCGCTGGCTTGAAGAAAGCGGCGATAGCCCGCCAAGACGGTGAGATCGAACGACGAAAGTTGCGCATCGAGCTCCCGGTGCGCACCCGCAGTCGCATCTCTCAGTCGCTCACGAAGTCCAGGGAAGCCAGGGTTCACCTGTGTCGAGACGTCCGAAACCCCAGCCAGCATGAAATTCCCACACGCGCGCAATGCCGGGGGGCGCGATTGCCCCGGAAGCGAAGGAAACGCCGGCGGAATCCGAAGGTTCCGCCGGCACTGGAATATCTGGAGAGGCGCGGACCGTACCCTCGACACTCTTTATTTCCGCCGGCGGGGCTTGTGCAGCTCGTACGCGATCTCCGCCCTGGTCATCCCGCAGTCCAGAAGCTCCCGCTCGCTCATGGCGGCGAGTTGATCCCGGGCCCGGGACCGTTCGCGCCTGATACGGACCGTTTCGACCAGCGCCCGCCACGCCCGCACGACCATCGCCGGCTCCGCCCGATGAAACCCGCCGGCGGACGCGACGCGCAATCCACTCAGCTCGCAGCCCTCACCGGCGCCTGCGGAAAAGAACCGAGCGCCCGCTCGGTCAGGATCGAGTCGCAGTACTCGCGGATCTCCTTGATCTCGCCGTCCTTGAGACGAAACACCAGGCAATAGTCATTGTCGTAGCGCACGCCTTCGGGCGTGACGTTGTCGCCCTTTGCCTCCACGACGACCACATCGCCGTCGGCGATGAAGCGGTGAGCGACCGTGCGCGTGCGGTCGCGCAGGCGGGTGCGCACATAGCCGTGCAAATCGTTGAGGATCGACTCCTTGCCTGAGAAGGTGCGCGACCAGGAATACTGGCCGGTCACGACCCATTTGGCGTCTTCGGCAAGGCTTGCAGCGAACAGGGCTCGATCGCGCGCGTTCGGATCGGGATTGGCGGCGGCGGCGAAAATATCCTGCATCAGTTTCTTGTTGGCGATCGCATTCATGGCGGCATCTCCGTTTGGTGGGAACGCGGAGATGATCGCCGCAGCATCAGAATTCTTCAAATCGATAGAGAATATGATATCTATTCGCCTGATGAATTTGAATTCGCTTGACCTCAACCTGCTGACCGCGCTCGACGCCCTGCTGCGCGAGGCCAGCGTGAGCCGCGCCGCGCTTCGGATGGGCCTGTCGCAGCCGGCGGCCAGCCACGCGCTGCAGCGCCTGCGCGACATTCTCGGCGATCCGCTGCTGGTGCGCACGGGCACGCGGATGGAGCTGACGCCGCGGGCGCAGGCCCTGCGCGCGCCGCTGGCGCAGGCGCTCGATCAGGTGCGCGGGCTGTTCGTGCCTGATGACTTCGACGCCGCACGCAGCGAGCGGCAATTCCGCCTGATGATGCCGGATCTCGCAGTCGAACTGCTGATGCCGCCGCTGATGGAGAAGGTGACGCGGGCCGCGCCCAACGTCCGCATCGACATCGTGCCATGGCGGGGATCGGCGATCTTCCACGCCGAGTTCGCCCGCACCATCGACCTCGTGATCTCGATCGGCAACGCCTTCAAGGGCTTTCACCGCCAGCTGCTCTACGTCGACAGCGACGCGCTGGCGGTGCGGCGCGGCCACCCCTTGGCGGCGAAGCTGAAGCGGCGCGAGACGTTCCTGGCCGCGCGCCATGTCGGCGTGATCATCCGAGGCAGCAACGAGGATCTGATCGACACCTGGCTGCGCGCCAAGGGCATCGAGCGGCACATTTCGCTGGTCGTGTCAGGCTATCTCGAAGCGCTGCACGTCGCTGCCCGCACCGATCTCGTCGCCTTCGTGCCGCGCCGGCTGATCGCGGCACTGTCGAAACAGCTCGGCCTCGTCACCGTGACGCCACCGCTCGACCCCGGGATCGACGAGCAGTTCATGTTCTACCCGACCCGCGCCCAGATGGACCCCGGCTCGATCTGGCTGCGCCGACTGATGCTGCAGACGGGGCGGGAGCTGGAGAAGCGGAAGGCTGGGTAGGACGCAGCTTCAACAGACACGGTGTCGTCCCGGACAAGCACAGCGGAGCGGAGCGCTGATCCGGGACCCATAACCACAGGATGCGGTTTGGCGAAGACTGCTCGTTCGGGATTGCTACCGATCGCAATCGATAGATTCCGCGGTATGGGTCCCGGGTCTGCGCTTGCGCTTGCCCGGGACGACACCGCGTATTTGTCACGCCTTCTGCGCGTCCATCACCTTGCGCACAGCGGGGCGGTCAGACATCCGCTTGAAATGCTCGGCGATCTTCGGGGTCGCGTTGATGTCGACGCTGTCGCCTTCGAGCCAGGTCGAGAGGGTGTAGAGATACGGATCGCAGATCGTGAACTGATCGCCCATCACCCACGGCCCCCGAAACATCTTCTGCTCGATCAGGGCGAAGCAGGCGGCCATGGTCTTCGGGACCATCGCCTTCATGTCGGCGAACGAGCTCTCCTGCGTCGCCCAGCGAGGACCGCGCATCTTGTGGGCATGATTGATGTGCACGGTCGAGCAGAGGTAGGAGTTGAACGACTGCACCTGGGCGAAGTCGAAGGGATCATCGAGCGGCGCGAGCTTCGCCTTGGGGAAGGTCTGCGCGAGATAGGCCAGCATCGCCGGCGTCTCGGTGAGGACGCCGCGATCCGTCACCAGCGCCGGCACACGCCCCTTCGGGTTGATCTTGAGATAGTCCGGGCTGTTCTGCTGGTTGTCCTTGAAGCTCAGCCGCTCGGCCGCGTAGTCGGCGCCGGCCTCCTCCAGGGTGATGTAGGTGGCGAGCGCGCAGGTGCCGGTGGCGTAGTAGAGCTTGAGCATGTCGGACCTCATGGGAAAGCCCGAGGTTAACGGCCCTCCGCCGCCCCGTCCATAGGGGACCTCTTCGCAGTTGCCCACCGCCGCCCGGCTGTGCGAAGACGCCGTCAATCGGAGGGGGATTTTGTCATGACCGTACTCATCGCCGGTGGCGGCATCGGCGGGCTGACGCTTGCGCTCAGCCTGCACCAGATCGGCGTTCCCGCAAAAGTCTTCGAAAGCGTCGCGGAACTGAAGCCGCTCGGCGTCGGCATCAACGTGCTGCCGCATGCGGTGCGCGAGCTGATCGAGCTCGGGCTGATGGACAGACTGGACGCCAGCGGGGTGCGGACGCGCGAGCTCGCCTATTTCTCCAAGCACGGCAAGCCGATCTGGAGCGAGCCTCGCGGGCTGGAGGCCGGCTACAAATGGCCGCAATTCTCGATCCATCGCGGCACGCTGCAACAGCTCCTGCTCGACACCGCGATCGAGCGGCTCGGCCGCGACAACATCCTCACCAGCCACCATCTGACCGGCTGGACCGAGACGGCAGATGGCGTGCGCGCCGACTTCATCGACCGGGCAACCGGCAAGGCCGCCGGGACTTACGACGGCGCGATCCTGATCGCCGCCGACGGCATCCATTCCGCCGCGCGCGAAAAGCTCTATCCCAATGAAGGTCCGCCGATCTGGAACGGCCGCATCCTCTGGCGCGGCGTCACGCCTTCCAAGGCCTTCCTGACCGGCCGCACCATGATCATGGCCGGCCATGAGATCCTGAAATTCGTCTGCTATCCGATCAGCAAGGCGCCGGACGCGGCGGGCAAACATCTGATCAACTGGGTCGCCGAGCGCCACATGCCGCCGACCTATCAGTGGCGGCGCGAGGACTATAACCGCACCGCGCGGCTGGAGGAGTTCCTGCCCTGGTTCGAGAGCTGGCAGTTCGACTGGCTTGACGTGCCCGGCCTGATCAAGAACTGCCCGCACGCCTATGAATATCCGCTGGTCGACCGCGATCCGGTCTCGCAATGGACCTTCGGCAAGGTCACGCTAATGGGCGATGCCGCGCATCCGATGTACCCGATCGGCTCGAACGGCGCCTCGCAGGCCATCCTCGATGCCCGCACCATCACCCGCGAGATTCTCGCGCATGGACCGACGACCGCGGCGCTGCTCGCCTATGAGGCCGAGCGCCGCCCCGCGACCACCGACCTCGTCCTGCTCAACCGCAAGAACGGACCCGAGCAGGTCATGCAACTGGTCGAAGAGCGCGCGCCCGACGGCTTTGAGGTCGTCACCGACGTGCTGTCGCAGAAGGAACTGGAAGACATCGCCGCCAACTACAAGCGCGTTGCGGGCTTCCAGGTCGAGGCGCTGAACGCGAAGCCGCCGATCGTCAGTGGAGATGCGAAGCGCGTGAGCGCCTGAAGGCGGGGCGGCAAGAGTTGTCCAACCGCCCCGCGTCCGTCACGGCCCATCAATATCCATACTGTCTGGAACACACCCAGTTGCCGTAGGCATCGTAGCAACGGTTGTTGTAGTAGCCGTATGCACCAGCCGCCGCCGCTCCGACTCCGACTGCCGCGGCTCCGTATGCGGCTCCCCGGTAGACGCCTCTACGCGCCGCAGTACGTGCTACGGGGTACCCTGCTATCGGCCGGGAGACGTGAGCGCGGCCGCCGTAGCGACCAGCGTGAACGGCACCGCCTCTGTAATGCGCGCCTCCTCCGTGAAATCCCCCTCCCCGATAGGCACCACCTCCTCCGCGGCCGCCGCGGGCGAGTGCGTCATCGGGAACAAGGCTTGCGCCGACAAGAGCGGCTGCGGCCAAGCCAACCAGAGCATATCGAAACATGGGCGTCCTCCCGTCATTGGAGTGCCGGTTCTATCCGCAGGGTGATGCCGTCAACGGGACAGGCACTTGCCCCCATCATTTGGCGCGCCGTGCATGTCCGATTGACCTAGATCAACGCCTGTCTGTTTCAAAGACCCGGGATGATCCAGCACTTTCAGGCCGAGGCTGAAGACCATGAGCGGCCGCAACCGCCCGCTGGTGCGCTTCGATCTAAGCCAATCCTTGGATGCGAGAGAAATTTGTCCATTCGATAGACGCGAATAACCGAGGCTGCGATCATGAAGTTCCGGGCGGGGTTGCTTGCGGCGGCTATCTTGCTGGCCGAAATGCACGCAAGTCATGCGGCGATACGGATCGCCGGCGATCGTGGCGGGCTAATCGACACCTATGTTGACAGATATGAACGCCTGCGCACTTCCGGAGAGACCGTCATCATCGATGGACTTTGTGCCTCATCGTGCACCATCGTTCTCGGTGCAGTTGCCGCTGACAAAATCTGTGTAACCTCGAAGGCCGCTCTCGGCTTCCACGCTGCTTGGGATTTCGGTCGGAAGGGAAGGACGATTACCGACCCTGACGCCACCAATTACCTATACTCCATGTATCCCGGGCCGGTGCAGCGTTGGATCGCGGCGCGCGGCGGGTTGAGGCCGCAACTCATCTTGCTGCGCGGCAAAGCACTTCGGGCGCTGTATAAGCCTTGCGCGCAGCACTCCGCGACACGGCCCCGACGGTAACGACTACCGCACCACCCTTGCCGCTTCCAGCAACCGCTCGGTCGCGCTTGCCGTTGCCAGCACCGTGCCGTTCTCCGCCATCAGCTTGGCCTCGACGAACGCAATCGTCTTGCCGAGCTGCGTCACCGTCGCCTCCCCGATGATCGGACCGGGCTTGGCGGGGCTGAGGAAATTCACGGTCATGCTGATGGTGGTGGTATAGAGCCGGCCCTCGCTCATCACCAGCACGGCCGGGCCCATGGTGTCGTCGAGCATGGCCGAGAGCATGCCGCCCTGGATGAAGCCCGCCGGATTGCAGAACTCCGGCTTGCCCTCGAAGCCGAGCTTGATCCAGCCCTCCTCGGGGCGGGCATCGAGCAGGCGCCATCCCAAGAGCTCCGCACAGGGTGGCCTGGGAAAATTGTCGAGCGCGGTCTTGACCATTGGCAGCCTCCGTTTCGCACCCCGATAGCGTAGCGCTGCTGCCAGCGTGCTGTCAGGAGGACGAGCCCGCTGAAAGGTTGAGCGCGTGCGCAATCACCTTGCGCATGACATTGGGCAGCGCCTCGTCCGCAAGGGTGGCGAGCGGCACCCAGCGCATACCCTCGGGCGCACGGGTGCGGGCTGCGGCCTTCGCCGTGTAGACCACCAGCTCCAGCGGAAAATGGGTGAAGACGTGGGTGACGACGCCCATTTTGCGCTGCCAGCGCGACAGCCCCTTCAGCGCCGGCGCCTGCAGCTTCGCCGCCGCGTCGTCCTGGCCGGCGAGCCAGTCCGAGCCGGGCACTTCGGTCATGCCGCCGAGCAGGCCCTTTTCGGGCCGGCCGCGGACCAGCAGATCCTCGCCGCGTGTGACGACGAAGGCCGCTCCGCGCCGCAACGTTCCGCTCTTCTTCGGCGCCTTGCGCGGAAAGGTCTCCTGCGTGCCTTGGAGGCGCGCCGTGCAATCCTCGTTCAGCGGACACAGCGAGCAGGCCGGCTTTTTCGGCGTGCAGATCGAAGCGCCGAGATCCATCAGCGCCTGCGCGCTGTCGCCGGCGCGGGAGTTTGCAAGCAGCGTCGCCGCTAGTTGCTGGATCAGAGGTTTCGCCTGCGGGAGCTGATCTTCAACTGCAAAGAGCCGCGACACCACGCGCTCGATATTGCCGTCGACCGGCATGGTGTGGCGATCGAAGGCGATCGCCGCGATCGCCGCCGCCGTGTACGGCCCGATGCCCGGCAGCGCACGCAGCCTCTCCTCGGTGTCGGGAAAGATGCCGCCATGCTCGCGCGTCACCGCGACCGCGCAGGCGTACAGGTTACGCGCGCGCGAGTAATAGCCTAGCCCGGCCCACATCCGCAGCACATCATCCTGCGAGGCCCGTCCGAGCGCAGTGACATCCGGCCAGCGCGCGACGAATTTTTCGAAATAGGGCCCGACCGCCTTCACCGTGGTCTGCTGCAGCATGATCTCCGACAGCCAGACGCGGTATGGGTCCGACGTCTCGCCGGGCGGGGCCCGCCACGGCAACCGGCGGCGGTGGCGGTCGTACCAGGCAAGCAACGCCACCGGGCGTGATGATGTCTCCGGCTGAGAAGGTTCCGGCTTCGGCTTACGGACGGATCTGGAACTCATTCCTGCACTGTAACGGCAATGCACCGGCCTCTCTACGTCATGCCCGCGCTCGTCGCGGGCATCCACGCCTTTCTTCGAGGGAAGAACGGGATGGCCGGGACATAGGCGAGCGGAAGCGACGCCGTCCTTCGGACGGCTAAGCCCGGCC
This sequence comes from Bradyrhizobium sp. CCBAU 11430, assembly GCF_028128855.1. Lineage (NCBI taxonomy): Bacteria > Pseudomonadati > Pseudomonadota > Alphaproteobacteria > Hyphomicrobiales > Nitrobacteraceae > Bradyrhizobium > Bradyrhizobium sp. CCBAU 11430. Next base: position 154,494 of record NZ_LBJV01000070.1, read on the forward strand.
ATGACGCGCCGCGGGTCTGTGGCCCGCCCGCCGAAGTGCTATAAGGACCCATGTCCAAATTCCCTCCCAAACCCGGTCCGATCAGCGCCAAGCCGCTGGGCATCCTGCTCAACGACGTCTTTGCCGAGGCCTATGCCAAGCAGGGCTTTGCGGCGCGTGAGCTGGTGACGCGGTGGGCGCAGATTGCAGGTCCCGAGATCGCGGCCCATGCCGAGCCGCTGAAGATGCAATGGCCGCGCCCGGTGGAGGGCCAGCCGCAGGAGCCGGCGACCCTGGTGCTGCGGGTCGAGGGGCCGATGGCGCTGGAGATCCAGCATTCCGCGGACGTGATCCTGGAGCGCGTCAACCGCTTCTTCGGCTGGAGCGCGGTCGGCAAGCTCGCCTTCCGCCAGGCTCCACTGTCGCGCCCGCGCCGACCGGTCCGGCCCGGCCCGCCCGATCCCAAATCGGTGGCCAAGGTGGCGGAGAGCCTGGGCGATATCGAAGATGAACAACTGAAGACGGCGCTGGCGCGGCTGGGGGCCGCCATCAAGCGAAATTGAGCCTTATTTCGCGGCCAATCTGGACCCGTCTCTACCGCTCGCCATTGCCTCAAGCTACGTTTCAAGCTAGCGACAGGCCGCCCGGGCGGGAACCTCATAGACCCCCTGGGGCGACATTTTTGCCAATTCGGGAGCCGACCTTGATCATCACCCGCCGCGCCTTCACCACGATGCTGTCGCTGACCGGGCTTGCCGCGCTCGCCGGGCTGTCGCCGCTGCGGTTCATCTCGAAGGCCGCGGCTCAGTCCGCCGCCGACGTCACCAAGCCCGTGTCACTGCCCGACATGGCGCTCGGCCCGAACGATGCCGCCGTCACCATCACCGAATACGCCTCGATGACCTGCCCGCACTGCGCCGCCTTCAACGAGCAGGTGTTCCCGAAGATCAAGAAGGAATACATCGACACCGGCAAGGTGCGTTACATCTTCCGCGAGTTCCCGCTCGACATCAAAGCCGCCGCCGGCTCGATGCTGTCGCGCTGCATCGCCAATGGTGATGGGCCGAAATACTTCGCCGTCACCGACATGCTGTTTCGCCAGCAGAACGATTGGGTGGTGAAGAACACCACCGAGACCCTGACGCGGATCGGCAAGCAGGCCGGCCTCACCCAGCAGCAGGTCGAGGCCTGCCTGAAGGACCAGGCGCTGCTCGACAAGATCGCCGCCGACCAGAAATATGCCAGCGACGTTCTGAAGGTGGATTCGACGCCGACCTTCTTCATCAACGGCGAGAAGATCAAGGGTGAGGCCTCGTTCGAGGAATTCGCCAAGAAGATCAATCCGCTGCTGAAGAGCTGATTCGCTCGTCAAGATTCTGATTCGCATCTCGAAATCCGTATCTTTCCCGGCATAAATCCCTTGGGAAAAGCGGCTTTGGCCGGTTGCCCTCGCGGGGCACCGCGGCCATTGTCCAGCCGCATGAGGCGCCTCGCGCGACTCACCCGGATAGCGACACTGTCTTCCATGGTAGTGTCCCGGCAGGGGGATTCGCGCCTGCCAACAGAGATGCGTGCTTATGAAAATCACCCGCCTGCGCCTTCACGGTTTCAAGTCCTTCGTTGAGCCCACGGACTTCGTCATCGAGCCCGGCCTGACCGGCGTGGTCGGCCCCAACGGCTGCGGCAAGTCGAATCTCGTCGAAGCGCTGCGCTGGGCGATGGGTGAGACCTCGTACAAGTCGCTGCGCGCCGCCGACATGGACGCGGTGATCTTCGCAGGCTCCGGCAACCGTCCCGCGCGCAACCACGCCGAAGTGACGATGACGATCGACAATGCCGATCGCACCGCGCCGGCGGCGATGAACGACAGCCAGCTGCTCGAAATCTCCCGCCGCATCGAGCGCGAGGCGGGGTCGGTCTATCGCATCAACGGCCGCGACGTGCGCGCCCGCGACGTGCAGATCCTGTTTGCGGATGCCGCCACCGGCGCGCGTTCGCCGGCTCTCGTCCACCAAGGCAAGATCGGCGAGATCATCCAGGCCAAGCCCGAGCAGCGCCGTCGCGTGCTGGAAGACGCTGCCGGCGTCGCCGGTCTGCACGCCCGCCGCCACGAGGCCGAGCTGCGGCTGAAGGCGGCCGAAACCAACCTCACCCGCGTCGAGGACGTGATCGGCCAGCTCGCAGGACAAATGGAAGGCCTGAAGAAGCAGGCCCGCCAGGCCGTGCGCTACCGCGAGGTCGCGGCCAAGGTCCGCAAGGCCGAAGCAACCCTGTTCCACCTGCGCTGGGTCGGCGCCCATGCCGACGTCAACGAATCCGGCCAGACCCACGATCTCGCGGTGCGCGAGATGGCCGAGCGCACCCAGCACCAGGCCGAAGCCGCCCGCATCCAGGCGATCCGCGCCGCCGAAATGCCGGCGCTGCGCGATGCCGAGGCGCGCGCCGCCGCAGGCTTGCAGCGCCTGACCAATGCTCGCGAGCTGCTCGACCGCGAGGAGGAGCGCGCCAAGGAGCGCGTCGCCGAGCTCGAGCGCCGCCTTGCCCAGTTCGAAGGCGATATCTCCCGCGCCCAGCAGCAGACCATGGACGCCGACGTCGCGCTGCAGCGGCTCGACACCGAAGATTCCGAGCTGAAGGAAGAGATCAAGTCGCGCGTCGAGAAGCGCTCCGGTGTCGACGAGCGCGTCGGCGAAGCCGAGGCGGTGCTGACCGAAACCGAACAGCAGTTCGCCGAGCTCACCACCGCGCTGGCCGACCTCACCGCCAAGCGCAACCAGCTCGAGGCCAATGTCCGCACCCACCGCGACAAGCTGGCCCGGCTCGACCAGGAGATCGCGAACGTCGCTGCGGAAGAGCAGAAGCTTGCCGCCGAGACTGGCGGCTTTGGCGATCTCGACGAGCTGACCGCGACGGTCGAGACCGCGGAGCAGACGCTGGCCGCCTCGGAAGCCGCGGCGCAAGCGAGCGAAGCCGCCCACGTCGCGGCACGCCAGACGCTGGAATCCTCGCGCTCGCCGCTGGTCGAGGCCGACAAGCGCGCACAGCGGCTCGAAACCGAGGCGCGCACGATCTCCAAGATCCTCAACGGCGAGACCAAGAATCTGTGGCCGCCGATCATCGACGGCATCACCGTCGACAAGGGCTTTGAAAAGGCCATCGGCGCCGCGCTCGGCGACGATCTCGATGCCCCGATCGACCCGTCGGCGCCGATGCGCTGGACCAATGTCGGACACACCGACGGCGATCCGGAGCTGCCGGAAGGCGCCGTGCCGCTCGCCAATCATGTGCAGGCGCCGGCCGAGCTGACGCGCCGTCTGGCCCAGATCGGCGTGGTTCCGCGCGAGCGCGGTGCCGAGCTGGTCTCGCAGCTCAAGACCGGCCAGCGGCTGGTCTCGCCCGAGGGCGACGTCTGGCGCTGGGACGGCTTTGTCGCGGCGGCGCATGCGCCGACCGGTGCAGCCCGCCGCCTCGCCGAGCGCGCCCGTCTCGTCGACATCGAGAACGAGCTGGAGCAGGCCCGCATCGACGCGCAGATCAAGCGTCAGGCGCTGGAGAACGCCGAGTCCGAGCTGCAGATGGCCGCGAGCACCGAAGGCGCCAGCCGCGAAGCCTGGCGCGCCGCGCAGCGCGAGCTCAACGTCGCGCGTGAACGCCATGCCACCGCCGAGCGCGAGATCAGCCGCCACGCCGCGCGCAAGGCGACGCTGTCGGAAGCGCACAGCCGTCTCGCCGCCGACCGCGCCGAGGCCGAGGCCGCCTACGAATACGCAGAAGCCGGCATCTCCGAGCTGCCGTCGAGCGAGGATACCGAGACTCGTCTGGCCGCGGTCCGCAGCGACATCGAAGGCCATCGTCGCATGGCCGCGCAGGTCCGCGCCGAGGCGCAGGCGCTGGCGCGCGAGGCCGAGCTTGCCGACCGCCGCGTCCAGGCGATCCTCGCCGAGCGCACCGAGTGGGCGAACCGCAAGGAGAGCGCGGCCTCTCATATCGACACCATCCAGGCCCGCATTGCCGAACTCACGATCGAGCGCAGCGATCTCGAAAACGCGCCGCAAGTGTTCGCCGAGAAGCGCAGCGCGCTGATCACCGAGATCGAATATGCCGAGAACGACCGCCGCATGGCCGCCGACGCGCTCGCCACCGCGGAAAGCGCGATGGCGGAGACCGATCGCGTCGCCAAGCTGACGCTCGAAGCCCTCTCCAGCTCGCGCGAGGCCACCGCCCGCGCCGAGGAGCGCATGGAGGGCGCGCGGCGCCGTCTCGAGGACATCGAACGCGAGATCCGCGACATGCTTGAGGTCGAGCCGCAGGCCGTCGCCGGCCTCGCCGAGATCGAGCCCGGCGCGGAGCTGCCGCCGCTGCACGACATCGAGGAAGACCTCGAAAAGATGCGCCGCGACCGCGAGCGCCTAGGGGCCGTCAACCTCCGCGCTGAAGAAGAGCTGCGCGAGGTCGAGACCCAGCACACGGGTCTGGTCACCGAGCGCGACGACCTCGTCGAAGCCATCAAGCGGCTGCGCCAGGGCATCCAGAGCCTCAACAAGGAAGCGCGCGAGCGTCTCCTGACCTCGTTCGAGGTCGTCAACAACCACTTCAAGCGCCTGTTCGTCGAGCTGTTCGGCGGCGGCGAGGCCGCGCTGCACCTGATCGAGAGCGACGACCCGCTGGAAGCCGGCCTCGAAATCATCGCCAAGCCGCCGGGCAAGAAGCCGCAGACGCTGTCGCTGCTGTCGGGCGGCGAGCAGGCGCTGACCGCGATGGCGCTGATCTTCGCGGTGTTCCTCACTAACCCTTCGCCGATCTGCGTGCTGGACGAAGTCGACGCGCCGCTCGACGACCACAACGTCGAACGGTACTGCAACCTCCTCCACGAAATGACCGGCTCGACCGACACGCGCTTCATCATCATCACGCACAATCCGATCACGATGGCGCGGATGAACCGGCTGTTCGGCGTCACCATGGCCGAGCGCGGCGTGTCGCAGCTGGTGTCGGTCAGCCTGTCAGAGGCTGTGGACATTCTCGACCAGAACGTGGCTTGAGAAGATTGACCGTCATTCCGGGGCGATGCGCAGCATCGAGCCCGGAATCTCGAACCACAATCTCTGGATTCCGGGTTCGCGCTTCGCGCGCCCCGGAATGATGTGAGGTTGATGATGATCTCACCCACCCTCCCCGCCGAATTGAAAGCCGCCCTTGACGGCAGGCTGCAGGGCTTCTCCCGTACCGACGCCGCACAGCGTTCGCAGAAAATCTCGACCAGCTACCGCGCCGGCGGCGGCTCCGGCACGATCAAGTCGGACGCCGATGCGCTCGCCTATGCGCTCGCGCGCATGCCGGCGACCTACGCGGCCGTCGCCGCAAGCCTGAATGCGCTGACCGAGATCGCACCGGATCTGGCTCCGGAAACGCTGCTCGACGTCGGCGCAGGTCCGGGCACCGCGAGCTGGGCCGCCGCGGAGGCCTTTCCCTCGCTACAGGATTTTACGCTGCTCGACGCCAATGCCACTTTGAGCCGGCTCGCGCTCGAACTCGCGCGCGACAGCACGCGGCTGGCGGAATGCCGCTATCTGCCGGGCGATGCCGGCGGCAACCTCGCCGAGGTCGCGCAAGCGGATCTCGTGGTTGCGAGCTATGTCATCGGCGAGCTCAGTGAAAGCGAGCAGCGCGCGCTCGCCGCGGCCATGTGGGCGAAAGCGCGCCACGCACTGGTCGTGATCGAGCCCGGCACACCCGCCGGCACCGCGCGCATCCTCGCGCTGCGCCAGCAATTGATCGCGGCCGGCGCCTTCGTCGCCGCCCCCTGCCCGCACGAAAAACCCTGCCCGCTCACCGCGCCCGACTGGTGCCATTTCAACCAGCGCCTGCCGCGCTCGCAGGCACACCGGCAAATCAAGGGCGCGGAGGTGCCATTCGAGGACGAGCGCTTCATCTACGTCGCGCTGACCCGCACGCCGCCCGCCGTGCGCGCCGCGCGCGTGCTGGCGCCGCCGGATGTCGGCAAGGCCGAGATCACGGCCAAGCTCTGCACCGAGGATGGCGTCGCCATCACGAGGGTGCCTCGTCGCGACAAGGCCGCCTATGCCGGGGCACGCCGCTGGCGCTGGGGCGACGCCGTTCTGTCCGAAAGTTAACCTCGTTCCAGACTTTTGCCTTGAACGCGGGCGGCTCCACATTCGACCAAGCCTTACCTCTCCTCTGCGCCGGGCTCTCATCCTGCGCCAATTTGGTCTAGGCTAGCGCCCGCCTTCTTCCCCCTTCAGGAGTTCTCCATGTCGACCGGCTGGATCGTTCTCGGCGTCATCGTCGTCCTCGCGCTGTTCGCCTTCAGCGCCTACAACCGCCTGGTGGCGCTGAGCCAGCGCGTCGGCCAGGCCTTTGCCGATATCGACGTGCAGCTCAAGCAGCGCCACGACCTGATCCCGAACCTGGTCGAGACGGTGAAGGGCTACGCCTCGCACGAGCGCGGCACGCTCGACGACGTCATCAAGGCACGCAATTCGGCTATGTCGGCGCAGGGGCCGGCGCAGGTGTCCGCGGCCGAGAACCAGCTGTCCGGCGCGCTCGGCCGGCTGATCGCGCTGTCGGAGGCCTATCCCGACCTCAAGGCCAACGCCAATTTCCAGCAGCTCGCATCCGAGCTTTCCGACCTCGAGAACAAGATCGCGGCGAGCCGCCGCTTCTTCAACAACGCGGTCCAGGAATACAACACCGGCATCCAGCAGCTGCCCGCCGCTTTGTTCGCCGGCATGTTCGGCTTCACCAGGAAGGACTTCTTCGATCTCGGTGCCAGCCGCACCGAGGTCGAGGCCGCGCCGCAGGTGAAGTTCTGATCTTGAGCCGATAGGCCGGCAGGGCACCCGCGTCATGGCCGCGTATGGTCTCTACACGCACATCGCCTCGAACAAGTTTCGTTCGATGCTGCTGCTCGCCGGCCTGTTCATGCTGGTCTACGTGCTGGTCTATGCTGGCGCGTTGGTCGCCGAAGTCGTCATCAACGGCAATGAGACCGTCGTCTATTACCTGAGGCGCGCCCTCCACGATCTGATCGTGGCCGCACCGGTTGCGACGATCGTGGCGGCGGTCTGGGTCGTGATCGCCTATTTCTTCCACCAGTCGATGATCGACGCGGTGACCGGCGGCCACGACGTTACCCGGCAGGAGGAGCCGCGGCTCTACAATCTGCTGGAAAACCTCTGCATCTCGCGCGGCATTACCATGCCGAAGCTGAAGATCATGGAGAGCCCGGCGCTGAACGCGTTCGCGACCGGCCTCAATCCCAGGCAATATTCGATCACCGTCACCACGGGTCTGCTCGATGCGCTTGATGACAAGGAGATCGAGGCGGTGCTGGGCCATGAGCTGACCCACATCAAGAACGGCGACGTGCAGCTGATGGTGGTCGCCGTCATCATCGCAGGCGTGGTCGGCTTCTTCGGCGAATTGTTCTTCCGCCTGTTCACCAATTTCAATTGGAGCTCCGGCTCCGGCGGCTCATGGTCCTCGGGCTCCTCCTCGTCGTCGCGGTCGTCCTCGTCATCGAGCGACAACAAGAGTTCCGGCGGCGGCGCGGTGATCGTCATCATCATCGCGATCGTGCTGATCGTGGTGGCCTGGCTGCTGTCCCAGGTTGTCAAGCTCGCACTGTCGCGTTCGCGCGAGTATCTCGCCGACGCGGGCTCCGTCGAGCTGACGAAAGACCCCGATGCGATGATCTCGGCGCTGCGCAAGATCGAGAATCGCGGCGAGCTGCCCGGCGCGACCTCGGCCGTGATGGAGCTCTGCGTCGACAATCCCCGCGAGGGCTTTGCCGATCTGTTCGCGACCCACCCGTCCGTGCAATCCCGGGTCGACGCGCTCGTCAAGTTCGCCGGCGGCCACGATCCGGGCCCGCTGCCGCCGACCGAGGAGACGGACGAGCCCGAGGCGCAAGCTGACCCGCAGGACGCCCCACCGCCGCTGCGTCATGGCCCCTGGGACGATGCGGCCGCTCCGCCGCCCCTACCCGCACCCGGCCCCTCCGGGACCGCGAGCAGCAACCCGGCGGGCAATCTCATGGGTCCCTGGGGCCGTCATTAAGCACGCGATGTCCTGCCACGCGCAGCGGGTTTCGCCGCGATTGGGAAAAACTTCGGGAATTGCCGTATCGGCATGCCGAGGAATTGAATTCTCCCTTGTTTCTGCCATGTTCGCGCCCAACAGCAGACTTGGGACATCCTTCGGACATCGATTTGGGGCCCGGCCGATTGCGACCTCGCGATCGGGGGCGCGCGTTAGGGGACAGCAATGGCAAAGCCGGCAGTGGTTGTGGTGGGCGCGGACAAGGGCGGGGTCGGCAAGACCACGGTATCGCGCACCTTGCTCGATTATTTCTCGGCCAACAACGTGCCGACGCGCGCCTTCGACACGGAATCGCCGCGCGGAACCCTGAAGCGCTTCCACCCCGACATCACCGAGATCGTCGACATGACGACGACGTCGGACCAGATGAAGATCTTCGATACGCTCAACGCGACCAGCCCGTCGGTCACCGTGATCGACGTCCGCGCCGGCCTGCTCTCGCCGGCGCTGGCCTCGCTGCGCGACATCGGCTTCTTGGATGCCGCCAAGGCAGGCCAGATCACCTTCGCGGTGTTCCACATCCTCGGACCCTCGATCGCCTCGCTGGACGAGATCGCCGAAACCGCGGGCTTCATGACCGGCGCAAAATATTTCCTGGTGAAGAACTTCATCAACGACACCCAGTTCTTTCAATGGGACCAGGCGACCTACAATTCCTACTTCCACCGCATCAAGGACGCGACCGAGCTGACCATCCCCAAGCTCAACGAAATGGCCTATGAGCAGGTCGAGGTTTCGTCCGTCCCGTTCCTGAAATTCGTCGCCAACAAGGGCATCAGCGACGAGGCCGCGAACTATTCGTTCGTGCTGCGCGGCTATGTCCGGCACTGGCTGGCCAATGTCTGGAGCGAGTTCGACCGGATCCGGCTGACCGACATCGTCGGCTCGAAGCCCGCGACCCGCAACAGCGAAAAATAGTTGCGCAAGCAGGGCTGATACGGCTGGATTGGTCGCCAGGTTCGACTGATATAGCTGCCGATGCCCGCCACGCCCGTCTACATCATCTGCTCGCCCCGCCCGCAGGTCGGCAAGACACTGCTGGCGCGGCTGCTCGCTGAATTTCTGCTGCTCAAGAACGGCAACGTCGCGGCCTTCGACGTCAATCTGAAGGAACCGTCGCTGCTCGACTACCTGCCAAAGATCACGGAGACCGCCGACGTGATCGACACCTACGGCAAGATGCAGCTGATGGACCGCGTCATCGTCGATGATGGCATGGCCAAGGTGATCGACCTCGGCTTCCACGCCTTCGACGAGTTCTTCAAGATGACCGACGAGATCGGCCTCTTGAAGGAGGCCGCCCGCCGCCATGTCGCGCCTCAGATCCTGTTCGTCGCCGACACCGATCGCGCCTCCGCCCGCGCCCACGAGATGCTGCGCGGGCAGATCCCGCGGATGAACCTGATCACCGTGGACAATGAATATGTCGTGCGCGGTGAGCTGCCGGCCGCGATGGCCGGCGGCCGGCTGTTCCGCCTGCCTGCCTTGCCCGGCTTCCTCAAGACCTATGTCGACCGGCTGAACTTCTCCTTCACCGGCTATCTGCGCCAGGAGAAGGACGCCTCCACCGAGCTGCACCAATGGACCCGGCGGAATTACTTTGCCTTCCGCGAGCTCGAGCTCAGCCTGATCCTTCAGCGATCCTAGATAATTTCACCCGGATAATATTGACTGCGGGTTGGAGCGGGCTTATTGAGGCGGGCATCAATATCCCCCTCAGCAAGGCCCGTCACCGTGAGCGTCGACCGGAAAGCAGCGATTGCCGCCTACAAGGAGCGGAAGACCATTGCGGGCATCTTCGTCGTGCGTTGCGCGGTCTCGGGCGAGGCCTGGGTCGGCCAGGCGCCGAACCTGGAGACGATCCGGAACCGCATCTGGTTCTCGCTGCGCCAGGGCAGCCACACCTGCCGCAGCCTTCAGGCAGCCTGGAATGCGCATGGCGAGCCCGGCCTGACCTTTGGCGAATGCGAGCGCCTGGAGGATGAGGAAACCGCCTATGTCAGGAACGCGCTCCTGAAGGAGCGCCTGCTGCATTGGCGGGATGAACTGAAGGCCGAGGCGATCTGAAGATCGTGGCGACCTCTCAGTGTCCCTCGAACGTCATCAGCGTGCGCACCGGCACGTCCATGGCGCGCAGCTTGGCGGCGCCCCCGAGCTCGGGCAGATCGATGATGAAGCAGGCGGCGACGACGTTGGCGCCGATCTGGCGCAGCAGCTTCACCGCGCCTTCCGCGGTGCCGCCGGTGGCGATGAGGTCGTCGACCAGGATGACCCGCTCGCCGGGCTGGATGGCGTCGACATGCATCTCCATCTCGTCGATGCCGTACTCGAGCGAATAAGCGATGCGCACGGTGGTGTGCGGCAGCTTGCCCTTCTTGCGGATCGGCACGAAGCCGGCCGAGAGCTGGTGCGCCACCGCACCGCCGATGATGAAGCCCCTCGCCTCCATGCCGGCGACCTTGTCGATCTTGTTGCCGGCCCAGGGGTTGACGAGCTCGTCGACCGCGCGGCGGAACGCGCGCGCGTCCGCAAGCAGGGTCGTGATATCGCGGAACATGATCCCCGGCTTGGGATAGTCGGGAATGGTACGGACGCTCGCCTTGATGTCGTGGTCAAAGGTCATTCGGTTCTCATCTCAGTTGTCATTCCGGGGCGATGCGTCAGCATCGAACCCGGAATCTCGAGATTCCGGATCTGGTGCTGACGCACCATCCCGGAATGACGAGGTGAAATATCCTGCACTCAATTCGCCCCAGCATCCAGCCGGAACGCATTCTCGACAATACGTAGTCCCACCTCATTGCTGAGCGACATCAGCGATTCCGGATGGAATTGCACGCCGGCGACCGGCAGCGTCTTGTGCTCCAGCGCCATGGCGACGCCGTCCTCGGTGCTGGCGGTGACGGACAACACCTCCGGCATGCTGTCGCGCTCGACAAAGAGCGAGTGATAGCGGCCGATGACGATCTCGTTCGGCAAATTGCGCATCAAGCGTCCGCCGCGCACCTGCACCCGCGAAGGACGGCCGTGCGCGGGATGGGTGAGCTGGCCGAGCTCGCCGCCGAAATATTCGCCGATCGCCTGCACGCCGAGGCAGACGCCAAACACCGGCAGCTTCTGCTCCAGCGCCGCGTCGATCGTCTTCTTGATCCCGAAATCTTCCGGTCTGCCGGGGCCCGGCGACAGCACCAGCAAATCCCATGTCTTCCGCTTGAGCATGTCGAGTGCATGCACATGGCGGACCACGGTGACGTCGGCGCCGACCTGGCGGAAATAATCGGCGAGCATGTGCACGAAGCTGTCGTCGTGGTCGATCAGCAGCACCCGCTTGCCCGAACCGGTCGCATCCGGCGCAAAAGTCGACAGCGGCTTTGGCGGATCGCCGCGCAGCGCCTGGAACAGGGCTGCGGCCTTGACCTGGCATTCGCGGTCTTCCGCGGCAGGATCCGAGTCGAACAGACAGGTGGCGCCGACACGCACTTCAGCCAGACCATCCTTCATGCGAATGGTGCGGATGGTGAGGCCGGTGTTGATGCTGCCGTCGAAGTTCACTGCGCCGATCGCGCCGGCATACCAGCGGCGCGGCGAGCGCTCGTGATCCTCGACGAACTGCATCGCCCACAGCTTGGGTGCGCCGGTGACGGTCACGGCCCACGCGTGGGTGAGGAAGGCGTCGAGCGCGTCGAAGCCGGGACGCAGCATGCCCTCGACATGATCGACGGTGTGGAAGAGCTTTGAATAGGTCTCGATCTGGCGCCGCGCCAGCACCTTGATCGTGCCGGGCACGCAGACGCGCGCCTTGTCGTTGCGGTCGACGTCGGTGCACATGTTGAGCTCGAACTCGTCCTTCTCCGAGTTCAGGAGCTGGCGGATCTGCTCGGCATCGCCGATCGCGTCGGTGCCGCGCGCGATCGTGCCTGAGATCGGGCAGGTCTCGACCCGACGTCCGTCCGAGCGCACGAACATTTCCGGCGAGGCCGACACCAGGAATTCGCCCTCACCCAGATTCATCAGCGCGCCGTAGGGCGACGGGTTGATGACGCAGAGCCGCTGGAACACTTCGGCAGGCGAGCGATCGCAGGGCTCGGCGAACAGCTGGCCCGGCACCGCCTCGAACAGATCGCCGCGCGCAAACGCAGCACGCGCCGTCTCGACGGTGGCCTGATATTCGCCGGGCGCGTGATCGGCAAACCCCTGCCGCGGCGTCTTCAGATACGGACTCTCGGCGGTCTCGCGCGGCAGGCCCTCGGTCGACTTGCCCTTCCAGGCAAAATCGTAGCTCAGCACCACGCCGCGGCCGGTGGCGCGGTCATAGGCCAGCAGGCGGTCGGGCACGTAGAGAACGATGTCACGCTGGTCGCTCTCTCGTGCGCGCTTCTGCACGAGGTCCTCGATCTGGAACACGAGGTCGTAGGCGAAAGCGCCGAACAGGCCGAGCAACCCGTCGTCATTGGCCGAGAAGGCGGCAATGATATCGCGCACCAGCGACATCACGCTGGCGCGCCGCGTGCGCTGGTCTTCCTCGACCGGCGCATCGCCGCGGATGATGTGGCCGGCAAGGCGCGTGGCGTTCTTCTCGGAGATGACGACGCAGGGCTCGCGCAGCACATCGCCGAGGAAGGCGATCAGCACCTGCCCGCGCGCGTTCAGCGCCTCCAGCTTGAAATTGACGCCAGATGTCTCGAGCTTGAGCGGGGGATCAGAGAAGCCGAGATCAAAGCTCTCGTAGCGGCCGGGCACGGTCGTGCCCGAGGACAGCACCACGCCGCGGCGGCGGTCGAGCAGGTTGATCAGGTCGTCGAGCCTGTTGGCGCCGCCGGTAAACTGCTCCGCCACGCGCGTGATCGCCAGACCCGCGCGGGTCGCGTAGTCGCTTCTGGCCGGGAGGGCAAAGACTGTCCTGTTCATGTCGTCCTCTTACGAAACTTGCCGAGGGAACGCCACACAGGACAAACGAGAAGGCCGCCGCACTGTGCAGGCGACCTCAGACGATTTGGGAAAGGTAAATCGCACCGGCCACCTCGTTAGGAGGTGCGCCACCAAAGACGGGCTGGGCAGGCTGCGGTGCTCATGGGCGGATACTCACCATGGCGCGGGGGCGGCGTCAAGGTGAGAAACCTACTCCCCGCGACCGGGGCGCGCAGCGTCCGGCTGCCGCTTCTGCTTGGCTCAGGGCTCCTCGGCCTGCGGCTCCCAGCCGAACCGGTTCTTCTTTCGATCCCATTTGAGGACGGAATAGCCGTCGCATTCCATGCATCCCCAAAGGACGAGCTTGCCGCCCTTGTCCTTCGAGAGAGCGGCGAACTGGCGGTTCGTGCGTATGGCGTCGACAAAGCGGATCTTCGGCTTCTCGCCGTCCGCCTGATCGAGGAGCAGCATGAACCTGCCCTTGGGACCCGCACACTCCTGAAACACGCCGACCACGGCGATCTGCTTCGTGGCGCCGCCGTCGAAGCGCCCCTCGATGGTAAAGGACATGCCGGCGCCCTTCATCGCGTCGGTGCCGTTCTCGAACATCAGCTCTTTGGGGATCAGGTCCTTGCGGAATTCAGTCGCCTTGCACCAGCTCTTGCGGATCTGGTTCGCGGGGATACCGCGAACCTCCGCCGTGAAGGGTTGGAATTCCGCGATGACCCACCAGGCCTCGGTTTTGAGATTACCGTTCAGCGTGACGAAGGCTTGTTGTCCCGGCGCCTGAGCTGCCGTCAGCAGCAGGACGCCAAGGACGATCACCGGTCGAACGATCGAGCCGAGCACGCGGCGCGTGAGAAACGATGTCGACATTCCCTCGCTGCCCCTGGTCGATTGCTCCCATCTCAACCCAGATGCTTCCTGAAAAACTCCGTCGCCCGTCCCCAGGCGAGTTCGGCGGCTTCGCGGTCGTGCACGGCCTGGCGCTGCTCGTTGACGAAGGCGTGCTCGGCGTCATAGCGGAACAGCTCCAGCGACTTCCCGGCGGCCTTCATGGCCTTCTCGAAGCCGCTGACCAGCTCCGGTGTGCACCAATCGTCCTTGTTGGCGAAATGGGCCTGGAGCGGGATCTTGACGTCGGCGGGCTTGGCCGCCTGCTCCGGCGGGATGCCGTAGAACACGACGCCGGCCGCGAGCTCTGGCACATGCACCGAGCCGATGATGGTGACGGCGCCGCCGAGACAGAAGCCGGTCAGCCCGACCTTGGCGCCGTTACGCGACAGGTATTGCGCGGCGCCGCGCACGGTCTGCGTGGTGGCGTCCATGAAGTCGAGCGAGTTCATCTCCTTGTTGGCGCTGTCCGTGTCGTGATACGGCACCACCTTGCCCTTGTAGAGATCGGGTGCCAGCGCGTCGAAACCGGCCAACGCGAAGCGGTCGCACAGGCCCTTGATCTGGTCCGACAGGCCCCACCATTCCTGGATCACGACCACGCCCGGCGCGTTGCCGCGCGCGGCATTGGCGAGATAGCCCGAGGCGTCCTTGCCGTCCGGGCGCTTGAAGGTGATGGCGGTTCCCATGGTGTCCTCCGATGAGATCTTGGGGGAGCGGTTGGTGGCATTTTGGCGGGTGCATGCGAACGACGCAATCACCGCGCAAACAAACTCTCGTGCCCCGGATGCAGCGCAGCGCGCCGCCCCTTGCGGCGTGACGCGCCGCAGATCCGGGGGTCCAGCTACGAGCATTCTGGGTCCCGGCTCGCGCTTCGCGCCTGCGGGACACGGACCCAACAAAAAAGCCCCCTTGCGGGGGCTTCTTCATTTCTCGTCGCATCAGAGCACTCAGTGGGAGCTGGCCCAGACCTTCTTCTTGGTGAAGTACATCAGCCCCGCGAACAGGATCAGGAACACGAAGACCTGGAATCCGAGGCGCTTGCGCGCTTCCATGTGCGGCTCGGCGGTCCACATCAGGAAGGTGGTGACGTCCTTGGAATATTGCGCGACCGTGGTCGGCGAGCCGTCGTCATAGGTCACCTGGCCGTCGCTGAGCGGCTTCGGCATCTTGATGGCGTGGCCCGGGAAGTACTTGTTGTAGTACGAGCCCTCCGGAATGGTCACGCCTTCCGGCACCTTGTCCTCGAAGCCCTGCAGCAATGCCGAGACGTAGTCCGGGCCCTGCTCCTGGAACTGGGTGAAGAAGTCGAAGATGAACCAGGGGAAGCCGCGCTTATAGGAGCGCGCCTTGGTGATCAGGGAGAGGTCCGGCGGCGCCGCGCCACCGTTCGCCGCGCGAGCGGCCTGCTCGTTCGGGAACGGCGAGGGGAAATAGTCCGCCGGACGCCCCGCACGCTCGAACATGTCGCCGGCATCGTTCGGACCGTCCTTGACCTTGTATTCCGACGCGAAGGCCGCCGCCTGCGCCACCGAATAGCTGGGCCCACCGGGCTCGGCGAGGTTGCGGAAGGCCACATAGGACAGGCCGTGGCAGCTGGCGCAGACCTCCTTGTAGACCTTCAGGCCGCGCTGCAGCGCGCCGCGGTCGAACTTACCGAAAGGGCCGGAGAACGACCATTTGTTGCCCGGAGGCGTATCGCTGCCTTCAGACGCCTTCGCGCTGTCGACCGAGCCTGCGAACAACGAACCGGCGAGCGCCAGCATGATCGCGGTCGAGACCATCGGCGTCGATCGGCTGCCGGTCTTGGCCAGCACCGCATCCGAGATCGAGTTCGGCACCGGCCGCGGCTTCTCGATGCGCGAGAGCAGCGGCAGCACGATCAGGAAGTAGGCGAAGTAGCAGACCGTCAGGACCCGGCCGGCAATGACGTAGATGCCTTCCGGCGGCTGCGCCCCGAGATAGCCGAGCAGGATGCAGACCACGACGAAGATCCAGAAGAACTGCTTGGCCAGCGGGCGATACTTCGACGACCTCGTCTTCGCGGCGTCCAGCCAGGGCAGGAAGCACAGGATGATGATCGCACCGAACATCCCGATGACGCCGGCGAGCTTGTTCGGGATCGAGCGCAGGATCGCGTAGAACGGCAGGTAATACCATTCCGGCACGATGTGCGGCGGCGTCACGCCCGGGTTCGCCGGAATGTAGTTGTCGGCGTCGCCGAGATAGTTCGGCATGTAGAAGATGAACCAGGCGTAGAGCAGCATGAAGCAGGCGACGCCGAACATGTCCTTGATGGTCGCGTGCGGCGTAAACGGCACCGTATCCTTTTCCGTCTTCGGCTCGACGCCGTCAGGATTGTTCTGGCCGGCGACGTGCAGCGCCCAGACGTGGAGCACGACGACGCCCGCGATCAAGAACGGCAGCAGGTAATGCAGCGAGAAGAAGCGGTTCAGCGTCGGATTGCCGACCGAATAGCCGCCCCACAGCAGCGTCACGATGCTCTCGCCGACATAGGGAATGGCGGAGAACAGGTTGGTGATGACCGTGGCGCCCCAGAAACTCATCTGGCCCCAGGGCAGCACGTAGCCCATGAAGCCGGTCGCCATCATCAAGAGGTAGATGATGACGCCGAGGATCCACAGCACCTCGCGCGGCTCCTTGTAGGACCCGTAATAGAGGCCGCGGAACATGTGAACGTAGACGGCGACAAAGAACATCGATGCGCCGACCGCATGCATGTTGCGCAGCAGCCAGCCGTAGTTCACGTCACGGACGATCAGCTCGACCGACTTGAAGGCGAGATCGGCATGCGGCGTATAGTGCATCGCCAGGATCACGCCGGTCAGGATCTGCATCCCCAGCATGAAGGAGAGGATGGCGCCGAAGGTCCACCAATAGTTCAGGTTACGCGGGGTGGGATAGGCAACGAAGGAGGAGTGCATGAGGCCGAGGATCGGCAGGCGCCGCTCGATCCATTGCAGGGCCGGATTGCTCGGCTGGTAGTCGGATGGTCCGCTCATGATGCGATCCTGAGGAAATAGTACGACGAGACGGCGCGAAGCTTCGGACGAGGGTCCGAGGCTCAGCCGATCTGGATTTTGGTGTCGGAAACGAACTGGTACGGCGGCACCGGCAGGTTAGCGGGCGCGGGCCCCTGGCGGATGCGGCCGGACGAATCGTACTGCGAACCATGGCAGGGGCAGAAGAAGCCGTCGTAGCTGCCTTCATGAGCGATCGGGATGCAGCCGAGATGGGTGCAGATGCCGATCACGACCAGCCATTGATCATGGCCGGACTTGACCCGCGCCTCGTCGGTCTCGGGATCAGGCAGGCTCGCCACGTTGACGGCGCGCGCCTCGTCGATCTGCTTCTTGGTGCGGTGGCTGATGTAGATCGGCTTGCCGCGCCAGAACACCTTGATGTCCTGACCTTCGGCGACCGGACTGAGATCGACCTCGATCGGCGCACCGGCGGCGATGGTCGAAGCGTCAGGATTCATTTGGGAGATGAAGGGCCAGAGCGCGGCCGCGCCCCCTACTGCTGCAGCTGCCCCGGTTGCAACGAATAAGAAATCACGGCGTGTCGGATGGTCCGCCGAAGACGCTGTCGTCACGATTCCAACCCTTTCTTCTTACGCCACCGGTGGAACCGCTCCAGGAGCCCCCAAGGTCCCCGGAACAGTCTGCCGGCGCCCGCGGCCCCCCGCGGCGGCAGAACTTCGCTCATTCACCTCTAAACGGGTGAAACAGCAGTCCAGAATCGTTCTATTGGCACCCTTGCCGGGCGAGCGCAAGCCCGCTATCGGCGCGGGAGCGTGCCATGCACGAATTCCCGGGCAGGCGATGTTTTATTGAGACATTTCCGGCCCGCATCGCCCCCGATACAGCCCTCGCATAGCCCATGCAGATAGCGCTTTTCCAACCCGACATCGCCCAGAACACCGGCACGATTCTCAGGCTTTGCGCCTGCCTGGGCATCGCCGCCCATATCATCGAACCGGCGGGCTTCCCCGTCTCCGACCGCCTGTTCCGCCGGGCGGGAATGGACTACCTCGATCATGTCAGCCTTGTCAGGCACGACTCCTGGGCCAAATTCGAGGACTGGCGCGCCGCACATGGCTACCGCCTGCTGCTGTTCACCACGAAAGCTGCCACCGACTACCGCGATTTCCGTTACCAGACGTCGGACATCCTGCTATTCGGGCGCGAGAGCGCCGGTGTCACCGACGCGGTGGTCGAGGCTGCGGATGCGCGGCTGGTGATTCCGATCAAAGCAGGGCTGCGGTCGCTCAATGTCGCCATGACCGCGGCCATGGCCGCGGGCGAGGCGCTGCGGCAGATCCGGAACCCGCAAGCCTGATAGATTGAGGAGAGGCGATTGAGTTACGCGGTCAAGGAAATCTTCCTGACCCTGCAAGGCGAAGGCGCCCATGCCGGGCGCGCGTCCGTGTTCTGCCGTTTTGCCGGCTGCAACCTCTGGAGCGGCCGCGAGGCGGACCGCCTTGAGGCCACCTGCAAGTTCTGCGACACGGATTTCGTCGGAACCGACGGCACCTTCGGCGGCCGCTACGGCTCGGCCGCGGAGCTCGCCGACACCATCGCCGCGCAATGGACTGCGGCCGCCGCCAACCGCTACGTGGTGCTGACCGGAGGCGAGCCGCTGCTCCAGGTCGACGCCGCGCTGATCGAGGCGCTCCACGCCCGCGGCTTCGAGATCGGCGTCGAGACCAACGGCACCATCGCAGCGCCGGAGGGGCTCGACTGGATCTGCGTCAGTCCCAAGGGCGGCAGCGAGCTGGTGCTGCGCCAGGGCCACGAGCTGAAGCTGGTCTATCCGCAGGCCCTCGCCGCGCCCGAGACGTTCGAGGGCCTCGCCTTCGAGCGCTTTTCGCTGCAGCCGATGGACGGACCGGAGGTCATCGAGAACACCGCGCGCGCGATCGACTATTGCCTGCATCATCCGCAATGGCGGCTCAGCGTGCAGACGCATAAATCGCTCGGCATCAGATAGGACGCGACTGGGAATGCAGATGGACATGTCGACGATCGACGACCGCAAGACCCGCGCCCGCACCTGGTTCGAAGCCTTGCGCGACGACATCTGCGCCAGCTTCGAGCGGCTCGAGGACGACGCCCCGCAAAGCCTTTATCCAGGCGAAGCCGGCCGCTTCAAGCGCACGCCCTGGCAGCGCACCGACCATACCGGCGCGGCTGGAGGTGGCGGCGTGATGTCGATGATGCACGGCCGCCTGTTCGAGAAGGTCGGCGTGCACTGCTCGACCGTGCACGGCGAGTTCGCGCCCGAATTTCGCGCCCAGATCCCCGGCGCCGCGGACGATCCAAAATTCTGGGCCTCCGGCATCTCGCTGATCGCGCATATGCGCAATCCGAACGTGCCCGCCGTGCACATGAACACCCGCTTCGTGGTCACCACGAAAGCCTGGTTCGGCGGCGGCGCCGATCTCACACCGGTGCTCGACCGACGGCGCACCCAGGACGATGCCGACAGCATCGCCTTCCACGCCGCGATGAAGCAAGCCTGCAACCAGCCGAACGGCGTTGCCGACTACGACAAGTACAAGAAATGGTGCGACGAATATTTCTACCTGCCGCACCGCAAGGAGGCCCGCGGCATCGGCGGCATCTTCTACGACTGGCACGACAGCGGTGACTGGGACGCCGACCTCGCCTTCACCAAGGACGTCGGCCGCGCCTTCCTGAAGATCTATCCCGACATCGTCAGGCGCAATTTGGCGGCAGGCTGGACCGCCGCGGACCGCGAGGAGCAATTGATCCGGCGCGGCCGCTATGTCGAATTCAACCTGCTCTACGATCGCGGCACCATCTTCGGGCTGAAGACCGGCGGCAATGTGGATTCGATCCTGTCGTCGATGCCGCCGGAGGTGAAGTGGCCATGACTGTTTCGAGGCCGCTGCCGCGCGCCATGCTGATCGACATGGATGACACCATCCTGTCGGCCTATGGCCGGCCCGAGATCGCCTGGAACACGATCGCGAACGAGTTTGCCGAAGAGCTGGCGCCGCTGCCGCCGGCGCAAGTCGCAACCGCGGTGCTCGCCTTTGCGCGGCAGTTCTGGTCGACTGCGGAGCCGATCTGGCGGATGAAGCTCGGCGAGGCGCGGAGGCTCACCGTGCGCGGCGGCTTCGCCGCGCTCGCCGCAAACGGCCATCGCGCCCTGCCCGACGATCTCGCCGATCGCATCGCCGACCGCTTCACCACCTATCGCGAGGAAGCAATCTTCGTCTTCCCCGGCGCGCATGATGCGATCGACGCGTTCAGGGCACGCGGCATCAAGCTCGCGCTGGTCACCAACGGCGCCGCCGACATGCAGCGCGCCAAGGTCGAGCGGTTCGAGTTGACTCATCGCTTCGACCATATCCAGATCGAGGGTGAGCACGGTTTCGGCAAGCCGGAGGAGCGCGCCTATCTGCACGCGATGGAGGCGCTGGGCGTTTCCGCAAGGGACACCTGGATGATCGGCGACAATCTGGAATGGGAAGTGGTGACGCCGCAGCGCCTCGGCATCTATTCGATCTGGATCGACGTGCACGGCGACGGCCTGCCCGAAGGCTCGACGGTCAGGCCCGACCGCATCATCCGCTCGCTGACCGAGCTGGTGCCGGAGCGGCCGTAACCGAGCCCGAAGACAAAATATCGAAAACAACCCCATGCACAGTAGGGCGCTGCTGCAATTACAACGGCTTACAGCACGCGCAAAATGAATTTCTGATTTTACGAAATGATTTGACCTGTCGGGCAAAACAGGCGCATGATGCCATCATCGCGACGCACGGGACGTACCCCCTGCGCACCCCATCCGAGAAGCGCCTTTGCCTCTCGCAATGGGACTGCTCCGGCTTGACACTCCATCATCGGCGTTTCAGCAGTCTGGCAGCGGATGCGCGCTGCCGCAGGACATCCACTGATCCCGCATCCCGTGATCGGCGCGTCATGCCGGCTTGTTAGCTTCTTAAGTCAATCAACCGAAAGGACCATCCATGGAACTGAAAGCCGGCGATATCGTCATGCTGAAATCCGGCGGCCAGCCGCTGACCGTCGCGAACGTGAAGGGCGACGACGTGATCTGTCTCTGGATGGGCGTCGAAGGCGACCTGTTTCGCGAGACGCTGCCGCTCGCCGTGCTCGAGCGCCTGGAAGAAGTGGACGAGGATGATGACGACGAGGACGACGAAGACGAGGAGTAGGCACACCTAAGACTGCATCCTCGTTAGATCGGAGCGCTTCGCTCCGGCTGCTCGTGATGTCCGCTTCTCCGCCAACAACGGCGCGGTAGCGGACATCGCCAGATGATTGCGGGACTTGCGATGAAGGCCTTTGTAGACAGCTCGTCTGATTTCGAATCATGCTGGGGCGCGCGTCGCTAAAGGCGATCATTCGCTCTCCAGCAGACAGGGGCGACAGTTTGACGCGACTGTGAGCCGCAATTTTGGACCGCGGTGGATATAGTCGAACGCAGCATCCACGCGCACCTGCGATGGAACAACGAACGTTCCGGCAGATAGCGTGACACCGTTCCGAATTTCCGCCACGTCGAGATGAGTGGCTGGCGCACATCGCGCCCCGGGGCTTCTATGCTCTGCGCGGCGCTCTCGCGGCCGCAATTTCCGCCCGCTCAAGTCGGACCATCGCGAAAATCTAGCAGTAGAGATATCCGCCCGCGTCGGCTAAGCAATTGAGGACCAGCGGACGACCTCTCGCCACCTCGCAGTTTGGGGCAATGAACGCAAATGTTCCTCCTTGCCGTTCTCGTCCTTCCTTTCGCCGGAAGCTTCATTGCCGCCCTGTTGCAGGTCAATGCGCGCAACGCCGAGGCATGGCTCGCCGGAGGAGTTGCACTCGCCGCGTTCGGCCTCATCGCCACGGCTTATCCCGATGTC
The DNA here is from genome assembly GCF_028128855.1 of Bradyrhizobium sp. CCBAU 11430. Classification (NCBI taxonomy): domain Bacteria; kingdom Pseudomonadati; phylum Pseudomonadota; class Alphaproteobacteria; order Hyphomicrobiales; family Nitrobacteraceae; genus Bradyrhizobium; species Bradyrhizobium sp. CCBAU 11430. The sequence continues at coordinate 176,317 of NZ_LBJV01000070.1, forward strand.
GCGAATGGTGGCGTCATCGGGTGGCGAACGGAGTGGGTGCCCGAACTCGGACTCGCGTTTGCGCTGAGACTTGATGGCTTCGCATGGGCCTTCGCAATGCTGGTCACCGGAATTGGCTTTCTGGTGGTGCTGTATGCCCGCTACTATATGTCGCCAAGCGATCCCGTTCCGCGCTTCTTTTCCTTCCTGCTCGCGTTCATGGGCGCAATGCTGGGGATCGTATTCTCCGGCAACCTGTTGCAACTGGTTTTCTTCTGGGAACTGACCAGCCTGTTTTCGTTCTTGCTGATCAGCTACTGGCATCACAATTCGGCTGCAAGGGACGGCGCACGAATGGCGCTGGTGATCACTTCGACCGGCGGACTTTGCCTCTTCGCCGGCGTGCTGCTGATCGGTCACATCGTAGGCAGCTATGACCTGGACAAGGTGCTCGCTTCCGGAGACGCGATCCGTTCGCACGCGCTCTATGTCACTGCACTCGTGCTGGTCCTGCTCGGCGCGCTGACCAAGAGCGCCCAATTTCCGTTCCATTTTTGGCTGCCGCACGCGATGGCGGCTCCGACCCCCGTATCCGCTTATCTCCATTCGGCAACGATGGTGAAGGCCGGCGTGTTTCTTTTGGTCAGGCTCTGGCCGGCCCTGGGCGGATCGAACGAATGGTTGTGGCTGGTGGGATCGGCTGGTTTGATCACCTTTCTCTTGGGCGCATTTCTCGCGGTGTTCCAGCAGGATTTGAAGGGGCTGCTGGCCTACTCGACGATCAGCCACCTCGGCTTGATCACGCTCCTGACCGGACTGGATACGCCGTTCGGGCAGATCGCAGCGATCTTCCACATCATGAACCATGCCACGTTCAAGGCATCGCTGTTCATGGCCGCGGGCATCATCGATCACGAAACCGGCACTCGCGACATTCGCCGCTTGAGCGGTCTCTGGGCGTTCATGCCGATCACGGCGACTCTGGCCATGGTCGCCGCCGGGTCGATGGCCGGTGTGCCGCTGCTGAACGGATTCCTCTCGAAAGAGATGTTCTTCGCCGAGACGATCGAGATTCATGACAACTCGCTGGTCGATCGAGCGCTTCCCTATATCGTCACCGCCGCGAGCACTTTCAGCGTGGCCTATTCGCTCCGGTTCATTCGCGACGTGTTCTTCGGCCCGGCCCCGGTCGGCCTCCCGCGCACGCCTCACGAGCCCCCGCTCCTGATGCGACTTCCGGCCGAGCTTCTCGTGCTCGCATGTATCGTCGTGGGCATCGCTCCCGCGTTAACCGTTGCACCTATCCTCGATACCGCTGCTGGAGCAGTTCTCGGTTCCAGGATGCCGGAGTACAGCCTGAGAATATGGCATGGCTTTACCCCCGAACTGCTGATGAGCGTCCTGGCGATGGTGGGTGGGGTGGGCGTCTATGTGATGCTGCGCTCCTACCTCCTCGTCAACGAGGGACCGCCCTTGCTCGGCCGCTTCAGCGGCAAGCAGATCTTTGACTGGATGATGGTGACGTTATCCTGGCGACTTGCACGCTGGCTGGCGAGCAAGCTCGGGACGAGACATCTCCAGCCACAGTTGAGGATCCTGGCCGGCGTGGCGTTCGTCGCTGCCCTGCTGCCACTCTATTCACGTGGCATCATGCTGGCGAATCCCCTAGGGGCCAAGTTTGACCTCACCTTTGCATTGCTCTGGGCGGTGGGCGCTGCCTGCGCCATCGGCGCTGCGGTCCAGGCTAAATTCCATCGCGTCGTCGCGCTGATCCTGCTCGGGACTGCCGGTCTCGTGACCTGCGTCAGCTTCGTGTGGCTGTCCGCTCCCGATGTCGCGCTGACGCAGATCGTCGTCGAGACGGTGACGACGGTTCTCCTGTTGCTCGGCTTGCGATGGTTGCCGAAGCGCGTCGCACCGGTCGGCGCGAGCCAGGCCGCCGGCAGGATTCGATGGCACCGCGTGCGTGACTTCGCTATCGCACTCTTCGCCGGCGTCGGGCTGGCCACGCTCGCGCTGGCAGTGATGCAGCACCCGGCTACGGACAGCATCTCGCGATACTTCGTCGAAAACGCGTACACGAAAGGTGGCGGAACCAACGTGGTCAACGTCATCCTGGTGGACTTCCGCGGATTCGATACGATGGGCGAGATCACGGTGCTCGCGGTCGTTGCACTGACCGTCTACGCGCTCTTGCGCCGCTTCCGTCCGGCGCCCGAGAGCATTCCCGTTCCCGAACAGCAGCACGCGCAGGATAGCCACGACGAAGCGCATCCCGATCGACAGAAGGGAGACACTGCCAAGGATACAACGGAGACTGCGGCGCTGATGATGGGGCTGCTGTTTCCGGTGATCGGCGTCGTGGCGATCTTCCTCCTGTTGCGCGGGCATGACCTTCCAGGCGGAGGCTTCGTGGCAGGCGTCGCAATGGCGACCGCGTTCATCCTGCAGTACATGGCTCGCGGCACGGCATGGGTGGAAGCTCGTCTTCACGTCATGCCCGTGCGCTGGATGGGCTTCGGGCTTCTGTTGGCGGGGGGCACGGGAGCCGCCGCCTGCGTCTTCGGATACCCCTTCCTGACCTCGTACTTTGCGTATGCCGAGCTGCCTCTGGTCGGCCGTGTCCCGATGGCCAGCGCCTTCCTTTTCGACATCGGCGTGTTCTCGCTCGTGGTCGGTGCCACGGTGCTGATGCTCATCGCAATCGCGCATCAATCGTTGCGTCGCTACGGAGGTCCACTCCAGACCGGCCAGCGCTTGCCCGGCGAGCGGTCGAAGGAGGAACTGGTCTGATGGAGCTCGTGCTGGCGATCGGTATCGGTACGCTTGCGGCGTCCGGCGTGTGGCTGATCCTCCGGCCGCGCACGTTTCAAGTCATCATCGGGCTGTCATTGCTCTCTTACGCCGTCAATCTCTTCATCGTGGCCGTGGGGCGGGTGCGGAGCGGGGCTCCGGTGCTTATCGCAAAGGAGATCGGCGATGTCGCCAAGCACGCTGATCCGGTCCCGCAGGCGCTGGTGCTGACTGCAATCGTCATCAGCTTCGCGACCACCGCCCTGTTCCTGGTGGTTCTGCTCGCATCGCGCGGCCTGGCACGGACCGATCATGTGGACGGTCAGGAGCCGGAAGCGTGAGCGGCGCTGCAAGTCTGGTCATCGCGCCAATCCTCCTGCCTTTGCTGGCAGGTGCCGGCATGCTGCTGCTCAACGGAGAAAGACACCGAGCCATCGTGGCAGGCCTCAATGTCACCGGAACCGTTGCACTCGTTTGCATCGCGGTGGTCTTGCTCGGAATGTCCGATGCAGGAACCAGGGAAGTCTACCGTCTGGGCAATTGGCCTGCTCCGTTCGGAATCGTCCTCGTTCTCGATCGGCTGTCCGCCCTCATGCTGCTCCTGACCAACGTCCTGGCGCTGGCCTCGGCGGTGTTCTCTCTTGCCCGTTGGCACCGGGCAGGCGCGCATTTCCATTCCCTGTTTCAATTCCTGCTGATGGGCCTCAACGGCGCCTTCCTCACTGGCGATCTTTTCAACCTGTTCGTGTTCTTCGAGCTGTTGCTGGCGGCATCATACGGCCTTCTGCTGCACGGTTCCGGCATTGCACGGGTGAAGGCGGGGCTGCATTACATCGTCGTGAACCTGGCGGCGTCGCTGTTGTTTCTGATCGGGGTCAGCCTGATCTACGGCGTCACCGGGACGCTCAACATGGCGGATCTCGCGGCAAGAGTGCCCGCCATCGCCGCCGAGAGCCGGGGCTTGCTCGAAGCAGGTGCGGGCGTGCTGGCGGTCGCCTTCCTGCTCAAGGCCGGAATGTGGCCTCTGAGCTTCTGGCTCCCGACGGCCTACGCAGCCGCAAGTCCGCCGGTGGCGTCGATCTTTGCGATCATGACGAAGGTCGGCGTGTATGTCTTACTGCGTCTGTCGCTTTTGCTTTTCGGCGAAGGCGCCGGCGCATCGGCCGGCTTCGGCAGCGACTGGTTATTGTGGGGCGGCTTGGCGACGACCCTGTTCGGAGCGATCGGCACGTTGGCATCGCAGGATACCGCACGCCTCGGCGGCTTCTCGGTGCTCGTATCCTCCGGAACGGTGCTCGCTGCCACGGGGATGGGACAGGTCGGCATCACCGGTGCAGCGCTCTTTTACCTGGTCAGCTCGACGCTCGGCATCAGCGCCTTCTTCCTTCTCGTCGAGCTCATCGAACGCGGCCGCGAACCTGGAGCGGACATGATCGCCGTCACCCGGGAAGCCTATGGAGAAGAGGACGAGACAGGCGAAGCGGAAGAGGACGTCGGCACCGCCATCGTAGCCACGATGGGCTTACTCGGCGTCGCTTTCATCGGCTGTGCGCTGGTCATCGCCGGGCTGCCTCCGCTGTCCGGCTTCATCGCTAAATTCGCGCTGCTCGCGGCGGCGCTCAATCCGACAGAAACGCATCAAAACGGCGCCGTTCCCGGCAGCGGATGGGCGCTTCTCGTTGTGCTGATCTTCTCTGGTTTCGCGACGTTGGTCGCGATGGCCCGCGCGGGACTCCGCATCTTCTGGGCCTCGCCCGATCGCACCGTGCCGCGCGTGCGCGTGATCGAGATGGCGCCGATCATGTTCCTGCTGATCATCTGCGCCGCCCAAACGGTCCTGGCCGGTCCCGTGATCCGTTTCATGCAGGCTACGGCACAATCTCTGCACGCGCCGGCGGGCTACGTCAGCGACGTCCTGGAGGCCGCCCTCGAAGGCAGCCGAAAAGCGGAGGGCAAATGACACGCTTTCTGCCCTTTCCGATCGTGAGCTTCTGCCTTCTCGCATTGTGGCTGCTGCTCAATCAAGCAGCCACGCTCGGGCACATCCTCCTCGGCTGCATGGTCGCGCTCGTCGGCGGGCGGATTCTCACCGTGCTGGAGTTACCGAGCGTGCTGGTCAGACGACCCCGCGTCATTCTGCGACTGTTGGGACTGGTCGCGGTCGACATCGTCCGCTCCAATCTGGCGGTTGGACAAATCGTTCTCGGTTTTGGACGGCGACAGCGAACGTCGGGGTTCGTGAAAATTCCCCTCGACATGCGCAGCCCGTACGGGCTGGCCTCATTGGCTTGCATCATCACGTCGACCCCCGGAACGCTGTGGGTGAATTTCGACGCTCAGAAGGGTTCGTTGATGATCCATGTTCTGGACCTCGTCGATGAAAACGAGTGGATCCGCACGATCAAGGACCGCTACGAACGCCATCTGCTGGAGATATTCGAATGAGCCAGCTCATGCTGACCTATTCGCTCGTTGCCGCGCAAGTGCTGCTCGGGTTGGCGATCGGCTGCGGCGCCTTCCGCATCTTTCTAGGGCCGCGGGCACAGGATCGCGTCCTGGGCTTCGACACGTTGTCCGTGAACGCGATGTTGTTGCTTCTGACGTTCGGGATTCGATCCGGCGAAGCGCTTTATTTCGAGGCGGCTCTGGCCATGGCGCTGTTCGGCTTCGTCGCGACGGTTGCACTGGCCAAGTTTCTGCTCCGCGGCGAGGTGATCGAATGAACGGCATCGAACAATTGCCGCCCTGGGCAGCGGTTCTCACGGCAGTTCTTCTGCTCACTGGCGCGGCCGTCACGCTTGTCGGTTCGCTCGGCCTGTTGCGTCTCGGCACATTTTACGAGCGGGTCCATGCGCCGACGCTGGGGACGACGCTCGGCACCGTCTTTATCGCGGCCGCTTCGATGGTCTACTTCTCGGTCCTGCAGAGCAGACCGGTGTTGCACGAAATCCTGATTGTAGGGCTTGGCGTCGTGACCACCCCTATCGCGCTGACTGTGTTGGTCGGCGCAGCCCGATTCCGCGATACCGCCGAACAAAGTCCGCCAGCGCGCGAACCGGAGAATAATTAGGACGAAGCACACGGCGCCACAAACGACCACGCGCTGATTGCAGGCGGCTCTGCGGATCGGCCAAGGCCGGCTAAATGTCGCATTTGATTCTCGCGGCGAATGCCTACGTCTAGCGCGTGGATGATGCCGAGCTGCGCGCGAGTTCGCCGCAACCTTCAGCCGGCCGTGCGACCGGAGCAATTGGCTCCGCGTTCGGCACGCGCCGCGCTTCCGAGGGGCGAGGCTTCAGACACGCCAGCAATGCGGGATGCCGCTCGGAAATCGGCCGCATCCCAAACAGAGGCCGTGATGACCAAAGTGCCACGAGATCGAATTCAGGGGAACCGGCTGCAGATCGGCCGGTGACCCGGGCGATTGCGGATCGCCCGGGTGCGGCAACTCGACGATTCCAAACCAAGCCGGGAGTTCCTCATGTCGGTATTTTCAGCGTTGCTCGTCCTGACCTCGTGGATGATGTTCATCTGGATTTGCGATCCCGACGGATTCCGCGCGGCATTTGCGCGCCGTCCGCCGCCGATTCCTCGCGATCCGAAAAGGTGACTTTGGAGGGTGCTTTGTCACCCCCTGCCGCCGTGTGCACCATTTGCTTTTGACCGCGACGCGTTACCGCGCTCCGCCTCTCGCGGCGCGTCCGCGCGTTCGCGGGCATGAGTCGCTTCCAAGCCAATCGAATTTCCACCGCTGGCACGAAATCGATTGCCATCGTTGGCCAATATGAGGGTCCTGACATGATCATCGTCGCTGCGACAGATTTCTCTACGCGCTCCCATCGCGCGCTCCGGCAAGCTGGCCTTCTGGCTCGCTCCCGCCGTGCCGAGCTGCACCTTGTTCACGTCGTTGATGAAGACCAGCCGGCCGATCTGGTCCGCATGGAAGAGCGGGAGGCACAGCGGGTGCTGGTGGAGCAGATCGGGTCCATGCCCGAGCTGCATGACGCTCGCTGCTATCCGACCGTCGTCAAGGGCCATCCCTTCGACGGGATATTGCGCGCGGCCGCAGCAGTCGGCGCAGATCTCATCGTGATGGGCGGCCATCGCAAGCAATTTTTGCGCGATATTTTTACAGGGACCACCATCGAACGTGTCATTCGCGGTGGAAAATATCCCGTGCTGATGGTGAACAACGAGGCCCAGCGGCGCTATGAACGGGTTCTGGTGCCGATCGACATGTCGGAAACATCGGCTGAAGCAATCCGCATCGGCCTGTCCACCGGACTTCTGGAGGAAGACGGAGCGACGCTTCTTCACGCCTTCTCGCCGATGGCCAAGACGCGATTGATCAGCTCTGGGGCTAGCTCGGCCGTCATCACCGGATATGTCGAGAGCGAACGTCACAGGGCAATGGAGGAACTGACCAGTTTTCTGGTGACCAACGAGTTCGGCACGCGACGATGGTCTCTTCGCGTCGGCGAAGGCGGACCCATGCAGATCATCACCCGTGCCGTCGAGGAGAAGCGGCCCGACATGCTCGTGATGGGTACGCACGGCCGATCCGGATTGCTTCGGGCGTTGATCGGGAGCGTAACGGAGGAAGTCCTGCGCTCGCTGAACGTGGACGTCCTGGTCGTCCCCCCCCCCGCCAGCCCCAAGCTCGGGATGGCGAAGGAGGCAGTCGCGTCCGAACTGAAGGCGTGAGGCGTGCCGTGGCTCATCCCCGTGCCGTTCACAGGGCCGAGAGGGGCGCCGAACCTAGCGGCGTCGTCGTTCGGCGTCGCGGGCAGCCAACCTTGGTGCGGTTCGTTTGTTCGGACTCCGGGTGATTTTCAGCGGATCACTGGCTGGAAACGTCTGCTGCAATTGTCGATCGAGTTCCTCGTCGAGTTCACGCTTCTCCCGCTGCTCCGGCGTCTCGTACTGCTTGGGCATAGCCTAATCTCCAGGTCTGGCACTTGGCTACCAACCGGTCTGCCACCAGGATTGTGACGCCAAAGTCCAGAGTCAACGCAATGAAGCGAAAGGTGTTGCGTTCAAGCTTCAACGATATTCAGACGAGTCCTCGGCAATGAAGGAAGCAGCTACCCGATCAGTTGCCTCGCCGCCGCCGAGATCATCACCAGCCCTCCGGTGATCACGGCGACATCGAGGATCACGGTGTGGATGTGCACCGGCATCCGCTCCACGAAGGCCTTTGCCAGGAACGCGCCGGGGATCGCGATCGCTCCGATCAGCAGCGCGAAGGCGAGCACCTGCGCGGTCACGGCACCGGCGAGGCCGAACACCGAGATCTTGATGAGGCCGGTGCCGAGCGAGATCATCGCGTCTGTTGCGATCACGGCGGCGCCTTCGAGGCCTGCGGCCATCAGCAGCGACAGCAGGATCACGCCTGAGCCCGAGGTGCCGCCGACCAGCACGCCGTAGCCGACCGACCCGGCGGCAAGGCCGCTGTCGCCGATCTTGACCTTTCGGCGGCGGAGGACGCGGCGCAGCGGCACGCTCAGGATCAGCATGGTGCCGATCACGAGCGCCGCGCCGGCATTGGTGAGACGCGTATAGCCGTAGGCGCCGAGTGCGGTCGTCAGCGCGGCGCAGGCGAGCACGATCAGCGCGCGGCGGCGGTCGGCGTAGCGCAGATAGGCAACGGCTCGGCTGGAATTGGTGAAGATGGCGGAGATCGCGATGATCGGCACCACCGGCTCGGCGCCGACCAGCGGCACCAGCACCAGCGGCATCAGGGCGCCGGTGCCGTAGCCGGCGAGACCACCGATGATCGAAGCAAACAACGCCATCAACGCCACCAGCAGGAGCTGAAAGATCGAGATGTCGGCGAAACCTGAGACGATGGTCACGTTCTCTCGTCGCGGCTGATGCGTGCCGCAGCTTGATCGGCGATGGAAGCAAGTGCGGCTTCCTCTAGGGGAAAATCCGCCGCAAGCCAAGCGTCCTCGGCGAGCGTCAACACATGTCCGAGCGCTGGTCCTTCGGCCAGACCGCGCGCGATGAAGTCGGCGGCCTTCAGCGGAAATTTCGGCGCAGTCCAGCGCTGCGGCAGCTCGGCGAGAGCGCGCCAGCGCATCGAGGTGACGTCGCCACCGGCGCGCGCCCAGCCGAGCAACACACGATCGTGATAGCGCTCGGGGCCGAGCCGATAGAGCAGCCGCCGTGCATTGGCCTCATCCTTGGCGGCGAAGCGCCACCAGCGGTGGCCCATCGAATCCAGTGCCTTGGTCTCTGCATTGGAGAGCCGCAGACGCGCGGCGACGCGCTTGGCATCCTCGGTCACGGCGACGGTCAGCGCGGCGAGGCGCCGCGTGCTGCTGGCGATGAGGCCGAGTTCGCGCTCGATCGCGATCATCGCCGACAGCGGCCCGGTATAGGCAACGCCGCCGATCAGCGCTTGCAGCAATCCGCCCTCGGCCATGGCCAGCACGGCCGCGGATGCGCCGCCGGCCACCAGCAGCTTCAGCATCTCCATGCGCACCCGCTCGGCCGAGAGGCTGGCAAGACCCGCACGCCCCCGAATGCAGGCGAGATAGCCGTCGCGGTCGGGATCGCCGGCACCAAAGGCGGCGTGGATGCGGAAGAAGCGCAGGATGCGCAAATAATCTTCAGTGATGCGCTGGTCGGGATCGCCGATGAAGCGCACGCGGCGCGCTTTGGCATCCGCGATGCCGCCGACATGGTCGTAGACGACGCCGCGCGCATCGACCGACAGGCCGTTCATGGTGAAGTCGCGCCGCTCGGCGTCCTTGACCCAGTCGCGGCCGAACGCGACCTTGGCCTTGCGGCCGAAGGTTTCGGTGTCCTCGCGCAGGGTCGTGACTTCATAGGGGTGGCTGTCGATCACCAGCGTGACGGTGCCGTGGTCGATGCCGGTCGGCACGCTCTTGATGCCGGCGGCCTTGGCGCGCCGGATCACCTCCTCCGGCCGCGCGGTGGTCGCGATGTCGATGTCGCCGGGCTGAAGACCGAGCAGCGCGTTGCGTACGGCGCCGCCGACCACGCGCGCTTCCTCGCCGTCGACGTTGAGCAATTGCAGGACGCGCGCGGTCCCGCCTGCGGTCAGCCAGGGCGCATCGGCAAGAATCGGGGCAAGTATCGGCTCCGCGCTCATCGTGCGGCCCCTATTTTTCCACGCCCGGCACCAGCCGGCCGTTCTCGATATGGGCGGGAACGTAAGTCGAATCCGGAGCGGCGCCGGAGAAGTGCGCAAGTCCGATCAGGCCCGCAATGACCAGCACGATCGCCGCCAGCGCAAGACGCGCGACGACCGCGACCGGCCAGGAGGAACGCGCGAACAGGCCGGACCGCGTCGCGGCCAGGAACAACGCGTAGACGGCAAAGGGAATGAGGAAGATTCCGATCTCGGTCAGAACCGGCCGGATCATGATGAATAGATCCGCTCATACAGCACACGCAGCATGCCGGCCGTCGCACCCCAGATGTAGCGTTCCGCGAACGGCATCGCGTAGTAGAACCGCTCCATGCCGCGGAATTCCTTGCTGTGCACCTGGTGGTTCACCGGGTTCATCAGGAAGGATAGCGGCACCTCGAACGCATCATCAACCTCGGAATGGTTGATGGTGAGCTCGAAGCCGGGCCTGACCCTGGCGACCGTCGGCAGGATGCGGAAGCCGAAGGCGGTGCCGTAGAGATCGAGATAACCGATCGGCTCGACGAAGTCTCTGGACAGCCCGACCTCCTCCTCGGCCTCGCGCAGCGCCGCATCCAGCGGCGAGGCGTCGGTGGCGTCGATCTTGCCGCCGGGGAAAGCGATCTGGCCGGCATGGTCGTTGAGATGCGCCGAGCGCTGCGTCAGCAAGATGGTCGGCTCGGGATGATCGACCACCGCGATCAGGACCGCCGCGGGGCGCACCGGCTGCTCGCGCGCGACGATCTCGAGCATCTTGTCGGTGCCGGGATCGCCCGAGGCGGGAATGATGTTCGGATCGTAGAGGCCGAGCGGAACGTCGAAGCCGAGCTTCGCCCTGGAGCGGGCGAAGAAATCCGCCGCGCCGGCGGCGACAGGATCGCTCTTCAAGATAGGCTTGTTCAAAGCGCGGCCCTCACCTGCTCCGCATCGGCCATGGCGAAGAATTCGCCAGCCGATTCGACGCCGAACATCGGCTGGCCATCGACCATCCGCTCCTCGCCCATGTCAACCAGATCGTAATAGAGCGCCCTTGTGACCTTGGCCCAGAGCTCGGCGCGAACGTGCAGATACGGCGTCAGCCCGCCGTCCCTGGCCTGCTCGAAACGCAGCCGGTGCGTGGCATCGCAGGTGACCCAGTCGTCGACATTGGTGCGGAAGCGCAGCACGCGGTGGTTGCCCTCGCCGTCCTTCTGCATCTCGACCGCCATGAAGGGCGCGTCGTCGACCCGGATGCCGACCTTCTCCACCGGCGTGACCAGGAAATGCTTGTCGCCCTCGCGCTTGAGGATGGTCGAGAACAGCCGCACCAGAGCGGGGCGCCCGATTGGCGTCCCCAAGTAGAACCAAGTACCATCGGAGGCGATTCGGATGTCGAGATCGCCGCAAAACGGCGGATTCCACAGATGCACCGGAGGCAGCCCCCTCTTGGCGCCTTCGGCATTGGCAGCACTTTTGGCGGCGGCAGTCAGCCCCTCAAGACCGCGATCGGCGCTCTGCCCTTGGTTCGCCATGGTTTGCCCTGACTTTGTCCTTTGGCACGATTGGTGCAAGTCTGACTTGTACGTCTACGTTGTAATCGGGTGCACGGTTCCACCCCGGATTAGTCCGGTGGGGGAGGTCGCCACTTCGTGATGCCGTACATAACCCGAAGCCGATAAGGTGGGGATAGGTTAATTCAACGAATACATGGCCTTCCTGCAAGTCTAGCATAGGCCCATGAGTTGACGTGATGATCTGACGTGATGATCCGTGACGTGGTGACGTGACGGCGCAAGCAAGCCGCGTGGCAGGCTGAAGGAGCTAAACGGATGGCGGAGAGTGTCGAGAAACTCGAGGACGGGATCGTTCGTTCGGCCGAGCAGGTGTCGAGCCAGATTCGCGCGGCGAAGGATGCGATCGCGTCCGTCATCTTCGGCCAGGATCGCGTGATCGAGAACACGCTGGTCACCATCCTCTCCGGCGGCCATGCGCTGCTGATCGGCGTGCCCGGCCTTGCCAAGACCAAGCTGGTCGAGACGCTCGGCGTGACGCTCGGTCTCGATGCCAAGCGCATCCAGTTCACGCCCGATCTGATGCCGTCGGACATTCTCGGCGCCGAGGTGCTGGATGAGAGCACCGCGGGGAGGCGCGCCTTCCGCTTCATCGCAGGTCCGGTGTTCGCGCAGCTCTTGATGGCGGACGAGATCAACCGCGCCAGCCCGCGCACGCAATCGGCGCTGCTGCAGGCGATGCAGGAGCAGCACATCACCGTGGCCGGCGCACGCCACGATCTGCCGAAGCCTTTCCACGTGCTCGCGACGCAAAACCCGCTGGAGCAGGAAGGCACCTATCCGCTGCCCGAAGCGCAGCTCGACCGTTTCCTGATGGAGATCGACGTCGACTATCCCGATCGCGACGCCGAACGCCGCATCCTGTTCGAGACCACCGGCGCCGAGGAGACGCTGGCGAGGGGTTCGATGACCGCGGACGCGCTGATCACGGCGCAGCGGCTGATCCGGCGCCTGCCGGTCGGCGATTCCGTCGTCGAGGCGATCCTGTCGCTGGTGCGCTCGGCCCGTCCCGGTCCGGACGCCGGCGAAGCCGGCAAGTTCATCGCCTGGGGCCCCGGCCCGCGAGCCAGCCAATCCTTGATGCTGGCCGTGCGCGCGCGCGCGCTGATCGACGGACGCCTGGCGCCGTCGGTCGACGACGTGCTCGACCTCGCTGAACCCGTGCTGAAGCACCGCATGGCGCTGACGTTCCAGGCGCGCGCCGAGGGCCGCACGATTCCGGACGTGATCCGGCAATTGAAGACACGGATCGGTTGATGGCAGCGGAGAACGGGCACACAGCGAAGGAGATCATCGCGATCCGACGTGCCGATGGCGAAAGCCGCACGCTCGCAGCTTCCTTGCCGCGCCTGGTGCTCGAAGCCCGCCGCATAGCCGCCAACGTCATCCACGGCCTGCACGGAAGGCGCCGCGCCGGCTCCGGCGAGAATTTCTGGCAATACCGCCGCTTCGTCTCCGGCGAGCCGGCACAGAACGTCGACTGGCGCCGCTCGGCGCGCGACGACCATCTCTATGTCCGCGAGCTCGAATGGGAAGCCTCGCACACGGTGTGGATCTGGCCGGACCGCTCGCCGTCGATGGCGTTCGCCTCGAAGACCGCGCGCGAGTCCAAGCTCGAGCGCACGCTGATCGTCGCCTTCGCGCTGGCCGAGCTGCTGGTGTCCGGCGGCGAGCGTGTCGGCATTCCCGGCCTGATGGCGCCGACCGCGAGCCGCAGCGTGATCGACAAGATGGCGCAGGCGATGCTGCATGACGATGCCGACCGCCTCAGCCTGCCGCCGTCCTTTGTGCCGGCGGCGCTGGCCGAGATCATCGTGCTGTCGGATTTCTGGTCGCCGATCGCGGAAATCAAGACGACGCTCACAGGCCTCTCCGGCTCCGGCGCGCATGGCACGATGGTGCAAATCGTCGATCCCGCCGAAGAATCGTTCCCCTATTCCGGCCGCGTCGAGTTCGTCGAGCCGGAAGGCTTCGGCGTGATCACCGCCGGCCGCGCCGAGAGCTGGGCGCAGGATTACACCGCGCGGCTCGCGCTGCACCGCGACCAGATCCGCGCCGAGACCAACAAGCTGGACTGGCTGTTCACCACGCACGCCACCGACCGCTCCGCCGCCGAGCTGCTGCTGTTCCTGCATGCCGGCATGCAGGTGAGCAAGTCGGGCGCCCGCACCACGACGATCAAGGTGGGGCCGGCCGCATGATGGGACTGCCGCTCGCCTTCACCGAACCGCTGCTCCTGATCGGCCTCGTCAGCCTGCCCGTGCTGTGGTGGCTGCTGCGCGTGATGCCGCCGCGGCCGCGCCGCATCGAGTTTCCGCCGACGCGCCTGTTGTTCGACATCTCCCCCCGGGAGGAGACGCCCTCGCGGACGCCGTGGTGGCTGACCGCGTTGCGTCTCCTGGCAGCGGCTCTCGTCATTTTCGCGGCTGCCGGCCCGATCTGGAATCCGCAAGTTGGCGCAGCCGACAGCAAGGCGCCGCTGATGATCATGCTCGACGACGGCTGGAGCGCCGCGTCGCACTGGGACGTCAGGATCAGGGCCGCCGACGAGCTGATCGCCAATGCCGAAAACGACCGCCGCGCCATCGCGCTGGTGCCGCTATCCGAGCCGAACCGCGACATCACCCTGATGCCGGCGGGCGCGGCGCGCGTCGCGCTGCAGCAGCTCGCGCCAAAGCCCTATTCGATCGACCGCGTCGAGACGCTGGCCGCGGTCGACCGCTTCCTGAAAGCCACCGGCGACTGCGAGATCGCCTGGCTGTCCGACGGCGTCGACACCGGCCGCGGCGAGGACTTCGTCGCTGGCCTCGGCAAGACCATCGGCGATCGCAGCCTGATCGTGTTCGAAGGCGGCACCTCCTCGCCGCTGGCGCTGGTCGCGGCCGAGAACGCCGCGGCGAAGATGACGGTGAAGGTGCTGCGCACCGACAGCGGCATCGCCATGGGCACCGTGCGCGCGCTGGACCAGAAGGCCTCGCCGATCGGAGAGGCCCGCTATACGTTCGGTCCGCAGGACAAGGAGACCGACGCGGCGTTCGATCTGCCGGTCGAGCTGCGCAACGACATCACGCGGCTCGAGATCTCGGGCGAGCGCTCCGCCGGCGCGGTGCAGCTGCTCGACAAGCGCTGGCGCCGCCGCGCCATCGGCATCGTCTCGGGTGCGACCAGCGAGACCGCGCAGCCGCTGCTGGCGCCGACCTTCTATCTCACCCGCGCGCTGGCGCCGTTCGCCGACGTCAGGCTCGCCGACAAGGGCTCGCCGCAGCAGGGCATCACACAATTTTTGGACCAGAAACTGCCGATGATCATCCTTGCTGATGTCGGCACCATCGCGCCGGAGCTGCGCGAGCGCCTCAATGCCTGGGTCGACCAGGGCGGCGTGCTGGTGCGCTTCGCCGGCCCCCGGCTGGCGCAGGCCGAGGACGATCTCGTGCCGGTCAAGCTGCGTAAGGGCGGCCGCACGCTCGGCGGCAGCCTGACCTGGGAGAAGCCGCAGCATCTTGCGACCTTCGCGGCCGACGGACCGTTTGCCGGCGTCGCTGTCCCCAAGGATGTCACCGTGAGCCGCCAGGTGCTGGCCGAGCCCGATGCCGTGCTCGCCACCAAGAGCTGGGCCTCGCTGGAAGACGGCACGCCGCTGGTCACCGGCGAGCATCGCGGCAAGGGCCTCGTCAGCCTGTTCCACGTCAGCGCCGACATGCGCTGGTCGGATCTGCCGATGTCGGGCACCTTCGTCGAAATGCTGCGGCGGGTCGTCGACATGTCCGGCTACACGTCAAAGCCAGGCCCAGGCGTTGCCAGCGAAGCGACCACCGAGACGGTGGCGCCGCTGCACATTCTCGACGGTTTTGGCGCCTTCGGCCCGCCGCCGGCGACCGCAAAGCCGCTGCCCGCGGATTACCGCGACCGCGCCACGTCGGATCATCCGCCGGGCTTCTATGGCCCGGCCGAAGGACCGCTTGCCGTGAACACGCTTGCCAGCGCCGACCGCATCGCCGCGCTGAACACCACGAGCCTGCGCGCCCGGCACGCCACCTACACCAATGCCGAGCCGCGGGACCTGCGCGGCTGGCTGCTGTCGACGGCGCTCGCGCTGTTCCTGATCGACGCCATCATCGTCGCGGTGCTCGGCGGCGGGATCGCCGCGCTGCTGCGCCGCCGCGCCGCGCCCGCGATGATCGTGCTTGGCCTGCTGTTCGCCTCGCTCTCGCCCGCGCCGTCACGCGCCGACAGCGCCGCGGACGATTTCGCGATGAAGGCGACGTCGCAGACCCGCCTCGCCTATGTCGTCACAGGCAATGCCGACGTCGATTCCATCGTCAGGGCCGGCATGTCCGGACTGACGCTGTTCCTGGCGCAGCGCACTGCGCTCGAGGCCGGCGATCCCGTCGGCATCGACCCCGCGCGCGACGAACTCGCCTTCTTCCCGCTGATCTACTGGCCGATCGTGCCGGGCGCGCCCAAGCCGCCGCAGGACGCCATCAACAAGATCGACGCCTACATGAAGCAGGGCGGCACCGTGCTGTTCGACACCCGCGACGCGATCGAAGCGCCGCCGGGCGCCAACGGCGCCGCGCAGACCCCGGGCATGCAAACGCTGCGCGAGATCCTGTCGTCGCTCGACGTGCCCGAACTCGAGCCGGTGCCGCGCGAGCACGTGCTGACCAAGACCTTCTACCTGCTGCGCGACTTCCCCGGTCGCTTCGTCACCGGCCAGACCTGGGTCGAGACCCTGCCGCGCGACGAGGACGAGGACAGCGCGCAGCGGCCGGCGCGCGGTGGCGACGGCGTCTCGCCGATCATCATCACCTCGAACGATCTTGCCGGCGCCTGGGCGGTGCGGCCCGACGGCCAGGCCATGCTGCCGGTGACCGGCGGCGACACCCGCCAGCGCGAATTCGCCTACCGCGCCGGCGCCAACATCGTGATGTACACGCTGACCGGCAACTACAAGGCCGACCAGGTGCACGCACCGGCCCTGATCGAACGGCTGGGGCAATAGGATTGAGATGAATTACGGCATCGCATTCACGCCGCTTGTCCCCGCGATCGTGCTGTGGATCGCGCTCGCCGCGATCGTCGTCATCGCGATCGTGCTGCTGGTCGCGCGCGCGCGCGGCGCCGCCGTGCGCGTGGCCGCGCTGGCGCTGTTCCTGCTCGCGCTCGCCAATCCCTCCTTCACCCGCGAGGACCGTGATCCCCTCACCTCGGTCGCGGCTGTCGTCGTCGACAAGAGCCCGAGCCAGAATTTCGGCAACCGCAATCGGGAGGCTGCGCAAGCGCAGGAAGCGCTGGTCGACAGCCTGAAGAAGGTCAAGGGGCTCGAAGTCCGTGTCGTTGAGGCCGGACAGGCCGACGGCGAGACCGACGGCACCAAGCTGTTCGGCGCCCTCGCCTCGGTCTTGTCGGACGTGCCGGTCGACCGGGTCGCCGGCGCGTTCCTGATCACCGACGGCCGCGTCCACGACATTCCGGCCAGCGCCACGGCGCTTGGCTTCCAGGCGCCGGTGCATGCGCTGATCACCGGCCAGAAGGACGAGCGCGACCGCCGCATCGCGATCACGGCCGCTCCGCGCTTTGGCATCGTCGGCCAGACCCAGACCATCAGCTACCGCCTCGACGACCAGGGCGTCACGGGCGAGCGCGCCAAGGTCACGATCCGCAGGGACGGCGAGGTCATCAACGAGCGCACGCTCTCGAGCGGCCAGGCTGCGAGCGTCGACGTCGACATCAAGCATGCCGGCCCGAACATCGTCGAGATCGAGGCCTCGCCGCTCGAGAGAGAGCTGACGCCGGTGAACAACCGCGCCGTCGTCGCCATCGACGGCGTGCGCGACAAGCTGCGCGTGCTGCTGGTCTCGGGCGAGCCGCATTCGGGCGAGCGGACCTGGCGCAATCTGCTCAAGTCCGACGCCAGCGTCGACCTCGTGCATTTCACCATTCTGCGTCCGCCGGAGAAGCAGGACGGCACGCCGATCAACGAATTGTCGCTGATCGCGTTTCCGACCCGCGAGCTGTTCCAGCAGAAGATCAACGAATTCCAGCTGATCATCTTCGATCGCTACGCCCGCCAGGGCGTGCTGCCGATCGCCTATTTCGACAACATCGCGCGCTATGTGCGCGGCGGCGGCGCGGTGCTGGTCTCGGCCGGCCCCGACTACGCCTCCAACACCAGCATCTGGCGCACGCCGCTGGATTCGGTGCTGCCGGCCGAGCCGGTCGGCGTGACGGAAAAACCGTTCTATGCGCATCTGTCCGACATCGGCAAACGCCACCCCGTCACGCGCGCCCTGGAGGGCTCCGCCAGCGAGCCGCCGCGCTGGAGCCGTTTCTTCCGCACCGTCGACACCCGCAATTCCGTCAACCCGCCGGTGATGACGGGGGCCGACGGCAAGCCGCTTCTGTTCCTGTCGCGCTTCGGCGAGGGCCGCGTCGCGCTTCTGCTTTCCGACCACATCTGGCTGTGGGCGCGCGGCTATGAGGGCGGCGGCCCGCACCTGGACCTGCTCAGGCGGATGTCGCACTGGCTGATGAAGCAGCCGGACCTCGACGAGGAGGCGCTGCGTCTGCAGGTGCAGGGCAAGAACCTCGTCGTGGTGCGTCAGACCATGGCCGACAGCGTCCAGCCGGTGAGCGTAACCTCGCCGTCCGGCGCGTCGCAGGATCTGACGCTGAGCCCCGGCGATCCCGGCGAATGGCGCGCCAGCCTTCCCGCGAGCGAGCTCGGCCTGTGGCAGGCTACCGACGGCACGCTGAAGGCGTTGATCAATGTCGGCCCGACCAATCCGAAGGAGTTTTCGGAAGTCACCTCCACCGTCGATACATTGAGGCCGCTGACGCAGGCGACCGGCGGCAACGCCGTGCGCGTGGCGAGCGGCGCCGACGTCGAGCTGCCGCGCATCCTGCCGGTGCGCTCGGCCAGCGTCTTTGCCGGCGACGGCTGGATGGGGGTGCGGATGCGCGACGCCAGCGTCGTCAAGGGCGTCGGCGTGCTGCCGATCTTCGCCGGCCTGATCGGCCTGCTGCTGCTGCTCGGCGCGTTTGCGGCGACCTGGGTCCGCGAGGGGCGTTGATCCAATCGGCTACGGTTCACCTCCCCCCGACGGGGAGAGGTGTTTCGAGTTCTGGGTGCGCACCATTCAACCAAAGCTCATCCCACTCTAGTTGCCCGAACGACACATCGCGCGGCCACCCGCGCGAGATCGCCCGACCGCCGTTGACATAAGCTGACCGTTCCTGCGATGTTACATTATAACATCGCGACGTCAGGGATTGGCGCCTCGCGACGTGGGGGTGGCTTTTCCGGATGAAGTGGTTTCGGTCGAATATCAGGCACGGCGCCCGGCTCGCGTTGTTCGCGATGCTGGTGCAGTTCGCGCTGACGTTCGGGCACAGCCACTGGTTCGCGCAGGCCGCGCCGCTCACCCAATCCTCGCTCCAGCAGACCGACGGCGCCAACGGCGTTGCTGCGGTCGACCGCGCCGCGATCCAGAAGCAATCGCCGGCCGTTCCCGACCGCGAGCATCAGGGCGAGGACAATTGCGCGATCTGCGCCGTCGTCGCGATGGCGGGCACCGTCGTGTCGGCGACGCCGCCCGTGCTGCTGCTGCCGCAGGCGATCGAGCTGCTCCACCGCACCACCGATGCCGAGTTTCTCCATCTGAAATCGGCCGGCACGGCGTTCCAGCCGCGCGCCCCTCCCGCGTCCTGACTCTCAACATCGCTTGATCACGCCCGGGCTCGCCGCGCATCGGCAAATGCCCGGGAGACGTTGAAGTCGAATTCCGTCGCGCCGCGACGGCAGGCCGCCTCCGATCAGCCCACAATCATGCGGACGGCGCCTGACTGGAATCAGGACCATGTCATTCAAATTGCGACGCGCGCAGCGTCTTGGCGGAGCGAGCCTGCTCCTGCTCGGCGCCGCCGCCACGCCCGCTTTCGCCCAAACGCCTGCGCAAGAGAAATCGTCGACCGAGATCCCCGCCGTCACCGTGACGGCTCCGAGCCCTATCGTGCGCAGAGCGGTGGTGCCGTCGCGCAACCCCGGCCGCGGCACGCGGACCGCGCGGGTGCGCAGCCGCCAACAAGCGGCGGAAGCAGAGCCGGCAGCCGCCGTGCCCGCCGCGCCTCAGCAGGGCGTGCTGCCTATTGTGACCAACCAGTTCGCGACGGTCACGGTGGTGCCGAACGAGGAGATCCGCCGCGAGGGCGGCGGCCAGCTCGGCGATCTCCTGTTCTCCAAGCCAGGCATCACCGGCTCGAGCTTCGCGCCCGGCGCCTCCAGCCGGCCGATCATCCGGGGTCTCGACGTCAACCGCGTCGGCATCGTCGAGAACGGCACCAATTCGAGCGGTGCGTCCGATCTCGGCGAGGATCATTTCGTGCCGATCGATCCGCTCGCGACCAACCAGATCGAAGTGGTGCGCGGGCCCGCCGCGCTGCGCTACGGCTCAACCTCGATCGGCGGCGTCGTCAGCGCCACCAACAACCGGATTCCGGATGCGCTGCCTTCCTGCGCTCCGTCATTCCAGGCTTACGGCCTGCCGACCAAAGCGCCGCTCGCGACCGCCGCAACATCGCCTTGCGCCACCGCCGAGACCCGCACCGCGTTCTCTTCGGTCGATCGCGGCGTCGAAAGCGGCGTACTGCTCGACACCGGCGGCGGCAATTTTGCGTTTCATGCCGACGCCTATGGCCGCACGACCTCGGACTATTCGATTCCGGGCTATCCCTATCTGAACGATCAATCGCGCCCGGTGAACGGCCGCCAGCCGAACTCGGCGACGCGCTCGGATGGCGCCTCGATCGGCGGCTCCTACTTCTTCCAGGGCGGCTATATCGGCGCATCGATCACGCAAAACGATTCGCTCTACCACATCCCCGGCATCGACGGCGCCGACCACCGCACGCGGATCGACGGCCACCAGACCAAGATCAACGTCAAGGGCGAATATCATCCCGACGCCGCCGCGATCGACACCGTCCGCTTCTGGGCCGGTGCGACCGACTACCGGCACAATGAGATCGGACTTGCCGATCCCGCCGACCTCAACAGCGACGGCATCAGGCAGACCTTCACCAACAAGGAGCAGGAAATCCGCACCGAGGTGCAGCTGATGCCGTTCAATGCGCGCTTCGCCGAAGTGACGACGGCGCTGGGCTTCCAGGTCGGGCATCAGGAATTGAGCGCGCCGAGCCCGGACAATCCCGGCACGCTGTTCAACGGCCTGTGGGATCCGAACAACAGCACGCGCGTCGCGGGCTACGCCTTTAACGAGTTCAAGTTCACCGAGGCGACGCGGGCGCAGATCGCCGGCCGCATCGAGCATGTCGAGCTGCACGGCACGACGCCGGACTTCCCGGCCGATTATTTGCCCGACGGCACGCCGCAGGCGGCGATCGCGCGCAATCCGTCCTTCACGCCCAAGAGCGGCAGCATCGGCCTGCTGCAGGATCTGCCGGGCGGCATGGTCGGCAGCATCACCGCACAATATGTCGAGCGCGCGCCGAAGGCGGCCGAGCTGTTTTCACGCGGCGGCCATGACGCGACCGCGACCTTCGACATCGGCAATCCCAACCTCACCATCGAGACCGCAAAATCGATCGAGCTCGGTGTGCGCAGGGTGACGGGGCCGTTCCGCTTCGAGGCAACCGTTTACTACACGCATTTCGACAATTTCATCTATCGCCGCCTCACCGGCGTGTCCTGCGATGACGACTTTGCCTCCTGCGGCACGCCGGGCGCCGAGCTGAACCAGGCGGTCTACTCGCAGCGCAATGCCAATTTCCGCGGCGGCGAATTCCAGTCGCAGCTCGACGTCGGCGCGTTCCAGGGTGGCATCTGGGGTATCGAGAATCAGCTCGACTTCGTCCGCGCCACCTTCAGCGACGGCACCAACGTGCCGCGCATTCCCCCCATGCGAATGGGCGGCGGCGTATTTTGGCGCGACGACAACTGGCTGATGCGCGTCAACCTGTTACACGCCTTCGCGCAGAACAACGTCGCATTGATCGCGGAGACGCCGACGGCGGGCTACAATCTGTTGAAGGCCGAGGTCAGCTACAAGACCAAGCTCGACCGCAACTGGTTCGGCGCGCGCGAGATGATGGCCGGCATCGTCGGCAACAATCTCCTCAACGAGAACATCCGCAACTCGGTGTCCTATACCAAGGACGAGGTGCTGATGCCCGGCATCGGCGTGCGCGCATTCGCGAACTTCAAGTTCTGATCTTGGGTGCGTCGGGGCCAGGGGGCCCCGGCACACCGGCTTTCTCACCCCGTCATTGCGGAGCCGCTGTCGTCTCGTAGTGCACAGAGTGGTAGCCCGAACTACTTCCGCGCCTTGCTCCAGTCCGGGCCGACCGGGCCCGACATGCCTTCGAAGGCGCCGTCGACGAGCTCGAACACCAGGATGCGGGCGGCGTCGACCGGGCCAGGCATGGTGACGCGGCCCTTCGGGACCGGCTTGAATCCGACGCGGCTGTAATAGGGCTCGTCGCCGACCAGCAGCACGAGGCGGTGACCTTTCGCCTTCGCATCCTTTAGCGCGCGCTCCATCAGCAGACGGCCGACACCGCGGCCGCGGAATGGCGGCTCGACCGTCAGCGGGCCGAGCAGCAGCGCCGGCGTCTCGCCGACCAGGACCGGCAATTGCCTGACCGAGCCGACCAGCAGCGTGCCGATGCGCGCGGTGAAGGACAATTCGAGCAGATGGTCGACGTGCTCGCGGATCCTGTAGGCGCTGAGCACGAAGCGGCCGGGACCGAAGGTGCGTTCGTGCAGCCGCTCGATCGATTGGGCATCGCCAGCGGCCTCGGGGAGGATGGTCAGTGAGAGATCGGTCATGTCAATCGCGGGATAGCACCTGAACGCAGCGCGGTCCATCGGGCAACAAGGCGCTCAGCTCCTTTTCAAGGTCGACGGGAGAGGTGTTCTGAAACCCTCGGCTTGCATTCGTTCAACTCCAACTCCTGACGCACTCGCACAGGCCGTCCTCAGCGCCACGTCGCAACCATTGGCCGGCCGTCCAGCACTTCGGCGATCCGCAGCCGCGTCCCTCGCGTGGTGCCGTCGGGCAGCGCCGTGACCGCGAAGAACCCGCATTCGACGATCTCGCGGTTGGCCTCGGGCAGGCGGTCCTGCCTGAACTGCCTGACGACGTAGACCGCGACGTGGTCGCGGCGGGAAACGTGGCTGTTGAGGAAGATGCCATGCAGCACGGCCTCGCCAGTGAGGTCGATATCGCCCTCCTCCTTGAGCTCGCGCCGCATCGCCTGCTCCATGGTCTCGCCGTGGTCGACGCCGCCGCCGGGCAGGTACCAGCCGCTGACGTAGCTGTGCCTGACCAGAAACACCCGATTCTCGGCATCCAGCACCACGGCGCGGACGCCGAGCGTCATGCCGCGAACGATAAGGAAATAGGCGTGGAAGACTCGCCGCAGCAGCGGCTCGAATTTTCGTCGAATACGGTCCAGACCATCTCCCATCAGGCTTCCTTGAGGCCGCTGTCCCGGCCCCGCTTGCACAGTCCCCGCGACCTTGCCATTACAACGGAGCAATAGCGAGGCAATCGCACGCCATGACTCCCAACACGCTGGCCCCCTTCACGCTCGCCCATCTGTCCGATCCGCATCTAGCGCCCTTGCCGAAACCGCGGCTGATCGAGCTCGCCGGCAAGCGCGTGCTCGGCTACGTCAACTGGACGCGCAACCGCCACAAGTACCAGCGTCGCGAGGTGCTCGATGCGCTGGTCGCCGACATGAAGGCGCAGGCGCCCGACCACATCGCGGTGACGGGCGATCTCGTCAACCTCGCGCTGGAAGCCGAGTTCGCCCCTGCCCGCGCCTGGCTCGAGGGCGTCGGCCCGCCCGACCGCGTCACCGCGATTCCCGGCAATCACGACGCCTATGTCCGCGCCACCTCGCATCGTTTCGGCGAGACGTTTGCGCCCTATCTCGCCGGCGACGACGGCGGCATCGGCTTTCCATCCGTGCGCCGGCGCGGGCCGCTCGCGCTGATCAGCCTGTCCACGGCGGTGCCGACCCTGCCGCTGATGGCGACGGGCACGCTCGGGCGCGATCAACTCGACTCTCTTGCAGCAATGCTCGAACGGCTCGCGGCCGAGGACGTCTTCCGCGTGCTCCTGGTGCACCATCCCCTGAAGTCCGATGCACGGCAGAAGCGGATGACAGATTCGGCCGCGCTGCTGGCGCTGCTCAAGCGCCACGGCGTCGAACTGATCCTGCACGGGCACGACCACATTCATTCGACGATGTGGTTCGAGGGTCCCAACGGCAACATTCCCGCGCTCGGCGTGCCCTCGGCCTCCGCGCTCGCGCACGGGCGCTACCCGGCGGCGGCCTATAATCTTTTCAGAATCGAGAAGGACAATGCCGGCTGGCGCTGCGAGCAAACGGTGCGGAGCCTCGGGGCGGGATTTCAGATGGGGCAGATCAAGCATGTGAGGCTGATCTAGTTCGATGTCATTCCGGGGCGCGCGATGCGCGAGCCCGGAATCCATCGGGCCGCAGAATTGGTGGATGAATGGATTCCGGGCTCGCGCCTTTGGCGCGCCCCGGAATGACGGCGGAGAATACCTCACCAGCTCCGCAAGGCCGCCAGCACGGCGAGGCCGAACAAGGCGGCGGCGCCGAGCACGAAGCCGAACACGAACGGCCACAGGCGCGAGCGGCGCGGCGGAGGCGCGACCGCGGGCTTCGGCTCGGGCGGGACCACCATCGCATGCTCGCGCTCGACCATGCGGCGCGCGACATAGTCGGTGACGGCCTCGACGATCACAGTGGTGTCGTGCGATTCGGCGAGCACGATGCGGCCAAAGCGTGTGTCCTGGACGAAGCGGTACATCCGCTTGTCGCGCCCCATCACGATGTGGGCGACGACGTCGATCCAGAGTCTGGGCGTATCGCCCTGGCTGATGCCGCGGTCGAACAGATCGATCCTGTCAGGCACCTGCGCGAACAGGGGATCGAGCGCGTCGTTGAGGATCTCGAGCCGCGCCACCTCGGCGTCCCGGAGATCGACGACGACGCCCGTTCGGTCGGCGGCCTCGATCCGCGCGCGCAGCAGCGCATCGCGCAGCCGCACCGGGCGCGGCTGGCCGGGATGGGTCCCGCTGGTCTCGGGCTCTGACATGGTCGGCCTCGTCCTCGACTTTCCTCCATTAACCTATCAGCAACCTTGAGGCCCGCAAAGGGTCCATAATTCCAGATACTTACGGCGCCCACAGGCGATTGACCTGTGCCAAAAACAGACGATCCCACCCAGGCAGAGCCTGGATGGGACCATCCGTCCTTGGACGTCTTCTTAATTCAGGTCGGCAGCCAAGCCCTTAGGCCGAGACGCGCGACGGCTCTTCCACGATGGAGAAGCGGACGCCGGCCTTGTGGCGGTTCTCTTCCGAGACCGTGCGCCAGGCGTCCTCGGCCTCCTTGCGGGTCTTGAACGGACCCTGCACCTGGGCCGAGCCTTCCACGAGCTTGTGGAAGTTCATCGAACCGAACTCGCCGCCGATCACCCAGAAATTGCTGCCTTTGGTCATTGTCAGTCTCCTGTCCAATAGCGTGCTGCGTTAGCCGAACTGGTTCATCGTGTTGTGGACGCCGCCCGCCTTCAGGGCAGCCTCGCCGGCGAAGTATTCCTTGTGGTCGTCGCCGATGTCGGAGCCGGCCATGTTCTGATGCTTGGCGCAGGCGATGCCCTGACGGATCTCCTGGCGCTGGACGTTCTTGACGTAGCCGAGCATGCCCTGGTCGCCGAAATATTCCTTCGCCAGATTGTCGGTCGAGAGCGCCGCCGTGTGATAGGTCGGCAACGTGATCAGGTGATGGAAGATGCCGGCGCGCTTGGCCGAATCCGCCTGGAAGGTACGGATGCGCTCGTCGGCTTCCTTCGCCAGCGGCGTATCGTCGTATTCCGGCTTCATCAGCTCGGCACGGTTGTACTTGCTGACGTCCTTGCCGGCTTCCTTCATCGCGTCGTAGACCTGCCAACGGAAGTTCAGCGTCCAGTTGAAGGACGGCGAGTTGTTGTAGGCCAGCTTCGCGTTCGGAATGACCTTGCGGATGCGATCGACCATCTTGGCGATCTGCTCGATATGCGGCTTCTCGGTCTCGATCCAGAGCAGGTCCGCGCCGTTCTGCAGCGAGGTGATGCTGTCGAGCACGCAGCGGTCTTCGCCGGTACCCGGGCGGAACTGATACAGATTGGAGGGCAGCCGCTTCGGACGCATCATCTTGCCGTTGCGGTTGATGATGACGTCGCCATTGCGGGCGTTCTCCGCGGTGATTTCCTCGCAATCGAGGAAGCTGTTGTACTGGTCGCCGATGTCACCGGGCTTGTGGCTGACGGCGATCTGCTGCGTCAGGCCGGCGCCGAGCGAGTCGGTGCGGGTCACGATGACACCGTCTTCGACGCCGAGCTCGAGGAAGGCATGGCGGCAGGCGCGGATCTTCGCGATGAACACTTCGTGCGGCACGGTGACCTTGCCGTCCTGGTGGCCGCACTGCTTCTCGTCCGAGACCTGGTTCTCGATCTGCAGCGCGCAGGCGCCCGCTTCGATCATCTTCTTGGCGAGCAGATAGGTCGCCTCGGCGTTGCCGAAGCCGGCGTCGATGTCGGCGATGACGGGTACGACGTGGGTCTGGAAGCCGTCGATCTTCGCGATCAGCTCCTTCTCGCGGGTCTTGTCGCCTTCCTTGCGCGCCTTGTCGAGGAGGCGGAAGATGTCGTTGAGCTCACGCGAGTCCGCTTGGCGCAGGAAGGTGTAGAGCTCTTCGATCAGCGCCGGCACCGAGGTCTTCTCGTGCATGGACTGGTCGGGCAGCGGGCCGAACTCGGAGCGCAGCGCCGCGATCATCCACCCCGAGAGGTACAGATAGGTGCGATCGGTCTTGCCGCCGAAATGCTTCTTGACCGAGATCAGCTTCTGCTGGGCGATGAAGCCGTGCCAGCAGCCCAGCGACTGGGTGTACTTGGTGGGGTCGTTGTCATAGGCGGCCATGTCGGCCCGCATCAGCGCCGCGGTGTAGCGGGCGACGTCGAGGCCGGTCCTGAAGCGGTTTTGCAGGCGCATGCGTGCGACGGCCTCGGCCGACACCCCGTTCCAGGTCGGCTGGGTCTCGAGGAGCGCCTGGGCCGCCTTGATCTCGTCTTGATACGAGGCCGGGCGCTGAAGCGCGTTGATGCCGCGGGGCTGGTAATTCATGTGCCTATCCTTTCGCTGACGATGACCGATGGCTGGCCATCGACATTCTTGACAATGCATTGCGAGATGCGTGTCAGGAGCTAAACGCGAAAACAGAAACTTCGTATAGATGGCTTGTTTTTTATTGGTGATGTCATGTAACATCAGAACATGTAACAGATGTTATTTTGTAAAGTTTGTAAAAAATATAGGTCAGCCAAGCTGTCCTTCATGTGCACGGAGATCTGAGATATGGCCGCCGAATCCGGCAAGAAACTCTTCGTCGGCCCGCGCTTCCGAAGGATTCGGCAGCAATTGGGGCTGTCCCAGACCCAGATCGCCGAAGGCCTCGGGATCTCGCCGAGCTACGTCAACCTGATCGAGCGGAACCAGCGCCCGGTGACCGCCCAGATCCTGCTGCGGCTGGCCGAGACCTACGACCTCGATTTGCGCGACCTTGCGACCGCCGACGAGGACCGATTCTTCGCCGAGCTGAACGAGATCTTCTCCGATCCGCTATTCCGCCAGATCGACGTTCCCAAGCAGGAGCTGCGCGACCTCGCCGAACTCTGCCCCGGCGTCACCCATGCGCTGCAGCGGCTCTACGCGGCCTATACCGAGGCGCGCCAGGGCGAGACGCTGGCCGCGGCCCAGATGGCCGACCGCGACGTCGGCACGCGTTACGAGACCAATCCGGTCGAGCGCGTGCGCGAGCTGATCGAGGCCAACCGCAACTATTTTCCGGAGCTCGAGCAGGCCGCCGAAGCCTTGCGCGACGAGCTGAACGTGCCGGCCGAAGGGCTCTATGCGGCGCTGGCCGCGCGTTTGCGCGAAAAGCATTCGGTCCAGACCCGCATCATGCCTGTCGACGTGATGCGCGAGACGCTCCGGCGCTTCGACCGCCACCGCCGCCAGCTCCTGATCTCGGAGCTGGTCGACCCGCCCGGCCGCGCCTTCCAGCTGGCCTTCCAGCTGGGCCTCGGCGAATGCGCGCAGCAGTTGGAGACCATCATCGGCCGCGCCGGCCCGCTCGAGGACGCCCCGCGCCGGCTGTTCCGCATCACGCTCGGCAACTACTTCGCCGCCGCTGTCATGATGCCCTATCCGGCATTCCTCGCTGCTGCCGAGGCGCTCAACTACGACATCCACGTGCTGGCGCAGCGCTTCAATTCCGGCTTCGAGCAGGTCTGCCACCGGCTCACCACTTTGCAGCGGCCGAACGCGCGCGGCATCCCGTTCTTCCTGCTCCGCGTCGACAATGCCGGCAACGTCTCCAAGCGTTTTTCCTCCGGCACCTTCCCGTTCTCGAAATTCGGCGGCACCTGTCCGCTGTGGAACGTGCACTCGACCTTCGATACGCCCGATCGCCTGCTCAAGCAGGTGATCGAGCTGTCCGACGGCACGCGCTATTTCTCGATCGCGCAGATGGTGCGCCGCCCCGTTGCGCCGCACCCGCTGCCGCAGCCGCGCTTCGCCATCGGGCTCGGCTGCGAGATCCGTCACGCCGCGCGCCTGACCTACGCCGCCGGCGTCGACCTGGAGAAAACCGAAGGCACGCCGATCGGCGTCAACTGCCGCCTGTGCGAGCGCGAAAACTGCGCCCAGCGCGCCGAGCCGCCGATCACACGCACGCTCATCCTGGACGAGACGACGCGGCGGGTGTCGAGCTTCGCGTTCTCGAATGCGCGGGAGTTGTGAGGGGCACTCTCTCCTCCGTCATGGCCGGGCTTGACCCGGCCATCCACGCGCTTCAGCGTGCGAGGAAAGACGTGGATGCCCGGGACAAGCCCGGGCATGACGACCGAATATGCGGCCGCTGCTCGCCACTATCGCAAACAAGGCCCTACGCCAGCGTATGCACGATCACCGGCCCCGCAGCCGCGCTCGCATGGCCCGCAAGCAACGGCCCGAGATCCTTCTCGATCCAGGCGATCGCGCGCCGGTTCGCCTCCTCCGCCTGCTCGAACTTGTCGAAGATCGAGATCGCGGTCACCGTGTCGTCGCCGGCATAGACGACGTAATAGGCGCGGAAACCGTCGACGTCGCTGATGATCGGAACGGCGCCGTCCTTGATGCGGCGCGCCAGCTCTTCCGCGCTCCCGCTCTTTGCCTTGGCCTGACGGATGGCGGCATACATAACTTCCTCCTCCCGGCTATTGATGTGGGCTTTGTGCCCGAACCGGATGTTACGCCGAAGCGCCGGGCCCGGATACCCTCCTTGGTTAACCCCGCACTAATCTGCCGCAGCGATCTGCAACCACCGATTAAGCACGCCTCAACATCGGTGCCTTAGTCTTGCCCCACTCACTTTTCGCAAACAACGGTGGCCTATTCTGCCGGGCGAAGTGACATCAGGGGGTTCATCATGCGCATTGCGTTGCTGCTGACCGCAACCATTGTCGGCGCGCTCTTCGCCAATCCATCCCAAGCCGGATCGCTCGATGCCGATGCAGCGCAGTCGCTGCCGCCGGGCTTCCAGAGCTATCGCGGCTACATGTTCGACCTGTCGGAGAACTCCGACCGCAAGGATGTCGACAAGCTCACCGACAATCTGAAGAGCCAGATCGACGCGGTCGAGGCGGCCGGCCTGTCGCCGCGCGTGCTGCGCTTCTTCCGCACCGTGCCGATCATCGCCAGCGAGCTCGCCTGCCTCGACGAAGGTGCCGCCACCGCCTGCTACGGCCGCGTCGCCCCCAACGTCGAACGCCGCGTGCCGCGGACGCTGACGGTCTGGGACCACGACAAGCAGCGCTGGACCAATCCGAACGCCGTCGACCTCGCGGTCGATTCGGGCCTCGGCGTGATCATGCTGCGGCCGGACATGATGCGCTACGAAAAGGAGGCGGTGCTGCTGCACGAGCTCCTGCACGCCTATCACGCGCGGCTGTTGCCGGACGGCTACGCCAACAAGGGCGTGATCGCCTACTTCGCCCTTGCCAAGTCCAAGGACTTGCTCCCCAAGGAATCCTATGCGTTGAAGAATCCCATGGAATTCTTCGCCGTGACCGCCAGCATCTTCCTGGCCGGAAAGAGCGAATTCCACGATCCGAAGTCGCGCGAGACGCTCAAGGAGAAGATGCCGGACTATTACAAGTACCTGGTCGGCGTGTTTGGCTTCGACCCGGAGCCGGCGGCGGCAAACGGCCCGGTCGCCTCGCTGAAGTGAAGCGAACGTAGAGCTGCCTCAGCCAGATCAGCCAAAGAGCCGCGCGAAATGCGCGGCTTTTTTGTTTCGCAGGCCGGAAGCTGCGGATGACGCCCAGGCGGGAATTGCCAAGGCGGGGCCCGATCTGCATAGTCCCGCCCGCATCGAGACCCATTTTTCGAAGAGGATAGAACAACATGGCGGACGCCGACCTGGATGTCGTGATCCGGCAACTGGCCAGACAGCTGCATACGGGCCTGATGACCCGCGCCAAGGAGCGGCGGGATCGCTTCAACGGCCTGGCGGCCAAGGCCAAGGGCAAGGAGACCGGCGACCGCTTCAAGATGATGGCCAAGGCCACCATGGAGCAGGCCACCGCCGCCGCCAAGCGCCTGCAGATGTCCGCCGACAACGTCGCCGACAGCTACGCGCGGTCAATGCGGCTTGCCGCCAGCACCCCCGTGGCGGCGAAGGTCGAGAAGAAGGCGAACGAAGAGAAGCCGGCGAAGAAGGCCGCGAAGGCGAAGAAGGCCAAAGCCAAGAAGGCGAAGTAGGCGGATGAGGAGTATCCCTCCGCACAATCGGCGCCGTAGGGTGGGCAAAGCGAAGCGTGCCCACGCGTCTGTTGCCGTATTGTAGAGATCGTGGGCACGGCGCAAGGGCGCCTTTGCCCACCCTACGATTCCAGGATTCGGTGGCTAGAGCCCCCTCACCGCCTCGGCACTGACACCTGCGTCGGCTCGGCGCTGGCGAGTTCGGCGAGCCTGGCGCGCGCGGCTTCTCGGGTGCGGCCGTCCTTGCCGGCGGGCAGCGCCAGCGCCGCCTCGAAATCGGCGCGCGCATCGTCGGCCTGGCCGCGGGCGAGGAACGCAAGGCCACGGTCGAGGCGGGCCTGCGCATCCGAGGGGTCGAGGCGGACCGCCGTGTTGTAGCTCAGAATCGCGCGGTCGAGATCGCCCGTGGCGGCGAGCGCGAGACCGCGCTGGTGATAGGGCGCAGCGCGCTTGGGATCATGCGCGATCGCCTCGTCATAGTCGGCGATGGCGAGTTCAAGATCGCCGTTCTGACGGCGCGCGAGCGCGCGGTCGCGATAGAGCGAGGCGCGATTGGGATTGAGGTGAATGGCCTCGTCGAAATCGGCGACTGCCCGCCTGAAGTCGCCATGGCGCAGCGCGATCCGTCCGCGCCCCTCATAGGCAAAGGCGATCAGCGAGCCGCGCAGCGGCGAGAAGCCGATCACGGCCGAGCAGATATCGGGATCGTCCTCGTCGCCGCAATTGACGACCATGTGCGTGGACAGGCCGACGAGCACGCACAGGACGATCAGCAATGGTACGGCAGCTCTGGTCATCTTCGACGGTGGCCGGCAGCGAGCCGGTCACGCATCCCCTTTCGAAGGAAGTGTCTCGCCGGGGTCTTAACACCGGCTCCGACGATCCTGTGTGCGCCAGGTCACAAAGCCGACCGCAAATTGCCGCCGGTTCCGTATCAGCCCCAGGGGCCGCGTGAAGGACCACGCGAGGACGAGCGCCCCCATGGGCTGCGCGGGGGATAGTTCTCGTTGGCGCCAACCGACGGCGCCGGCCGCGTGCCGAGCTCGGCCGCGAGCTGCTGAAGCGCCGCGATGCGGTTCTGCGTCGAGGGATGGGTGGCGAACAGATTGTCCACGCCATGGCCCGACAGCGGATTGATGATGAACATGTGCGCGGTCGCGGGGTTTCGCTCGGCCTCATAGTTCGGCACCTGATGCGCGGCGCCCTCGATCTTCACCAGCGCGGAAGCCAGCCACATCGGCTGCCCCGCGATGCGCGCACCGAGATTGTCCGCGGCATATTCGCGGGTGCGGCTGATCGCCATCTGCACCAGCATGGCGCCGAGGGGGGCGAGGATCATCATCAGGATCGAGCCGACGATGCCGAGACCATTGTTGTTCTCGCGGTTGCCGCCGAAGAACATGCCGAACTGCGCCAGCATGGAGATCGCGCCCGCAATGGTCGCAGTGATCGTCATCAGCAGCGTGTCGTGATTCTTGATATGGGCGAGCTCGTGCGCGATCACGCCGGCGAGCTCCTCGCGGCTGAGCTGGCGCATCAGGCCTGTGGTGACGGCGACGGCGGCGTTTTGCGGGTTGCGGCCGGTCGCGAACGCGTTGGGCTGCACCTCATCCATCAGGAACACGCGCGGCATCGGCAAGCCTGCCCGGCCCGCAAGTTCCGCGACCAACCCGACCAGCTCCGGCGCGGTCGAACGATCGACCTCATGGGCACCGTACATCGAGAGCACCATGCGGTCGGAGTTCCAGTAGGTGAAGAGATTCGTTGCCGCGGCGATGACCAGCGCGATCATGGCGCCGGAGGCACCCCCGATCAGATAGCCCACGCCCATGAACAGGGCGGTGAGGCCTGCGAGCAGCATAGCGGTACGAAAATAGTTCATGGCCGTCTCCCAAGGCGGCCGCGGGCGAACCTCTGGCCGGCACCCCGGAGGTATGAATGCTGCCTGCCACCGCAAGGTTCGTGCGTCGCCCGGCCGCACATCCATTGCGGCGTCAGCCTTTCCCGTGCCGCTAAAGCTTGAGCGGGATTTGCGCAAAAACACCCGCATACGTTTAGCAACCCGGAAAGCGCAATCGCGGCTTAATTCGTGGTAACCGGGCACGCCGCGCGGTCGCGGCGCATTGACCGGTTCCGTTGGCACCCCGTCAGCAAGGTGACCGTCATGATGGACCGCTCGAGCGCCGCCTCCGTCGATCCCGCATCTGCTCCCTCCCCTCACGACGCCAAGACTGACGCCAAGATCGACGCGAGGACTGACGCGAAGGGTTTGCAGGAGGCGTTGTACGAGCAGATGTTCGCCAATGACGAGCCCGGCCCCGCGCCCGATGCGCAGACACAGCCGGAATCGCAGCGGCGCTGGCCACGTCTGAGGCGCGGCGCGAAGATCGCGATCGGACTTGCCCTCATCGCCATTTTCGGCTGGCTGCCGCTGCGCGCGGTCTGGGAGTATTCAAGCGTCGAGGCCGTGTTGAATTCCCGCCTCGTCACCCTGCGCACCCCGATCGGAGGCCGTGTGGCAGCCGCGCAGCGCTTGACCGATCAGGCCAGGCTCGACGCCGGGACCGTGGTCCTGCGCGTGGTCAACCCGCGCGGCGATCGCACCCGGCTCGACGATCTCCGGCGGCAGAAATCGCGCCTGGAGAACGAGCGGCCGAGCCTTGCCGCCAAGCTTGCCTCGGCCCAGGCAGCGCAAAAGGACCTGGCGCGGCAGGCGACGCAATTCCGCGACGGGCGCGTGCTCCAGCTCGAGGCCCGGATCGCCGAGATCCAGACCTCGATCGAGGCCGCGGCAGCGCGGCGGGAGGAAGCCAGTGCCGCAGTCGAGCGCGCATCCTCGCTGGCGAAATCCGGCAACGTCTCGACCGTCGAGCTGGCACGGCTGACGCGCGAGCTTTCCGTATCGCAGCAGACCGAGCTCGGTGCGCGAAAGCGGCTGGACGCGGCCAAGGTCGAGCTTGCCGCGGCACGGAACGGCTCCTTCCTCGGCGACAGCTACAACGACCGGCCGAGCTCGGTGCAGCGCGAGGAAGAGATGCGCCAGCGTGCCGGCGACCTCGACGCTGACCTCGCACGCACCGACACCGAGATCGCCTGGCTCGCCAGCGAGATCATCACCGAAGAGATTCGCTTCGCCGATCTGTCCGAAGCCAACATCACGACACCCGTCACAGGGCGCGTCTGGGAGATGATGACCTCGCCGGGCGAGGACGTGCAAGCCGGCCAACCGCTGCTCAAGGTGCTCGATTGCAGCGGCGCCGTCATCACCGCGAACGTCACCGAGAGCGTCTACAACCGTTTGCAGCTCGGCGACCACGCTACCTTCGAGCCGAACGACGGCGGCGCAGCGATTTCCGGCACCGTGGTCAACCTGACCGGCGCCGCCGGCGCGCCCGCCAATCTCGCCATCAATCCCGACGCGCTGAGCAAGGAGCCCTATCGCGTGACCGTTGCGCTCGGTGATGGCGCTGCCCACGCCTGCACGGTGGGACGCACCGGCCGCGTGGTGTTTGCAAGGCAAGAGACCGCGCCGTGACGACGGCGCTGACGCCCGGCCTGATTGCGCTCGGCGCCTTCATGGCGATCGTACCGCTGCTCAGGCGCGACAGCACGATGGCACGCTCGTTCCTGGCCATCGTGTCAGTCGTTTTCCTGCTCCGCTATCTCCATTGGCGCGTCACAGCAACTCTCCCGCCGCCGCATCTGACCGCGGATGCCGTGATCGGCTATCCCTTCATGCTGCTGGAAGCGGCCTCGCTCGTCGCGGTCACGTTGTCTCTGCTGTTCCTGAGCCGAACAATCGATCGTTCCAGATCAGCCAGGATCGATAGCCGCGCCTTCAATCCCGGCGCGCCGCTGATCGACGTCTTCATCTGCACCTACAACGAGGAACGATCGATCCTCGAGCGCACGATCATCGGCGCGACCGGCATGACGTACGGCAACTACCGCGTCTGGGTGCTCGACGACGGCCGACGGCCCTGGCTGCGGCGACTCGCGGGTGAACTCGGCTGCCATTATCTCACGCGGCCCGACAACCATCACGCCAAGGCCGGCAATATCAATCACGCGCTCCGACATGTCGGTGCGATGCCGAAGCCGCCGCAATTCGTGGCCATCCTCGATGCGGACTTCGTGCCGCGGCCCGACTTCCTGGCGCGGACCATCTCGCTCATGGACGATGCTTCGGTCGGGGTGGTGCAGACGCCGCAGCACTTCATCAATCCCGACCCGATCCAGAGCAACCTTGCTGCAACCGACGTTTGGCCGGACGAGCAACGCTTCTTCTTCGACATCCTGCTGCCGGCGAAGGACGCCTGGGGCGTCGCATTCTGCTGCGGCACCTCCTCACTCATTCGCTACGACGGACTGGTGCGGATCGGCGGATTTCCGACCGATTCCGTCACGGAAGACTATCTCGTCACCCTTCGCCTGAAGGAACGCGGCCTCAACACGATCTATCTCAACGAGCGGCTGACGATCGGGCTCGCGCCGGAAGGGTTGAAGGAATACATCACCCAGCGCGCCCGCTGGTGCCTCGGCTTGATGCAAATCGTGCGCGGCCGCAGCGGACCGCTGTCGAGGGAGTCGAAGCTCTCCTTCATCGACCGACTCTCGCTGGTCGATGCTTTCATGAGCTGGTCCGCGGTCTACACGTCGAAGGTGGCGGGCCTCGTGGTGCCCTGGCTGTTCCTGCTCTTCGGCATCAAGGCGGTCCGGGCCGACCTGACCGAGTTGCTCCGGTTCTTTCTGCCGTTCTATGTCTGGCACAGCCTCAGCATGGCCTGGCTGTCGCACGGCCGCTCGCTGGCCATGATGACGGACGTGTCGCAACTCATCGCCGCGCCCGCAGTGCTGAGGGCGGTGGCAACCGGTCTGCTGAGGCCGAAAGGACACAAGTTCAAGGTCACGGCGAAAGGCGGGGACCGGGACAGGAGATTTGTCGAATGGCCGCTGCTGCGGCTCTATGGCACCGCGCTTCTCGTCACGCTCGCAGCCATCGCCTATGCCTTCATCCTGCACCTGCGCGGCGAGAACATCGCCTACGGCGGGCTGGCTCTGACCTGGAGCCTCTACAACGCGTTCATCCTCACAGTGGTCTGCTTCGTCTGCATCGAGCAACCGCGAAAGCGCAAGGCGGAGCGTTTTGATCGCAATGAGACGGTGCTGCTGCGCCAGCAAGGCAAGTCGCATCTCGCGCGGCTCGCCGACATCTCGATCACCGGCGCCCGCCTGATCGATCCCGATCCGCCGCACCCCGGCAGCGCGATCGAATGCCGGATCTATGGCCGCCCGATCGCCGCGGTCGTGGTGCGGCGGACCGCGGATGGATTCGCGGTGCGTTTCGAGGAAGGCATGGATACACGCGTGCATGCGATCAGGGCGTTCTATGCTGGCGAGTATGTTCGCGCCTATCAGGGCGTCAGGGCGCTCCCGGTCGGGAAAGCGCTGCTGATGCGGCTGTTCGGCTAGGCCGGCATCCACTCGCATTCCGTATGCTGGCATGGGACGGAAAGGATGGCCTGAGGCCATCACTTCACCTAAACTTCGGGCGAATCCACGCCTGCCCCTTCCCCGCCGGAACCCCAATGGTCCAGACCCGATTTCTGATCGCGGCCGTCGCGCTCCTCGCATGCTCCGCCACCGCCTCCGCCCAGTTCGCGCCGCCGCCCGCCAAACCCGTGGCGCCCAGGACCACCGCAGCCTCGCCGCGTGCGGCGTCGTGCCATAACGGTGCGAACTTCGATCGCTTTCTCGCCGACGTGAAGCAACAGGCTGTGGCCGCCGGCGTATCGCAGCGGACGATCGCGGAGGCTTCGCCGTACCTCGTCTACGACCAGGGCATCGTCAACCGCGACCGCGGCCAGCGCGTGTTCGGCCAGCTCTTCACCGAATTCGCCGGACGCATGGCGGCGCCCTATCGCATGCAGAACGGGCAGCAGCACATCAAGCAATACGCCGCCGCGTTCGCACGCGCCGAAAAGGAATATGGCGTGCCGCCCGCGGTGATCGCCGCGTTCTGGGGGCTGGAGAGCGACTTCGGCGCCAACATGGGAAATCTGCCGACGCTGAAATCGCTGGTGTCGCTGGCCTATGACTGCCGGCGCTCGGAAATGTTCGTGGGCGAGACCATCGCCGCGCTGAAGATCATCGACCGCGGCGATCTGCATCCCGACGAGATGATCGGCTCGTGGGCCGGCGAGCTCGGGCAGACCCAGTTCCTGCCTGTGCATTACGTCAACTACGCCGTCGATTATGACGGCGACGGACGGCGCGATCTGTTGCGGTCGCCAGCCGACGTGATCGGCTCGACCGCGAACTACATTGCCAACGGCCTGAAGTGGCGGCGCGGCGAGCCGTGGCTGGAAGAGATCAAGGTGCCGCAAAACCTGCCGTGGGAGCAGACCGACCTCACGGTGCGAGAGCCGCGCTCGAAATGGGCGCAGCTTGGCGTCACCTATCCCGACGGCCGGCCGCTGCCGAATGACAATCTCGCAGCCTCCGTGCTGCTGCCAATGGGACGCAATGGTCCGGCCTTCATGGCGTACCCGAATTTCGCGGCCTACACCGAGTGGAATAACTCGCTGATCTATTCGACCACCGCAGGCTATCTCGCCTCGCGCATTGCAGGTGCCGCGCCGATGCGCAAGCCGACGGCGCCGGTGGCGCAGCTGCCGTTCAACGAGCTCAAGGAATTGCAGCAACTGCTCGTGCGTGCCGGCTTCAATGTCGGCAAGGTCGACGGCGTGCTGGGCCAGCAGAGCCGCGCGGCCGTCAAGGCGATGCAGATCAAGCACGGCCTGCCGGCCGATTCCTGGCCGACCGCCGACCTGCTGGCGCGCATGCGCGGCGCCACGGCGCAGGCGCAGCCGGCGGGGATGGTGAGGTAGAATTTTCGCACTGCACAAGCGGCTTCCCGCGATTGTATTTTTCCGTGAGCCTCCCATGTGAGTAGCTCAGGTTTTCTCCTGAGATTTCCCATTCACAAGCGAGCATCACATGTCCCTCTACGACGCGGCCGTCCCCGCCTATTTGCAAATGCTGAACAGCCTCACCGGCCTGCTCACCAAAGCCGAGGCGCATTGCGCGGCCAGGAAGATCGATCCCAGCGTCCTGCTCGGCTCGCGGCTCTTCCCGGACATGCTGCCGCTGTCGAAGCAGGTCCAGCTCGTCAGCGATTTCGCCGCCAAGGGCTGCGCCCGGCTGACCCATAGCGAGGTGCCCTCGACACCCGACACCGAGACCAGCTTTGCGGAATTGAAGCAGCGGCTGGCCAAGACCATCGACTATGTGAAGTCGTTCAAGCCCGAGCAGTTCGAAGGTGCCGAGACCAAGGACGTCACCTTCCCCGCCGGCCCCGACAAATCCATCACCATGAAGGGCCAGCAATTCCTCAGCGCGTTCTCGCTGCCGAACTTCTATTTCCACGCCACGACCGCCCACGGCATTTTGCGCCACAACGGCGTCGAGATCGGCAAGCGGGATTTTATGGGCGCGAACTGATTTGCGAAATTGCACGGCCGTGGCGGTCGTAATCCACTGTCACGGCCAAAATCGCACATGAATTATGCTACGCGGGCCCCGTCGCGTAGCTCGCCTGCACTTTCCGTATGGCTTCTCCCTTGCGCCCGATGTCGCGATGCACAAGTGTTCGGGACCTCACACCCCTGGAAGCATTCCCCATGAGCCGTTCGACCAAATTGTTTGAGACCTATAAGCTCGGCCCGATCACGCTGGCCAACCGCCTGGTGATGGCGCCGCTGACGCGCAACCGAGCCGTGCCCGGCACATTCGTGCCTGGTGCGCTCGCCGCCGATTATTATGGCCAGCGCGCCTCCGCAGGGCTCCTGATCACCGAAGCGAGCCAGATCTCGCAGCAGGGCCAGGGCTACCAGGACACGCCCGGCATCTATTCCAAGGACCAGGTCGCCGGCTGGCGCAAGGTCACCGACAAGGTGCACGAGCGCGGCGGCAAGATCTTCATCCAGCTCTGGCATGTCGGCCGCATCTCGCATGTCGATCTGCAGGCGGGTGGCGCAGCCCCTGTGGCACCGAGCGCGATCCGCGCCAAGGGCAAGACCTTCGTGAACGGCGGCTTCGCCGACGTCTCCGAACCGCGCGCGCTCGAGCTCTCCGAAATCCCCGACATTATCGACGATTTCAAGCGCGCCACGAAGAACGCGCTGGAGGCCGGCTTCGACGGCGTCGAGATTCACGGCGCCAACGGTTATTTACTTGAGCAGTTTGCCAAGGACGGCGCCAACAAGCGCACCGACGCCTATGGTGGCTCGATCGAGAACCGCGCGCGGCTGATGCTGGAGGTGTCCAAGGCCGTGGTGGCCGAGGCCGGTGCCGACCGTACCGGCATCCGCATCTCGCCGGTGACGCCGGCCAACGATATCTCGGATTCCAACCCGCAAGCCCTGTACGACCATATCGTCGACGGCCTCAGCGCGCTGAAGCTGGTCTATCTCCATGTCGTCGAAGGCGCCACCGGCGGCCCGCGCGACATCGCGCCGTTTGATTATGCATCCTTGCGCAAGCGCTTTGCCGGCGCCTATGTCGCCAATAACGGCTACGATTTCGGTCTCGCCACCAAGGTGCTGGACACCAATGCGGCCGACCTCATCGCCTTCGGCAAGCCCTTCATCTCCAACCCCGACCTCGTCGAGCGGCTGAAGCAGGGCGCAGCACTGAACGACTGGGACAAGAACACGTTCTACGGCGGCGGCGCGAAGGGTTACACGGATTACCCGACGCTGGCGGCCGAGCCGGCGGAGTAAGGCTTCGCGCTCTCCGCCGTCATTGCGAGGAGCCGGCGACAAAATTGCGAAGCAATTTTGCGCTGGCGACGAAGCAATCCAGACTGCCTCCGCCGGAAGATTCTGGATTGCTTCGCTGCGCTCGCAATGACGGTGTGGTGAACAGAGTGGCTCACAACAAAAAGGCCGGGATCGCTCCCGGCCTTTCGATTTTGATGGATGGCCGGGTCCAGCCCGGCCATGACGTCTCACGACGTCACTTCGCTTCCGCGCGCTTGGGCGGGGTGGCCGGCCACGACTTGATCAGGGTGTCGTAGTCGACGGTCTCGCCCTTCGGCTTCTCGTTGGCGAGCTTGCGCTGCGGAGCAATCGTGCCGTCCTTCTGGGCCTTGGCGAACCAGTATTCGGCCGTCTCCTTCTTGTGCAGCTTGGGACCGCAGGCGCCCTGCACGCCGGACTTCTCCAGGCGCTCCATGACGGAGTCCTGAGCGGCGGCCAGCGCGTCCATCGCCTGCTGCGGGGTCTTCGCACCGGACGACGCATCGCCGATGTTCTGCCACCACAGCTGCGCGAGCTTCGGGTAGTCGGGCACGTTGTTGCCGGTCGGGGTCCACTGCACGCGCGCGGGCGAGCGGTAGAACTCGATCAGGCCGCCGAGCTTCGGCGCACGCTCGGTGAACGACTTGTCCCAGATGTCGGATTCACGGATGAAGGTGAGACCGACATGGCTCTTCTTCAAGCTCACCGACTTCGAGATGATGAACTGGAGATAGAGCCAAGCCGCCTTGCGGCGATCCGCCGGGGTCGACTTCAGCAGCGTCACGGAGCCGGCGTCCTGGTAGCCGAGCTTCATGCCTTCCTTCCAGTACGAACCGTGCGGCGAGGGAGCCATACGCCATTTCGGCGTACCGTCCGCGTTCATCACGGCGATGCCCGGCTTCACCATGTCGGCGGTGAAAGCGGTGTACCAGAACATCTGCTGGGCGATGTTGCCCTGCGCCGGCACCGGGCCTGCTTCGGAGAACGTCATGCCCTGCGCCTGCGGCGGCGCGTACTTCTTCAGCCACTCGAGGTACTTGGTGATCGAGTAGACCGCGGCGGGACCGTTGGTGTCGCCACCACGCTCCACCGAGGAGCCGACCGGACGGCAGCCTTCCATGCGGATGCCCCATTCGTCGACAGGCAGGCCGTTCGGAATGCCCTTGTCACCGTTGCCGGCCATCGACAGCCAGGCGTCGGTGAAGCGCCATCCGAGCGAGGGGTCCTTCTTGCCATAGTCCATATGGCCGTAGACCTTGACGCCGTTGATCTCCTTGATGTCGTTGGTGAAGAACTCGGCGATGTCCTCATAGGCGGACCAGTTCACGGGCACGCCGAGCTCGTAGCCATACTTGGCCTTGAACTTGGCCTTGTAGTCGGCGTTGGTGAACCAGTCGTAGCGGAACCAATAGAGGTTGGCGAACTGCTGGTCGGGCAGCTGATAGAGCTTGCCGTCCGGCCCCGTGGTGAACGACTTGCCGATGAAGTCGTTGACGTCGAGCATGGGATCGGTGACGTCCTTGCCCTCGCCGGTCATGTAGTCCGAGAGCACGACGGTCTGGCCGTAGCGGAAATGCGTGCCGATCAGGTCGGAATCGTTGATCCAGCCGTCATAGACGTTCTTGCCGGACTGCATCTGGGTCTGCAGCTTCTCGACGACGTCACCTTCCTGGATGAGGTCGTGCTTGAGCTTGATGCCGGTGAGCTCGGAGAACGCCTTGGCCAGCGTCTGCGACTCGTATTCGTGGGTCGTGATGGTCTCGGAGACGACGTTGATCTCCATGCCCTTGAAGGGCTCGGCGGCCTTGGCGAACCACTCCAGCTCCTTCTTCTGGTCTTCCTTCGACAGCGTCGAGGGAGTGAATTCCGCGATCCACTTCTGGATCACGGCGTCGTCGGCGGCGCGGACCGGCGCCGAGACGGCGAACGACACCGCAATGATGGCGGCGGCGCTGGACATGGTCAGAAAGCTATTCTTGGCCAATGGACCTTTCCTTCTCCTAAACTGTCGCATGTTGTTCCTCCGTTGCAGCGACAAACTTTTATACAGACCCGGATTGCCCCCGGATCTGGCCGTCCCTTCGCGAGCTTCAGACCGTGCGAAAAATGAGCACGGCCGTGACCAGCGAAATTCCACTTGCGAGCCACAGGCGCGAGATTTCAACGCCCTCCTCGCCGATCGGCAGCGTTGCGATCGCATCGGTGCCGAAGAAGCCGATCCAGAGAAGGTGGATGACCGCCGCCGATATCAGCGAGATGAACAGGCGGTCGCCGCGCGTGGTTGGAATTCGGAGCACGCCGACGCGCTCGGCTTCGGGATAGACCGCCGCAAGCCACGTCATCACGGCGAGCGTGCAGGCGAGCGCGGCGAAGAAGATCGCCGTCGGCAGCGTCCAGGCCATCCATGCGATGGATTCCATTGATGCCTCCTTACACGCGACCGAGCGCAAAACCGCTCGCGATGTAGTTGCGGACGAACCAGATCACGAGCGCGCCCGGGATGATGGTGAGCACGCCGGCCGCTGCCAAGAGGCCCCAATCCATGCCCGATGCCGATACCGTGCGGGTCATGATCGCCGCGATCGGCTTGGCCGACACTGAGGTCAGCGTGCGCGCAAGCAGAAGCTCGACCCAGGAGAACATGAAGCAGAAGAAGGCGGCGACACCGATGCCGCTCGCGATCAACGGCACCAGGATCTTGATGAAGAAGCGCGGGAAGGAATAGCCGTCGAGGAAGGCGGTCTCGTCAATCTCGCGCGGCACGCCGGAGACGAAGCCCTCGAGGATCCACACCGCCAGCGGCACGTTGAAGATGCAATGCGCGAGCGCGACCGCCCACGGCGTATCGAACAGGCCGATCGCCGAATAAAGGTTGAAGAACGGCAGCGCGTAGACCGCGGCCGGCGCCATGCGGTTCGACAAGAGCCAGAAGAACAGATGCTTGTCGCCGAGGAAGCGGTAGCGCGAGAAGGCGTAGGCCGCAGGCAAG
Source organism: Bradyrhizobium sp. CCBAU 11430 (assembly GCF_028128855.1). Taxonomy (NCBI): domain Bacteria; kingdom Pseudomonadati; phylum Pseudomonadota; class Alphaproteobacteria; order Hyphomicrobiales; family Nitrobacteraceae; genus Bradyrhizobium; species Bradyrhizobium sp. CCBAU 11430. The sequence continues at coordinate 218,490 of NZ_LBJV01000070.1, forward strand.
GCCACCGAGATCGAGATGATGGTGTTGAGAACGACATATTCCAGCGAGTTGATGTAGCCGGAATACCAGCTCTCGTCGGTGAAGATGCGCTTGTAGTGCTGCAGCGTCGGGGTATGCGGCCACAGCGTCATCGTCGAGACGATCTCGCTGTTGGTCTTGAAGCTCATGTTGACGAGCCAGTAGATCGGCAGCAGCAGGAAGATCAGGAACAGCCCCATGATGAGGCGGCGGCCGGGAATCGAATGCATCAGGCCACTCCTTCCTTTGGCTTGAGCGCGGTCACGGGCTTGAGCGCGGCCGCAGGCTTCGGCTCCGCCGCCGGCTCACTTTCGGCCTGAACCTTCCGCTCGGCGCCGGCATTGGTCATGACGGTATAGAAGATCCAGCAGACGATCAGGATGATCAGATTGTAGACCAGCGACAGCGCCGCGGCCTTGCCGAGGTCGAACTGGCCGAGCGCGATCTTGACGAGCTCGATCGACACGAAGGTGGTGGAGTTGCCGGGCCCGCCGCCGGTGACCACGAACGGCTCGGTGTAGATCATGAAGCTGTCCATGAAGCGGAGCAGCACGGCGATCAACAGCACCCGGTTCATCTTCGGCAGCTGGATCGCCTTGAACACGGCCCAGCGCGAGGCACCGTCGATCTGGGCGGCCTGGTAATAGGCTTCGGGAATCGATTTCAGGCCGGCATAGCAGAGCAGCGCGACGAGGCTGGTCCAGTGCCAGACGTCCATCACGATGACGGTGACCCAGGCGTCGATGTCGTTGGAGACGTAATTGTAATCGATGCCCGCGGCATTGAGGACGTAGCCGAGCAGCCCGATGTCGGGACGCCCGAAGATCTGCCAGATCGTGCCGACCACGTTCCACGGAATCAGCAGCGGCAGTGCGAGGATCACGAGGCAGGCCGCCACCGTCCAGCCCTCGCGCGGCATCGACAACGCGACGACGATGCCGAGCGGCACCTCGATCGCGAGGATCACCAGCGAGAAGAACAGATTGCGTCCGAGCGAGGCAAGGAAGCGGCCGCCGAGATCGGTCGACGGATCGAGCAATTCCTTGAACCAGCCGACGCCGTTCCAGAAGAACTGGTTGTTGCCGAAGGTGTCCTGCATCGAATAGTTCACCACCGTCATCAGCGGCAGCACCGCCGAGAAGGCGACGACCAGGAACACCGGCAGCACCAGGAACCAGGCTTTTTGGTTGACGGTCTTGTCCATCAGGCGGCCCCCTCCACCAGAAGGCTGTCGGCATAGACGTGGACGTGCGACGGATCGAATTTCAGTCCGGCCATGCCATCCGAGCTGGTGAATCCCGCGGGCGCGCGCGCCGCGAGCTTTGCATCACCCAAGCGAGCGCGCGCAAAACGGATGCGGCCGAGATCGTCGAGGCGCTCGATCTTCGCGGTGAGCAGGCCGGGCGCGGGGGCCACGACCTCCACGAATTCGGGACGGACGCCGATCTCGATCTTCGCGCCGACAGGCAGATTGTCGTAGGCACGGTTCAGCGCGATGACGTGACCGCCGATGCGCGCCTCGCGCCCCCTCACCTCGGCCGGCAGGATGTTCATGCCCGGCGAGCCGATGAAATAGCCGACGAAGGTGTGCGCCGGCTTGTCAAACAGCTCGGCAGGCGTACCGCTCTGCACCACGCGGCCGTCATGCATGACGACGACGGTGTCGGCGAAGGTCAGCGCCTCAGTCTGGTCGTGGGTGACGTAGATCATTGTGAGGTCGAGCTCACGGTGCAGCGCTTTCAGCTTGGAGCGGAGCTGCCATTTCAATTCGGGATCGATCACCGTCAGCGGCTCGTCGAACAGCACGGCGGCGACGTCGGAGCGGACGAGGCCACGGCCGAGCGAGATCTTCTGCTTGGCGTCAGCGGTCAGCCGCGTCGCCTTGCGGTTTAGATAGGGTTCGAGATCGAGCAGGCGGCCGATCTCGGCGACGCGCTTGTCGATTTCGGCCTTCGGCACGCCGCGGTTCTTCAGCGGAAACGCCAAATTCTGTCCGACCGTCATGGTGTCGTAGATCACCGGAAACTGGAACACCTGCGCGATATTGCGCTTCTGGGTTGACAGAGGTGTGATGTCCTTGCCGTCGAACAGGATTTGCCCTCGCGACGGCGTGATGATGCCGGAGATGACGTTGAGCAGCGTGGTCTTGCCGCAGCCGGACGGACCAAGCAGCGCATACGCGCCGCCCTGCCGCCAGGTCATGGTCACCGGCTTCAGCGCAAAACTGTCCTGCGGCGCATCATTGCCGCCGTAGGAATGGGCGAGATCGACGAGGTCAATGCGGGCCATGGCGCATCCCCTCCTACGATCCAGGTGCTGCGACCAGCCGGTCGGCAGCGTCGAACACGAAGACATCATTCGGATCGAGCACGGCATCGAGCATCTGGCCGGGCTCGAACTCGTGAACGCCGTGCAGCACCGCCACCCAGTTCGATCCTTCGCGGGTCAGATGCACGAAACTCTCCGAACCGGTGATCTCGGTCACCGTGACAGTGGCATGGAAGGCATGACGATCAGCCTCGCCATTGGCGAGCGCGAGCTGATGCGCGCGAAAACCGACGCGATAGGCGCCGTCGGCAAGGCCTGAATAAAGGCCGGAGGCAGGCGAAGCGGTGCCGCCGGCATATTGAACGGAGCCGCTCTTCTTCTCGATACCGACGAGATTGAGCGGCGGATCGGAAAACACCTGAGCAACGCGCAGCGTCTGCGGCCGGCGGTAGACATTGGCGGTCTCGCCGATCTGGAGCGCCTGGCCTTCCCACATGCACACCGTGTTGCCGCCGAGCAAAAGCGCCTCGGTCGGCTCGGTGGTGGCATAGACGAAGATCGCGCCCGAGGCCTCGAAGATGCGCGGCAGCTCGGCGCGCAGCTCCTCGCGCAGCTTGTAGTCGAGATTGGCGAGCGGCTCGTCGAGCAGCACGAGATCGGCGCCCTTGACCAGCGCGCGCGCGATCGCGGTGCGCTGCTGCTGGCCGCCGGAGAGCTGGAGCGGCGTGCGCTTCAGAAACGGCTCGAGCCGCAGCAGTTTTGCGGCCTCCGCCACCCGCGTCTCGATCTCGTCGCGTGGCTTGCCCTGCACGCGCAGGGGCGAGGCGATGTTCTCGTAGACGGTGAGCGAGGGGTAGTTGATGAACTGCTGGTAGACCATCGCGACCGAACGCTGGCGCACGTCGGCGCCGGTAACGTCCTTGCCGTTGACCAGCACCTTGCCCGAGGTCGGCTTGTCGAGGCCGGCGAGCAGCCGCATGATCGAGGTCTTGCCCGACAGCGTCGGCCCGAGCAGCACGTTCAGCGTTCCGCTCTCGAGCGTCAGCGAGACGTCGCGGATATGCTGGACCCCCTCGACGGTTCGGGTCACGTGATCGAGCGTCACGGTCATGAGCGTCCTCCCGCTTCCAGCAGAGGACTTTGCGGCACGGCGTGGGTCCTGATCCAGTCGTCAAGCGCAGCAATCTCATCGGCAGATAGTCGCAGGCCGAGCTTGGAACGGCGCCAGACGACGTCCTCGGCGGTCACGGCCCATTCGTTGGCCATGAGGTAGCGGACCTCGCGCTCGGTCAGCGTCGCGCCAAAGCTCTGGCCGAGATCGGCCGATGATTTGGCGTCGCCGAGCAGCTTGATGGCCTTGGTGCCATAGGCGCGCGCGAGCCGCCTGGCGTGCTCGTGGCTGAGGAAGGGATAACCGCGCTGCAGCTCGGCGATCAGGCCGTCGATGTCGGACACATTCATGTCGCCGCCGGGCAGCGGCCATTTGCCGGTCCACCCTTCCCGCGCTTTTGCGCTGCGAAGATAGGGCGCGAGCCGCTCCAGCGCTTCCTCGGCGAGGCGGCGATAGGTGGTGATCTTGCCGCCATAGATCGACAGCAGCGGCACGCCGCCGGGCGTGTCGAGCTCGAACACGTAGTCGCGCGTCGCGGCCTTGGCTTCGCTGGCGCCGTCGTCATAGAGCGGCCGCACGCCGGAATAGGTCCAGACCACGTCGTCCGGGGTCACGGGCTTTGCCAGATATTCGCTCGCCGCGGTGCAGAGATACTGGATCTCCTCCGCCGTCGCCTTCACCTTGGCGGGATCGCCGTCATAGTCGCGATCCGTGGTGCCGATCAGCGTAAAATCGTCCTGGTACGGAATCACGAAGATGATGCGGCCGTCCGCGTTCTGGAACATGTAGGCGCGGTCGTGGTCGTAGAGCTTCCTGACCACGATGTGCGAGCCCTGCACCAGGCGCACCTTGGCTTTCGCGTTGACACCGGCGCCGCGGCCGAGCACGTCCTCGACCCAGGGGCCGCCGGCGTTGACCAGAGCCTTTGCCTGGACCTGCGAGCGCTCACCGGTCAGCGTGTTGACCATGCTCACGGTCCAGAGGCCGTCGGACTGCTTGATATCCGTTGCGCGGGTGCGGGTGCGGATCTCGGCGCCCTTGTCGGCGGCATCGCGTGCATTGAGCACGACGAGGCGGGCGTCATCGACGAAACAGTCGGAGTATTCAAAGGCGCGACTGTAGCGATTCGGGATCAGCGGCTTGCCGACCTCGTCACGCCGGAGATCGACCGAGCGGGTCGCCGGCAACAGATGACGGCCGCCGATGTGATCATAAAGGAAGAGGCCGAGCCGCAGCAGCCAGGCGGGGCGCAGACCGGCGTGATGCGGCAATACGAAACGCAAGGGGCGGATGATGTGGGGCCCGATGCCCCAGAGGATCTCGCGCTCGATCAGCGCCTCGCGAACGAGGCGAAACTCGTAATATTCGAGATAGCGCAGGCCGCCATGCACCAGCTTGGTCGACCAGGACGACGTCCCGCTCGCCAAATCGTTCATTTCGCACAGGAAAACCGTGTTGCCGCGGCCCACCGCGTCGCGCGCGATGCCGCAGCCATTAACACCGCCTCCAATGATGGCGAGGTCGAAAATACGCTCCAACAGACGCATCCCCCGGGCGACCGCTCGTTCCGTCGAGCGGCTACTTTCGTTTTTGATTAGATCACACCGAAAAACGAAAGCAAGACGAAAGAGAGGAGGAAAGGAAGTGAAAGCGAAACTTTTTCAGCGCCAATACGGCGGAGAAATCAGCGGAGAACGGACAAGTTTTGAGGCACGGGGGTGCACCGCACCGCTTCAGCTGATCGAAAACTTGAATGTAGCAACATACCTACATATAATTTAACCCATCGCAGGCGAGGAGGCGCGAACGATGGTCACCACCCTGACCAGCCGAGAGTTCAATCAGGATACGAGCGGCGCCAAGAAAGCAGCATCAAAGGGGCCCGTCTTCATCACCGACCGCGGCCGTCCAGCCCATGTCCTGCTGAGCATCGAAGATTATCTGCGCCTGAGCGGTGGGCACATGAGCCTTGCCGAAGCTTTGGCACAGGCGAACGCGGACTTCGATTTCGATCCGCCTCGCATCACCGGCGGAATCTCCAGGCCAGCCGATCTCGACTGATGTTTCTGCTGGACACCAACGTCATTTCCGAACTGAGGCGGCCGGATAAGGCTGATCGCAACGTGCTTGCTTGGGCCAATACAGCGCCCGCGGCGAATTTCTTCATGTCCGCCATCTCGATTCTCGAAATTGAACTTGGCGCGCGCCTGATCGAGCGCAAAGACGCGGTGCAAGGTGCTGTCCTGCGCGCCTGGATCGACGATCACATTCTGGCCCGCTTCGAAGGGCGGATCCTGGCTATCGATACGGCCGTGGCGCAGCGCTGTGCCCAACTTCACGTTCCCAATCCGCGGGCCGAACGCGACGCCCTTATTGCAGCCACCGCGCTTGTCCACGGCCTGACCGTCGTTACGCGTAATGTGGGGGACTTTGAACCTACGGGCGTCCCGCTGCTCAATCCGTGGGACGACGTCTAAGCCCTATCTCAGCCGCACCACCGGCGCGGCTTCCGGTGCGGCTTCCTGGGCATCGGCCGGCACATCGTCGATGTCCGCGCCCTTGGGCATCGCCGCCATCACCTCGATGCCCTTGCTGTGGCAGATCGTGGCGAGGCGCTCGGGAAGCTCCTGGTCGGTGACGAAGGTCTGGATCTGGGTCATGTGGGCGATGCGCACCGGCGCGCTGCGGCGGAGCTTGGTGGAATCGGCAACCAGCATCACGCTGCGGGCATTGGCGATGATGGCCTGCGCCACCTGCACCTCGCGATAGTCGAAGTCGAGCAGCGCGCCCTCCTCGTCGATCGCGGACGCGCCGATGATGGCGTAGTCGACCTTGAACTGGCCGATCAGCTGTGTTGCGGTGGAGCCGACCACAGCGCCGTCGGCCCGCCGGACCGTGCCGCCGGCGACCACCACCTCGATGCGGGGATGACGGTAGAGCAGCATCGCGACGTTGAGATTGTTGGTGATGACGAGGAGATCCTCGTGCGAAGTCAGCGCGCTCGCGACCTCCTCCGTCGTGGTGCCGATATTGATGAAGAGCGAGCATCCGTTCGGGATCAGCGAGGCGGCCGCGGCTCCGATCGCCTTCTTTTCGTCGGCGGCGACGAAGCGCCTTGCCTCATAAGCGAGGTTTTCGACGCCGGAGGCGATGATGGCGCCGCCATGGATGCGGGTCAGCGATCTCCGCTCGCAGAGGTCGTTGAGATCCTTGCGGATGGTCTGCGCCGAGACTTCGAAGCGGCGCGCGAGCTCCTCGACCATGACACGGCCCGAGGCCCGCGCGATGTTGAGGATTTCGGCTTGGCGATGGGTCAATCCGGTCACGGCAAAGGCCTCAAATCAGGAGAATGCATGGTGCTGCGGTTCGCGCCTTCGGTCAATGCGCGCGCCGATCACGGTTAACTTATGCGGCCGGTCACCACGCCATTTCTTACCAGGTCATGGCGCTCGCGAGACGCGCGAGCAGCTGCGGATCGTCGAAGGCGCTGGCGGACGCGACTGCGCCGGCTGCAACCAGGTCAGCATGGCTGAGGCTGGTCCGGACGCCGATGGTCGGAATGCCGGCCGCCGTGGCCGATTGCACGCCGGTACGGGAGTCCTCGAATGCGATCGAGGCCTCTGCGCTCGCGCCGACGAAACGCAGCCCTTCCTGATAGGGCAGCGGATGCGGCTTGCCGTGCGGCAGCTCGGCGCCGATCACGAGCGCCTTGAAACGATGAGAGATGCCGAGGCCGGAGAGCAGCAGCTCGGCATTGAGACGCGGCGCGTTGGTCACGGCGACCATGGGAATGCCGGCAGCGTCAGCCCGGTCGAGCAGCGCCATCAGGCCCGGCAGCGGCTCGATCTGCCCGGCCACGAGCGTCCGGAAGACCTCCTCCTTCTCATCGAGGATCGAGGCGCGCCGTTCCGGCGCCTCGTCAGGCAGGAATCGCTCACCGATCGCGACATTGGCGAAACCTTGCAGCTCTCTGGAGAAGCGCGCGTGATCGAAGACGTGGCCGCGAGGGCCGAGCACCTGGTTGAACGCCTTCAAGTGCAGCGGGTCGGTGTCGGCCAGCGTGCCGTCGATGTCGAACAGCAAAGCCCTGCCCATCGCATCCGTTTTGGCTTCGATCATTTCCGTACTTTCCCAAATCCACGGCGCATTGATGCGCGAGACGTATCAATATGGCTTCGACCGCGCAATGACGCATGGAGATGACGACGACGTGACACTCGACAAAGCCGCGCGCGGCTGCAACACTCGCCGCAAGATCAAAAAGGAGGAAACGATGACGATGAACCGACGCGATCTGGCTCTCTCGACTCTGGCCGTCTCAGCTCTTGCCGTCTCCGCGCTTGCGCTCACGACACCGGCGCTCGCCGCTTCGGCGGACGAGGACGCCGTGGCGAAGAAGGTCGAGGCCTTCCGCCTCGCCCAGATCGCGGCCGATCCGAAGGCGCTCGGCGCACTGTGCTGGGACGACCTCAGCTACAGCCATTCCAGCGGCAAGGTCGAGGACAAGGCGACGTTCATCGCCAACGCCACCGACGGCAAGTCGAAATTCCTGTCGATCGACTACAAGGACCCCACCATCAAGGTCGTCGGTCCTGCAGCGATCGTGCGCTTCCACTGGCTGGGCGAACAGGAGATGGCAGCCGACGGGAAGAAAGTATCGACCAACCTTCACATCCTGATGAACTGGCAGAAGCAGGGCGACGAGTGGAAGCTCCTGTCGCGGGCAGCAACGAAGTTGTGATCAACGACGTCATTTTGGCTCGCGCCGAAAGGCGCGGGCCAAGGTGCGCAATTGCGCATCTGAGAATCCATTCATCGGCATTCTCTGTGGCAGATGGATTCCGGGCTCGCGCTTCGCGCGCCCCGGAATGACGCGTACGGCTCTTCGCGCCACCTTCTCCCGCAAGGGGAGAAGGAAGAAACCAGCAGTATCAAGGGCTGCAAAAAATTCCGACCACGCATTGCGTGTCAGAAATCACCAGCAGGCGCTTTACGCCGCTTCCTTCACATCACCGTTCACCAGCTTGCGCGCGGCGCGTTCGGCTTCGCGGGCGTTGCGGAAGAGCTGGCCTTCGAGACGGTTGAATCGATGGGACGAGGCAAAGAAGCAATAGCCTCCCGAAGAACGAACGACGATACCTGCGGTCTGCGAATCGACTTCGATGATGTAGCTGTCCGGCATGGTCCGTGGCTTCCTCAGTGCGGGCAAATAACGGCACTCATGCCCAAAGGTTCCCAGGCATTTTGAGGCCGTTTCCACCCCGAATCGACACGCAATTGAGTACGCCGAGACCTCATCCGTTTTATGACTGGTTCTTGACTGGTTCTTGGCGAAGCCGCCACGAGAATGACTCGCGCGCGCGACGTTAAGCAGCGCGGCACGGGTTCGCCAGATGAGGCAGAGCGTCGCGCGCGATTACGTCGCGATCGTCGTGTCGGTCGAGCGAACGGCTTGCGGGCGGCCGTGCTCGTCGATCGAGACGTAGGTGAAGTTGCCGTCGGTGACGAGGAAGGGATGCTCCTCCCCGCGGCGCAGCGCCCACGCTTCCAGATGCACGGTGAGCGAGGTGCGGCCCACGCGTACGAGATTGGCGTAGACCGACACGAGATCGCCGACGTAGACCGCCTTGCGAAAGTTCATTGCCTCGATCGCAACCGTCACGGTGCGCGACTTCGCCGCCTTTGACGCAAACACGCCGCCGCCGACATCCATCTGGCTCAGCAGCCAGCCGCCGAAGATGTCGCCATTCGCATTGGTGTCGGCGGGCATCGCCAGCGTGCGGATGCAGAGATCGCCGCTCGGCCCAGTGTCGGAGTTGATAGGGGCGTGGACGTGCGTGTCGGTCATATGGTTGATCTCCCGCGGCTCTCGGCTCTGGATACAAAGCCGCGGCGCCTTGCGCAACATCGACACGAGGCAAGCTCGCGCTATCCAATCGGCCGCGGCGACCCGACGAAGATTCCGGTATCGTTCAGTTTGCGTTGCCACTCCGCATCGTCGGCCCGCGGCGCGCGTCCGGTCGTTGCCGTTACCAACAGTTCCAGCCTGCTCCATAGCCGCAGACGGTCGCACGGATAATTGGCCCATCCATTGATGACACAATAGCGGATGGTGTGGTCACGGTGATGACACCAATGATGCTCGGGTGAGCAGACCAGATGCAGCCGTTGCGCCATGCGCAGGAGCAGCGGGCGGACCGGCCGGTGCGCGAGATTGTGAAAGCTCATGCCAAACAGCATGCAGGTCGCGATCACGAACCAGACGATCATCAGCGCATAGGTGAGCGCGGAAACCGGAAACAACGCCGTGATGGTGGCCGCGACTCCGACCACTGCCGCGCTCGGCGCCGCACCGAGAGACGCCTGGTCGAGGAATCCGTAGAGCAAAACGTGGCCGGGGTGGGTGTGATGCTCCCGCGTGATCGCGATGCCGCGGCCGAGCATCCCCTCGTCGAGCCAGGTGTCGACCACCCAATGCACCAGCCCTGAAAACAGGTCAGCGAGAAAATACCCGGCCAGGAGCGCCCCGATCAACCACGGCCAGCGCAATTCCACCGCGGGATAACGTCCGACGAGATAGCCTACGCAACAAAGGATCACGACGATATCGGCCCCGCAGCACAGCCGCGTGATGATGATCTCGCGCAGGGTCGCGTGCTTGAAGAACGGGATCGTCGGCATCGGCGATACTCCCCACGGGCTCCACCACCCATGATAGCATCTTTTTACCGACGGCCCCCTATTGCAAACTGTCCCAGCCCGCATCCGGCGCGAAACGTCCGCCGAATCGCTCGGCGAGCCCGCGCAAGGTGGACACCACATTCTCTACGCCGCGCGTGCGGGCATAGTTCAAAGGACCGCCGCGGAACGGTGCATAGCCGGTACCGAAGATCATGGCGCCGTCGACCGCATCGGCGTCGTCGACGATGCCCTCGCGAAGGGCAGCAACGCAGACATTGGACATCGGCAGCACCAGGCGGTCGATCATCTGGTCGGTGACGCGTGGGCCGGTCTCGAGGAGCGGTGCCTTCTCGGCCTTGCCGTCCTTCCAGGTGTAGAAACCCTTGCCGGTCTTGCGGCCGAGCTCGCCCTTGGCGACCTTGTCGCGCAGCCACGCCGGCGTCGGCGGCAGGAAATCGCCGAACTTGGTGCGCAGCATGTCACCGACGTCGAGGCAGATGTCGAGCCGACCTGATCGGCTAGCTCGATCGGCCCCATCGGCATGCCGAACTGCTCCGCCGCGGCGTCGATCAGCCGCTGGTCGATCTTCTCGTCCAGCATCACCATGGCTTCGAGCATGTAGGGCGTCAGCGCGCGGTTGACGAGGAAGGCCGGCGAGCTCTTCACGGGCAGCGGCAGCCGGTCGATCGCGCCGACGAAAGCGAGCGCGTCCTTCAGCACCTGCGGGTCGCTGCCGTCGTGACTGACGACCTCGACCAATTGCAGCCGAGACACCGGATTGAAGAAATGCAGGCCGACCAGCCGCTCTGGTCGCGCCAGCGTGGTGCGCAGATCCTGAAGCGGGATGCTCGACGTGTTGGTGACAAGGATCGCGCCCGGCTTCATGCGCGGCTCGAGGCTGGCATAGACTTTCTGCTTGAGCTCGAGCTTCTCCGGCACGGCCTCGATGATCAGATCGGCGTTACGAACACCCTCCCCGTCCATGTCAGGGATGAGACGATCGAGCGCGTCGCGCACCTCGGTCGGCTTGCGGATTATCTTGCCGTAGAGTTCGGCGGCGCGCTTCACCGCGCCGGCGATCGGCTCGGCTTTCATGTCGGCCAGCGAGACGCGCAGCCCCTGCCCGGCTACCCACGCCGCGATGTCGCCGCCCATGGCGCCGGCGCCGATGACATGGACGTGCTTGATGGTGTTGCCGCTGCCGGCTGCCTTCTTCATCTGCTCGCGCAGGAAGAAGACTCGGATCAGGTTCTGGGCGGTCGGCGTCACCATCAGCTTGGCGAAGGATGCCTGCTCCGCCTTCAGCATCGCGGCCCTGCTGCCGCCATGGGTCTCCCAGAGGTCGATCAGCGCGTAAGGCGCGGGATAGTGCTCGCGGGACGCGGCCTTCGCTGCCTCCGTGCGCATGCGCCTGGCCAGGAGACCGCGCACGAAGCCGAAATTGGCCGCACGCGTGAGCAGGCCAGGCTTGACTCGTTTCAGCCGGCCGAACAGTGCATCCTTCACCGCGCCGCGGACATGCCGCTCCTGCGTCACGGTGTCGACGAGGCCGAGCGATCTGGCGCGGCGCGCGTCAATGGTGCGGCCGGTCAGCATCAGCGCCATCGACTGGGCGGGATTGACCAGCGCGGTGAAGCGCGCGGTGCCGCCGAGGCCGGGATGCAGACCGAGCATCACCTCCGGGAAGCCGAAGCGCGCGCCGTCGATGGCGATGCGCGATTGGCAGGCCAGCGCAACCTCGAGCCCACCGCCGAGGCAGAAGCCGTGGATGACAGCGACCGTCGGCAGCTTCAATGCCTCCAGATGGTCGATCACCGCATGCGCGGCGCGGATGCGCGTCTCCACCATGTCGGGATCGCTGGCACCGCGGAATTCGTTGACGTCGGCGCCCGCGATGAAGCCCGACGGTTTGGCGGAGCGGATCACGAGGCCGGCCGGGCGTTCGGTCTCGATCACCGCGAGGACGGCGTCGAACTCCTCCATCACATCCGAGGACAGTGTGTTGGCGCTGGCATTAGCGCGGTCGAACAAAAGCCAGGCGACGCCGTCTTCGTCGCGCGTCAGCTTGAAGTTTTTGTACGGACTGTCCGTCGCCGGCCTGGGCCCGAGCGCCAGGACGCGATCACCGAGCGCGGTCATGATCTTCGAGTCCATGGTCACACCGCCTCGATCAGCATGGCGCCGCCGAGCCCGCCACCGATGCACTCGGTAGCCACACCGCGCCGCGTCCCGAGCCGCTTCATCGCGTTGACGAGGTGCAGCACGATGCGGTTGCCGGAGGTGCCGACGGGATGGCCGAGCGAGATCGCACCGCCGTCGACATTCAGCCTCTCACGGTCGATCTCGCCGGCGGCGCCGTCGAGGCCCAAAATCTCGCGGCAGAACTTTTCGTCGTTCCAGGCCGCAAGACAACCGAGCACCTGGGTGGCAAAAGCCTCGTTCAGCTCCCAGGTCTCCACGTCCTTGATGGTGAGGCCGTTGCGCTGAAGCAGAGGCGTCGCTGACATCACCGGACCGAGGCCCATGATGCTGGGGTCGAGCGCGGCCCAGTTACTGTCGACGATCGCAGCCTTCGGCGTCAGCTTGTGCTTTGCGACAGCCGCGTCGGAAGCCAAAATCACCCAGGACGCGCCGTCGGTGATCTGCGAGGAATTACCGGCAGTGACCTGGCCCCAGGGGCGCTCGAACACCGGCCGGAGCTTTGCCAGCGTCTCGGCCGTGGAGTCCGGACGCACGCCATCGTCGTGGTCGAAGAACTTGCCGTCGCGAGAGAATGCGGTCTCGACCTCGCCCTTCAGATGACCCGTGCCTTGCGCATGCGCCAGCCGGCGATGGCTCTCGGCGGCATAGGCATCGGCCTCGGCGCGCGTAATGCCGAAGAGATGGCCGACGACCTCGGCGGTCTGGCCCATGTTCAGATCGGTGACGGGATCGGTCAGCCCACGCTCGAGGCCGATGATCGGCTTGAGATCGCGCGGCCGCAGCTTGAAAGCGGCGGCGAGCTTGGCGGCCACGCCCTTGGCGGTGGCAAGGCCGGCGAACCAGCGCACGCCGGAATTCGGCCAAACCAGCGGCGCATGACTGAGCGCTTCGGTGCCCCCGGCGAGGATCATGTCGGCATGGCCTTCGCGGATATAGCGGTAGGCGGTGTCGATCGATTGCATGCCGGAGCCGCAATTGATCTGCACGGTGAAGGCGACCATGTCCTCGCCCATGCCGAGCCGGAGCGCGGCGACGCGCGCGGGGTTCATCTCGTCCGCGATGACGTTGACGCAGCCGAGGATGACCTGGTCGAAGCTATCAGCCGCAAACGGCTGGCGCGCCAAGAGCGGCCGTCCGCATTGCACGGCGAGATCGACCGGCGTGAACGGCCCCGGCCCCGAGCGCGCTTTCAGAAATGGTGTCCGGCTGCCGTCGACGATGAAAACCGGTCGTGCCATCAGCTCGCTGCCCTCTGTTCGCCGAGTTCCTGGAAGAACTGATGCACGTCGCCGGATTTCTTGTAAATCGGCGACAGCGCCTCCGGCGCAAAATCGTCGACTTCAATCACCTTTGTGACGGCTTCGCGGGCCGCGGCCAGCTGCTCGCCTTCGACCTGCGTGATCACGCCCTTTGTAACAGCCTCTTTCCAGTCGCGGATATGCGCGGCGCGCATGCGCTTGGCGATGGCATCGGTGCTTACGACCAGCAGGAACGCGCGCTCCAGCCGGGCAAAGCCGCCGTCGTCGTCGACATGGGCGAGATCCGGCGTGAGGCGCTCGCGCGCCGCCGACGGCTCCAGCACGATGGCAGCGCATTGGTGTACGACCCGGTCGGAGGGGCCGAGCACGCGGGCGCCGAACGGCTGGACCAGGAACTTGAGGAAGCCGGCAACAAAGCGGTTGGGCAGATTGGCGAGGATTTCGGCCAGCCGGTTCTCGATCGTCTTGAAGCCCGTCGCCATGCACCATTCGAGCGCGGCAAAGTCTTCCTTTTGCCGGCCCTCATCCTGCCAGCGCTTCAGTGCGGCCGAGAGCAGATACAGCTCGGAGAGGATATCGCCGAAGCGCGCCGACAGCATCTCCCTGCGCTTGAGCGCGCCGCCGAGCGTGAGCAGCGCCATGTCGGCGCAGAGCGCGAAGGCCGCGGAGTAGCGCGAGAGCTGGCGGTAGAACGGCGTGGCATCGCCGGCGTCCGGCGCCATTGCGAAAGCGCCAAAGGTCCAGCTGCGACCGAAGGCACGGAACAGGGTCCGGACGCTGTGGCCGACATGCTTCCAGAACGCTTTGTCGAACGCGGTGAGCCCACGCTCGCGATCGATATCGGCCAGCGCATTCATCTCGTCGAGCAGATAGGGATGCGCCCGGATGGCGCCCTGCCCGAACACGATGAGATTGCGGGTCAGGATGTTGGCGCCCTCGACCGTGATCCCGACCGGCACGGCGCGGTGGAGATTACCGAGATAGTTTTGCGGACCGTCGATCACGGCCTTGCCGCCATGGATGTCCATGGCGTCGTCGATCGCGGTGCGCATGCGATCGGTGGCGTGCAGCTTCATGATGCCTGAGATCACGGCGGGATGAACCCCGGCATTCAGCGCCGCGCAGGTCAGCCGCCGCGCCGCATCGAGCTGGTAGGCGGTCGCGACGATGCGCGCGAGCGGCTCCTCGACGCCTTCGAACTTGGAGATGGAGATGCCGAACTGCTCGCGGATACGGGCATAGGCACCGGTGGTGCGCGCGGCATAGGCGGCCCCCGCAGCAGAGAGCGATGGCAGCGAGATGCCGCGGCCGGCAGCGAGCGCGGTCATCAGCATCTTCCAGCCTTGCCCCAGCCGCTCCTTGCCGCCGATGACGTAGTCGAGCGGAATGAAGACGTCGTGGCCCCGGTTCGGGCCGTTCTGAAAAACCTGCATCGACGGCAGATGGCGATGACCGATCTCGACGCCGGGCAGATGGGTCGGGATCAGTGCCACGGTGATGCCGAGCTCCTCCCGGTCGCCCACGAGGTGGTCGGGATCATAGGCCTTGAAGGCGAGACCCAGCAGCGTCGCGACGGGGCCGAGCGTGATGTAGCGCTTGTGCCAATTGAGCCTGAGGCCGACGACTTCGCGATCCTCGAAGATGCCCTTGCAGATGATGCCGGTGTCGACCATCGAAGCCGCGTCGGAACCGGCTTCCGGGCTGGTGAGGCCGAAGCAGGGAATGTCGCGGCCGTCGGCGAGGCGCGGCAGCCAGCGCTGCTGCTGCTCCTTCGTACCAAAGCGCATCAAGAGCTCGCCCGGCCCGAGCGAGTTCGGCACCATGACTGTGACGGCAGCGGCGATCGAGCGGGTCGAGATCTTGCGCACCACCTCCGAATGGGCATAGGGCGAGAAGCCGAGGCCGCCGAACTCCTTCGGAATGATCATGCCGAAGAATTTTTCGTGCTTGACGAAGTGCCAGACGTCCGGCGGCAGGTCGCGCCATTCCCAGAAGATCTTCCACTCGTCGAGCATGGCGCAGAGCTCGTCGACGGGGCCATCGAGGAAGGCCCGCTCCTCGTCGGTCAGCGCGGCCTGCGGAACCTTCAGCAGCTTCGACCAATCCGGGTCTCCGGTGAACAGATCGGCATCCCACCAGACGTCCCCAGCCTCCAGCGCCTCACGCTCGGTGTCGGACATCGCCGGCAGCACGCCGCGCGCCCAGGAAAAGATCGGCTTTGTGATTTTGTCGCGGCGGAAGCTCATGGCGGACCTCATGCATCGGCGCGGTTGTCGGGCATTTTAGCGGAAAGCGGCCGGCGGCGGTGAAGACTTCGCCTGCGACATTGACGCGGCCAAGCGCCCCCGGACCATAACGGCCAGGGTGCGGGGGCAGTTCCGGGAGGGGAAAATGGGGTAGTCATTCCGGGGCGACGCGTAGCGTCGAGCCCGGAATGACGGCGGAGAGAGGAGGTTCGGCCTAATCCGGCCGCACCATCTCGAACATGTTTTCCGGCTTGATCTCGAAATAGTCGCCGCGGCGGCCGGCGCGGACGATCGGGCGGGCGGCGGCGGTCTGGTAGACGCCGTCCTTGATCATGGCCTTGTCGATATGGACGGCGACGACCTCGCCCAGCGTCAGCCAGGCATCGGCCTCCTTGCCGTCGGCGCCCTTGAGGCGGACGATGTCGGACACCTTGCACTCGAAGGCGACGGGGCTTTCGCCGACGCGTGGCACGTTGACGAGCTTGCCGGGTACGGCGGTGAGGCCGGCGATCTCGAATTCGTCGACCTCAGGGGCAACATGCGCGGCGGTCGCGTTCATGTGTTTGGCGAGGTCCATGGTCGCGAGATTCCAGACGAACTCGCCGGTCTGCTGGATGTTCTCGACCGAGTCCTTCCAGTTGGTGGAGGAGAAGCCGATGATCGGCGGCACGTAACAGAACGCATTGAAGAAGCTGTAGGGCGCGAGATTGACGTGGCCCTTGGTGTCGCGCGAGGAGATCCAGCCGATCGGCCGCGGCGCGATGATGGCGTTGAAGGGATCGTGCTTGAGGCCGTGGCCCTTGGAGGGCTCGTAGAAGTACAGGTCTTTGTCGGTCACCGCGGGTCTCCACTCTGCCGTCATTCCGGGGCGGTCCGGAGGACCGAAGCCGGAATCTCGAGATTCTCAGGTGCGCAATTGCGCACCATAGTTCGCGCTACGCGCGCCCCGGAATGACGGCAGACGTGGTTATAGGGAAAAACTCCCCGCCCCGTTAGTGGCGCGGCGACAGACCCGCGATGACGAAATCGATCATCTGGTCGATGGTCGGGCCCGGCTTGGTGGCGCACTGGGCGATCATCTGGGGGTGGAAGAAGCGTATCATCGCGGTGCAGGCGCACAGCGAGGCCAGCTGGAGGTCCGGCGCCTCGAACTCGCCAGAGGCAACGCCTTGCGCGATCATCTGGCCGATCACCCCGGCAATGCACTCCATATGGGCGACGCAGACGTCCCAGTCCTCCTCCATCGCGATCGCGACCATCTCGTGCAGCTTGTTGTCGCCGACATAGCGCTCGGTGTTCATGCGATGGATGGTGGTGAGCAGCTCCCGGAAACGCTCCTTGACCGGACCGGGCCTCGCCACGATCCGCTGCGCCTCGAGCTCGACCTCGCCCATCAGCGAACGGGCCACCGCCTGATGGATCGCCTTCTTCGATTCGAAGAAGCGATAGACGTTGGCGGGGCTCATCCTGAGCTCCTTGGCGATGTCCCCGACCGTCGTCTTCTGGTAGCCGATCTGGCGGAACAGCCGCTCGGCCACCTCGAGGATACGATCCCGGGTGTCGCCTTCGATATGTTCCGCAATCAGTGTCATCTGTCAGGACTCGTCGATCAGCACTTCATCTCACTTATTCAGCCGCTTCAGCAAGCGGAATTGCGTGCGGGTCATTGCTCCCATGCTGCGGCGCGGCAGGCTGCTCGGGGGTACCCGCCTCGTCCAGGCTCTTCCTGAACCACAGCGCGTAGAGGCCCGGCAGGTACAGCAGCGTCAGGAAGGTCGCGACGAACAGACCGCCCATGATCGTGATCGCCATCGGGCCCCAGAAGGCCGAGCGCGACAGCGGGATCATGGCGAGGATGGCGGCGAGCGCCGTCAGCACCACCGGACGGGCGCGGCGGACGGTGGCCTCCACGATCGCCTCGCGCCGGGTCAGGCCGTGGGAGACGTCAGTCTCGATCTGGTCGACCAGGATGACCGTGTTGCGCATGATCATGCCGGCGAGCGCGATCAGGCCGAGCAGCGCCACGAAGCCGAACGGCGCGTTGGCGACGTTGAGTCCGAAGGAGGCGCCGACGATGCCGAGCGGCGCGGTCAGGAACACCAGGATCAGGCGTGAGAAGCTCTGCAGCTGGATCATCAGCAGCGTCAGCATCACCATGACCATCAGCGGGAAGAGGACGAAGATCGAGGCGTTGCCCTTGGCGGATTCCTCGAACGCGCCGCCCGGCTCGATGCGGTAGGCCGGCTCGAGGTGGTCCTTGATCGCCTTCAGCTTCGGCGTGATCTGGCCCGTGACGTCGGGCGCCTGCACACCGTCGACGACGTCGGAGCGCACGGTGATGGCCATGTCGCGGTTGCGCCGCCACATGATCGGCTCCTCATGGGCATACTCGATCTTGGCAATCTGCTGCAGCGGCACGGCGACGCCGTTGCGCGAGGTGATGGTGAGATCGCCGACGCCGCCGAGGTCGAGGCGCTCGGACGGGATCGCACGGGCGACCACGCCGACCTTCTCGATGCCGTCACGCACGGTCGTGACCTGCGAGCCCGAGATCAGCATCGCGAGCGCCTGCGATACGTCCTGCGGGGTCAGGCCCATGGCGCGGGCGCGGTCCTGGTCGACGACGAGCTTGAGGTAGGGCGACTGCTCGTTCCAGTCGAGCTGGACATCCTTGACGCTCTTGTTTTGCCGCATGACGTCGCGGACCTGGTAGGCGATCTCGCGCACCTTGTTGGCGTCGGGGCCGATCACGCGGAACTGCACGGGGAAACCGACCGGCGGGCCGAAGTTGAAGCGGTCGACGCGGACGCGCGCCTCGGACAGCATGCCGTCCGCAACCGCGTTCTCGATCTTGGCCTTGACGCGCTCGCGCCCCTCAACGCCCTTGGCGACGATGACGATCTCGGCAAAGGCCTCGTTGGGCAGCTGCGGATTGAGGCCGAGCCAGAAGCGCGGCGAGCCCTGGCCGACATAGGACGTATAGGTCTCGATGTCCTTGTCGTCCTTGAGCAGCGTCTCGGCCTTCTTCACCGCCTTTTCGGTGACGTTGAAGGCGGTGCCCTCGGGCAGGCGCAGCTGGAAGAACAGCTCGGGCCGCTCCGACAGCGGGAAGAACTGCTGCTGGACATGGCCGAAGCCGACGACCGAGGCGATGAAGACGCCGACGGTCGCGACCACCACGGTGATGCGGTGATTGACGCACCATTGCACGATGGCGCGCAGGCCCCGGTACATGCGGGTCTCGTAGACCGCGTGCGGATCGTGGTTGTGATGGGCCTTCATCTCCGGCAGCAGCTTGACGCCGATATAGGGCGTGAAGATCACCGCCACGAACCAGGAGGCGACCAGCGCGATCGCCACGATCCAGAAGATGCTGCCGGCATATTCGCCGACCGCGGAATTGGCAAAGCCGATGGGGAGGAAGCCAGCGGCCGTGACCAGCGTTCCCGTGAGCATCGGAAACGCGGTAGATTCCCAGGCAAAAGACGCCGCGCGCATGCGGTCCCAGCCCTGCTCCATCTTCACCACCATCATCTCGACCGCGATGATGGCGTCGTCGACGAGCAGGCCGAGCGCGATGATCAGCGCGCCCAGCGTGATGCGGTGCAGGTCGAGCGACATCATGTTCATGACGACGAAGACGATGCCGAGCACCAACGGCACCGACAACGCGACCACGATGCCGGTGCGCCAGCCGAGGGCCAGGAACGACACGAACAGCACGATGACGAGGGCTTCCATGAAGGAGTGCACGAACTCGCCGACGGCGTGCTCGACCACCTTGGGCTGGTCGGCAATCAGCTTGACGTCGACGCCCTGCGGCACCGCCTTCATGAACTCGGCCGTCGCCTTCTCGACCTCCTTGCCGAGCTCGAGGATGTTGGCACCCTTGGCGGTGACGACACCGATGCCGATCGCAGCCTTGCCTTCCTGACGGACGACGAAGCTGGGCGGATCGACATAGCCATGGGTTACGGTGGCGATGTCGCCGAGGCGGAACACGCGGCCGTTGCTCTCGACCGGTGTCTCGGCGACGGCCTTGGCACCGTCGAGCGCGCCGGTGACGCGCAGCGGCACGCGTTGCGAGGAGGTTTCGACCGTACCGGCCGGCGTCACGTTGTTCTGCTTGGCGAGCGAATCGAACAGCGCCTGCGGGGTGATGCCGAGGGTGGCGAGCTTGGCGTGGGAGAACTCGACGAAGATGCGCTCATCCTGGTTGCCGTAGACGTCGACCTTGGTCACGCCGGGCACCTTCAGGAGGCGCTGGCGGAATCCTTCCGAGACCTTCTTGAGCTGGGCATAGTCGGCGCCGTCGCCGGTCATCATGTAGAGGATGGAATCGACGTCGGAGAACTCGTCGTTGACGACGGGACCGAGGATGCCGGAGGGCAGCTGGCCCTGCACGTCGACCAGCTTCTTGCGCAGAAGATAGAACAGGTAAGGCACGTCCTTCGGCGGGGTAGAGTCGCGGAAGGTGACCTGGAGCGCGGTGAAGGCGGGCTTGGAATAAGTCTGCACCTTCTCGAAATAGGGCAGTTCCTGGATCTTCTTCTCGATGGGATCAGCGACCTGGGTCTGCATCTCCTGCGCGGTCGCGCCGGGCCAGATCACGGAGACGTTGACCACCTTCACCGTGAAGAACGGATCCTCGGCGCGGCCGAGCTTCTCATAGGAGAAGAAGCCGGCGACACCGAGCACGAGCATCAGGAAGAGAACCAGCGTCGGATGGCTGACGGCCCAGGCCGAAAGGTTGAAGCGCTTCATCGCTCTCTCCGAAAAGACGATCCAGTTGCCAAAAAACGACAGCCACTCTGTTCAGGCCGTCATCGCGAGGCAGCGAAGCAATCCAGGGGGCTGGGCAGATTCTGGATCGCTTCGCCGCTTCAGCCTCTGCTTAGGGACAAAGGCCGAAACTCACCTCACACGACGTAACTCGACTTCACCTGTCATTCCGGGGTGCCCGCAGGGCGAACCCGGAATCTCGAGATTCCCGGTGCGCAATTGCGCACCTGCGGTCTGGTCCTTCGGACCATCCCGGAATGAACTAGAAAGACAGCGACGAGACGACCCGCACCCGCTGGGCCGGATCGAGCTTCTGCACACCGAGGGCGACGATCTTGGCGCCCTCTTCCACACCGCCGGTGATGACGACGTCGTTGCTCTCGTAGGACTTCACCGCCACCGGCTTCAGCGTGAGCGCCCCGTTGTCGTCGACGACGTAGAAGGAGGGCTTGTTGCCTTCGTTAAACAAGGCCGACAGCGGCAGCCGCGCGACGCGCTCGGTCGCGGCGTCCGACAGCGTCAGCGTCGCGGTCATGCCGAGCGCAACCTTGTCGTCGGCCTCCGGCAGCGAGAACTTTGCCAGATAAGTGCGCGTGGCCGGATCGGCCGTCGGCGCGATCTCGCGCAGCTTGGCCGTATACTTCTTGTCCGGCTCCGACCAAAGAGTGACGCTGGCGACGCCCGACTTGGCGCGTCCGACCAGCGTCTCAGGGATCGCGACGACCGCTTCCTTTTCGGCAAAGCGGGCGACACGGATCGAAGCCTGGCCCGCGGAGACCACCTGGCCGGGCTCGATCAGCGTTGCGGTGACGACGCCTCGGGCGTCGGCAACGAGCGTCGCGTAGGAAAGGGAATTCTTGGTCAGCTCGACCGAGCGGACCGCACGATCGAGGCGCGCGCGGGCCTCATCGGCCGATGCCCGGCTCGAATCCAGCTGCGCGTCGGTGGTCCAGCCCTTGGCCTTCAGATCCTTGGCGCGCTGCTCGGCAGCGGCGGCCTGGGCCAGCACGCCGGTCGCGGCGGTCTGCTCGGCGACGGATTGCTCGGCCTGGAGCTTCAGATCGACCTCATCGAGAGTCGCGAGCGGCTGGCCGATTTCGACGGTCTGGCCGACCTCGACGAGGCGCTTGGCGACCTTGCCGGCGACGCGGAAGCCGAGATCGCTCTCGATCCGGGGCCTGACCGTGCCGACGAAGCTGCGCTCGGGGGTTTCGGCACCATAATGCGCGGTTGCGACCAGAACCGGCCGCGGCGGCTCGGCTTTCTCGGCGACGGTGTCATTGCACCCGGCAAGGCTAGCCGCCATCAGGGCCAACGACACACCTGCCAACAGCCTGGAATAGCTCGACAAAACCGACCGGACGAACATCGAAGGACACTCCTGCATCTTCAATGGGAGGAATGTCGACTAATCACTGATAAAAGTCAATAATCGTCAGTCATCAGGAATGCGTGATCGTTAAGGGGTGGTGAGGTTTGAGAGGGGTTGTCAGGAAGGTGAAATTTTAGGGCGGGCTGAGGCTCACAGCCCGGGTCCGGCGCCTCAGGCTGGGCACCGTGGGGTGGGCAAAGGCGCGCTAGCGCCGTGCCCACGACCTGTTTGGGTCGGAGAGAGGTGGGGGGCATGCTTCCGCTTTGCCCGCCCTACGGAACCGTTTGCTCGGCTCTATTCCTTCTGCTCGGCGAACTCGTGCTTGCTGTCGTGGCCACCGACGAACACCAGGATGCCGGCGATCAGGGGCAGCACAGCGAGCACCAGCAAACCGGTCGAGGTCTGGCCGGTGGCTTCCTTGACCCAGCCGATCAGGTATGGCCCGCCGAAGCCGGCGAGGTTGCCGATCGAGTTGATCAGGGCGATGGCGCCGGCGGCAGCAGTGCCGGAGAGCCAGGCGGTCGGCAGGGTCCAGAACACACCAAAGCAGCAGAACACGCCGATCGCGGCGACCGTCAGGACCACCATCGTCATGGTGGGATCGGTGAGGTAGCTGGAGACGGCGAGCGCGACGGCAGTGAGCAGCAGCGGCGCGCCGACATGCTTCACGCGCTCGCGCGTCGCATCGGAGTGACGCGCCCACAGGATCATGGCGATGGTGCCGAACAGATACGGGATCGCGGTGACGAAGCCGGTCTGCGCGTTGGTCAGCCCGAACGCCTTGACGATCTGCGGCAGCCAGAACTGCATGCCGTAGAGCGCACCGACGAAGCCGAAATAGATCAGGCTGAGCGCGATCACCTTGGGCGAAGACAGCGCCTCTCCGAGCGAGAAATGCTTCACCGCCTGCTTAGCGGCGATTTCCGAATCGAGCTTCGCCTTCAGCCACGCCTTCTGCTCGGCCGACAGCCAATCCGCCTTCTCCGGCTTGTCGGTGAGATAGAACCAGGTGACGATGCCGAGCAGCACCGAGGGAATGCCCTCGATGATGAAGAGCCACTGCCAGCCCTTCAGGCCCATCGCACCGTCGAGCCCGAGCAGCAGGCCCGAGATCGGCGCACCGATCACGGTCGACACCGGCACGGCGATGGCGAAGGCCGCAAGGAAGCGGGCGCGATATTCGGCCGGATACCAGTAGGTGAGATAGAGGATGATGCCGGGGAAGAAGCCGGCCTCGGCGACGCCGAGCAGGAAGCGCAGGACGTAGAAGCTCGTGACGCCGCTGACGAGCGCCATCAGGGCGGAGATGATGCCCCAGGTCACCATGATGCGGGCGATCCAGCGGCTGGCGCCGAACTTCTCCAGCGCGAGATTGCTCGGGACCTCGAAGATGAAATAGCCGAAGAAGAAGATGCCGGCGCCCCAGGAGAAGATCAGCGGCGTGAACTTCAGCTCGGCGTTCATGGTCAGCGCGGCGAAACCGAGATTGACGCGGTCGAGATAGGAGAAGAAGTAGGCCAGCACCAGGAACGGGATCAGGCGCCAGGAGATGGCGCGGATCGTCGAGGTCTCGATCTCCGACTTGTTAAAGTTCTTGGCCGCGCCGGCGGAACCGGCATAGGTCGTGGTCTGGCTCATGGCTTCCCCCAGGGTTGTTGCTTTTATGGGCTGGTTGCGGTTTTCAGCATCGCGGCCAAAGAGTCAATGGAGCGAGCAATGCACGGGACGCAGCCGGATAAACCTGTTGCGCTGTTAGAGACATCGCTGACCCGCGCCGCCCTCGCGCTCACGGTGATCGTCTGCGGGCTGTCGCTGCGCTGGTACGGCTTTCCGCTCGGCCTGCCCGCCTTCGTCGTGAAGTATGGCGGCTCGCTGTTGTGGGCCACGATGGTGTTCTTGCTGGGAGGAGTTTTGCTGCCGCGGCTCACCCGGACGCAGATTGCGGCCATCGCGGCGATGATCGCGGTCGTCGTGGAATTTTCCCGGCTGGTGCATACGCCCTGGCTCGATGCGTTCCGGCTGACGACGGCCGGCGCGCTGCTGCTCGGGCGCATCTTCTCGGTGTGGAATTTGGTGGCGTACGCGGTCGGGATTGCGTTCGGCGTCTGGATCGATCGGCTGGTTCAGCTGCGTAGGGTGGGTTAGCCGAAGGCGTAACCCACCACTGTTTGTATCCGCGGAAACTGAAATGGTGGATTACGCTTCGCTAATCCACCCTACGAGACCGGCGCCGCGGCGATCAGCGTTCACTCCGCCAATTGAAACCGCTCGAAGCGGTCGAGCTCGTCCTCGATCTTTTGCTTGAGCTCCTTGCGCCCCGCCGTCTTCTTGCCCTGCCCGACCCAGGTCCATTTCTGCATCAGCAGCTTCTTTGCCTGCCGGTCGGTCTTCAGATCGAGCGCCGCGACGATCTCGTCGCCGACCAGCACCGGCAGCGCAAAATAGCCGAGCTTGCGTTTGGCCTTCGGCACATAGGCCTCGAACAGGTGGTTGTAGCCGAAGATGAGACTGGTGCGCTTGCGCTGGATGATCAGCGGGTCGAACGGCGAGAGGATGTGGACGAGATCAGGCGAGACTACCTCACCGTTCGCCTCGAGCGTGGTCGGCGCCGCCCAATGCTCCTGCTTGCCGGCGCCGTCGATCACAACAGGCACGAGCTCGCCACGGCGGACGCGGGCGGCGATCAGGCCGGCCACCGCCTTCTTGCGCGGCGCGTCGAGGTGGCAGATCGAATCCAGACTCACCACGCCCTGCGACCGCAGCGCGCGGTCGAGCAGATAGGTCGTAATCTCCCTGGCTGAGGCTGGCCTGGGCAGTGTGTCCCAGCCGAAATGCCGCGTCATCAGTTCATAGGTCTTGAGCATGCCCCGCCGCTCGCTGATGGTCACGGCGCCGGTATAGAAGGCGAGCTGCAAGGCCCGCTTCGAGGGCTTGCGGCTTTGCCACAGATGCTCCTTCTCGGTGAGCACGTCGTCCTCGATGTCGCGGATCGTCAGCGGCGCGGCGCGCACCAGCCGCATCACCTTGCGCGTGTCGGCCGGCTTCACCGAGGCGAACCATTTGTGCCCTTCGCGGCGGTGCTCGCGCATCGCCGGCAGGAAGAAGCGGAAGTCGCCGGCGGGTACGTAGGAGAGCGCGTGGGTCCAATACTCAAACACGCTTCTGTCGACGCTCTGGGCGTGGCGCAAATCGGCGCGCCGGTAGGACGGGATACGGCTGAACAGGATGTGGTGATGGCAGCGCTCGATGACGTTGATGGTGTCGATTTGCACATAGCCGAGATGAGCCACCGCGTCCGCGACGGCCCGAGCTCCGTCGCCGAACGGCGCGCGCTCATCCAGCCGCTGCGCATGCAGCCAGATCTGCCGGGCCTGTGTCGTGGTGAGGTGGAGCGGTTTTGGCGCGCGTGACATTGCGGGGAGGAATGTAGCGGGATTCGCGCCAAGAAAAAGAAGAAGAAAAAGAAGACCTCGAGGCAGCAGTCAAAAAAACCGCGCTGCCATCTGCTGACAGCGCGGCCGGATGGTGGCGCGCCTCGCGCCTACTTCATCGTCATCGCCTTCTGCGACTTCATGTAGTGCATGCAGGCGCTCTTCATCTTGCCGTTGCTCATGTCCGTGTTGGCCATGGCCATTTCCTTGTTCGCCGCCATCTTGGCCGGCGTGTCGGGCGTGCCGCCCATCATGGCTGCGGATTTCATCATGTTGTCCTTGGTGCACGCCATCATCGCGGCAGATGCGGGGGACAGCGAAAGGGTAAACGCGACAAAGGCTGCAGACGTGAGCAAGATCTTCATCGAAAAGTCTCCTCCGTAAAACAAAACCGGCGTCATGCCGGCCTTCGCAATTACGTATTCTCTCGCGCTGACGTTTCGCGGAGAAGACAATTTTCTTGCTGCAGTGCGAAGGCGGAGGGCCTAGCGGCCATCCTTCGGCACCTTGGGCCGGTCACCGAGGCTGCCGGTGGCGACATCCGGCTCGCACAGGGCCTTGCCGCGCCCCTCCGCCTGGCAGCGATAGACGCTGCCGGTGAGGCGGTCGACCAGCCACACGTTCTCGTCGGTCGGCGCTTCGAGTCCGACATAGCGGGAGGTCAGCCCCGTGATCAGCGTCGACAGCAGGATGGCCACCGCGATCATGGCCGCACCGATATAGATCGGCATTGAGCTCAGGGACACTGTCCGATCCGGCGGGCCGCTGCGATTGAAGTAGTCACGCTGATAGTCACTTGGCCTCGGCACTGGACGGAACTCGGCTCCTTCATTCGGAGATTGGCGGGGACAACGTCCTGCTAGGCGCGCATCTGGCCGATTTCTTGTTCACGGCCGGGCCGTGCGGCGACGGCTTTGCGACGATCGGTGTGCACCGCCGCCGAGTCTGCCGGCCCTCGCCAGCGCCGGAACCCTTGGTCAGCCACCTCCCACGGTACGGAGGGGAATGAGCATGCGCTCGCAAGGTGATTTCAATCACACCGGGGATTGCCGCTGCTTGAACCCACGCCGCGGCGCGTGCGACGACTGCTATTGGTCCGATCGGCCCTTGTCCCCGGGGCCATCGCGAAACGTGCCGGTCCGATGCCCGAAACACCCGGGAATGCGCTAGGATGGGCCCGGAACCGGCTGTAGCCACCGTGACCAAGATCACATCAGGACCTTTGAACCTGCCTTATGCTCGCAGCATCAAATCGCTATCAGGCGTAACAGCGAGGATACGACAATGACCCGTTTTGATAAGTTCTTTGGACTGAAGGCGATAACTCTTTCCGCCGCGCTGTCGATGACGGCGGGCCTGGCTGTAGCCGGTGACAACAATGTCTCCACAGGCCAGATTCTGGATGCACTGAAGCCGAAGCCGGCGACCCGTGGCCTGTCCGCCGGTCCGCAGGCCGATCCGGCGGCGCAGGCCAAGGAATCGACATTCCTCAACACCGTGCGCAACCGCTCGACCCGTTCGCTCTCGACGGGTGAGCGCGAACAGATTGCCGAACTCGCCGCGACCAAGCCGAAGATCGATCTGGAAATCCAGTTCGACTACAACTCGGCCGACATCGCCAAGACCTCGGTGCCCTCGGTGCAGGCGCTCGGCAAGGCGCTGTCCGATCCGGCGCTGAAGGGCTCGACTTTCGTGGTCGCCGGCCACACCGACGCGGTCGGTGGTGAAGAGTACAATCAAGGCCTCTCCGAGCGCCGCGCCGACACCATCAAGAAGTATCTGGTGCAGAACTACGGCCTGAACGGCACCGATCTCGTCACCGTCGGCTACGGCAAGACCAAGCTGAAGGATGCCGCCCACGGCGCCGACCCGGTCAACCGCCGCGTCCAGGTCGTGAACATGGACACCAAGACCGCGTCGAAATGATCTCGATTTGATCGCGACAGAAGGCTCGCCGCCTGCCGCCCCGGCAGGCGGCGATGTCATATCCAGCTCTGGAACAGCATCAGCCGGCCAAAACTCCGCATCGACGTGCCGATGAAGGCCGCAGAGATGGGCAGCATGACCGCAAAGCCGATCGCGGCGACACCGACATAGGCCCACAGCAGCCAGCGCGGCAGGCCGTCCCGGCGCAGCACATAGACCAGCGCGAGCGACGCCGCGGTGGCGGCCGGCAGATAGTAGTAGATGAACCCGAGCGTGCGCGGCAGCAATGCCCAGGCGAGCCAGGGACCGAAATAGAACGCCGCGATCAGGAACGCATCCCAGCGGCGCAGCACGATGAAATCGCGCAGCACGAGCGCGAGTGCGAGCAGAGCCGGCCACAACACCAGCGGATTGCCGAGGAAGACGATTGCGGAGACGTTGTCCTCCGCGCTCTTGTCGAACAGGAACCACACCGGGCGCGCGAGCAGCGGCCAGGATGGCCACGCGCTCATATAGGTGTGTCCTGCGATCGCGGTCGTGGTGTTGTCGGCGAAGATCCGGCGCTGCGCCTCGATCAGATCCGGCAACGACACGCCGTAGAGCGGAACGAAAGCCGCAAGATACGTCATCGCCGGGAGGATGGCGAAGCAGAGCGCGACATGATGCAGCCTCAGGCCGGGCCAGAGGTCCGGCCGGTACCAGTCGTCCGGCTTCGCGTCGGCGAACAGCGTGCGCCAGCCCTGCATCAGGCGGATCACCGCGACGATGACGATGCAGACGCCGAGTGGAAACAGGCCACTCCATTTGCAGGAAGCGGCCAGGCCGAACAGGCTGCCGGCGAGCGCGAACAGCGCCTGCGGCCGCTCCCGTCGAAAACCATGCATGAAGGCGGCGGTCGCGAGCAGACCGAAGCCGAGCGCAAAGATGTCGAGCATGGCGATGCGCGCCTGCACGTAGAGCATCTGGTTCACGGCGGCGATCAGCGCCGCGGCGATCGCCGGCCCTTGCGCGGAGAACAGCGCGAGCCCGCACAGATAGATCGCGACGATCGCCAATGCGCCGAACAATGTCGCGGGATAACGCCAGCCGAACGCGTTGTCGCCGAAGGCCGCGATCGACGCCGCGATCAGCTCCTTGGCGAGCGGCGGATGCATCGGATTGAGCATCGGCTGCGACATCGCCGGGGCCAGCATCTGCCGCGCCGCCGGCACATAGTGCACCTCGTCAAAGACGAACTTCTCCGGCGTCGCGAGGCCGATCAGCAGCGCGAGATGGGCAGCTAGGAAAATAGCGACAGCTACCACTGCGCTTCGCGACAATCTCGGAACTGCGGACCGTTCAAGCAGCTGCTGTGGGGATGTTTTGCGTGGCAAATTTGCGTCACCGCGGACAAAAATAGAGATCGCTGCTTTCATTGAACGCATTCCGCCGCGGCTGTCACTAAGCATAACGCACGTACCGCTCCGCTTGTGATAATTTCGCCACATCAGAAGCGCGCGCGATCCGGTACGATCAGGGACACATCGATCGGTTGCGAAATGAATTTCCGTTTCTGGCTTTTCCCTATCCTGTCGTCGGCCGCATTGTGCGCGGCGCCTGCTGCGCAGGCGCAGACGCGCGTCGGCGAAGCGGTCGTGATCCAGAACGAAGTGGTGCGCGTGGCCGCGGCCACCACGCCGATCAGTGTCGGCGACAGCATGCTGCGCGACGAGACCGTGCGCACCGGCGTCGACAGTGCCGCGCGCTTCGTGATGGCCGACAGCACCAATCTGTCGCTCGGCCCCGGCGCCACGCTCAAGCTCGACCGCACCGTCTTCAACGACGAGCACAGCTATCGTGACGTCGCGATCCGCATGACCACCGGCGCATTCCGTTTCGTTACCGGACATTCCGAGAAGACCGCCTACAAGATCACGACGCCGCTTGCGACCATCGGTGTGCGCGGCACCACGCTCGACATCCTCTCGCAGCGCGGACGCTCCGTCGTGGTGCTTCAGGACGGCGCGGCGAGCGTCTGCACGACGAGCTCACAATGCGTGCAGCTCACCCAGCCGGGCGACACCGCAATCATAACATCAACCGGCGGCAAGGTCTCGATCACCAAGACCAACACGCCGCCCTGGACCTTCGCCGCCAACTGCGCCGCAAGTGCCGGCCTGTGCGCGGTGAACCAATATGCCGGCGCCTCGCCGACCATCACGCCGGCCGTCCAGGACGACGGCATGCTGTGCGGGCGCTGACGATGGCGAAATTCAACTTTCGGCTCTTCGCCCTCACCGGCCTGCTGACCGCGGCCGCTGCGCTGGCGTTTGTCGCGCTCGACATTCGTCCCGCCGCAGCTCAAGCGACCTGCGAAATCGGATGCGGCGAGCCGACGCCCTACCCGACCTATTCACCATCTCCGACGCCGACATATTCTCCGTCGCCCTCACCCACCCCTTCGCCGAGCCCCTATCCTTCCCCGTCGCCGAGTCCATATCCGTCGCCGAGCCCGACACCGACCGGGGCCGATTCCAGCGGCAATTCGATCGGCGGCCTCGCGGGCCAGCGCTTCAACCAGATGATCACCAACCGGGTGCTCGGCACGGTCCTGCTCGGCGTCAACGAGCAGGTCAATTGCAGCGACTGCATCAGCGCGTTCGGCTCGGCCGGCTCGTTCTCGGCCGGCATCCACGGCCGCAAGGAGCTCACCAACAATCTGTCGCTGCTCGCCGGCATCGCCTACACGCACTACAACGAGGGGGGCTACAAGATCACCGGCGCGCCGATCGGCGCCTTTGCCCTCCGCTACGACTTCACCGACTGGGGATCGTCACGTCCGTTCTTCGACGTCGGAACGATCCTGACGCCGTGGGAGAAGGCGCGCTACACCCGCAGCTACAATACCAGCCTCGGTCCTGTGAGCGTGACGAGCTCGACCAACGCTTCGAACTATGCGGTCTACGGCCGCGCCGGCTGGATGAGCCGCGTCTCGCCGCGCGACGAGGTCGCAGCTTCGATCGAAGTCTGGCAGCTCTGGCAGCGCGTGTCCGGCTACAGCGACAATGCCGTGGCCTTCAACCCGTTCGACGCCACCATCGCGACCGGCACCGACCGTACCAGCCTGGTCAAGATCGGCGGCCAGTGGACGCATCTGTTCGGCAGCAACGTCGAGACCAACATCAACGGCGGCTGGGTGCAGTCGTTTGCGAGCCACAGCGGCATCGTCGCCACCGTGACCGGCGATGGCGTGGTGGTGCCGACCATGGGCAACCAGGGCTGGTTCGAATATGGCGGGCGGCTCGGCTTCCGCGTGCAGAAGGGCTGGGTCGTGGATCTCTTCGCCAACGGCACGCTCGGCCCGCAGCCCGTCGGCAACACCATCCACGGCGGCGTGGGCTTACGGATAAATTACTGAGGCAGCTTCGTAGGGTGGGCAAAGCGAACGCGTGCCCACCACTTGTCTCCACCGGAGTCGGATCGTGGGCACGGCGCAAGATCGCCTTTGCCCACCTACGGCACCCGTGTCGTCGTCACGCCGCCGACTTGCCCTCGAACGCGCGGCGCAGCACGTCGACATCCAGCTTCACCATCTTCATCATCGCCTGCATCGCGCGCGCGGCCGCTGCCCTGTCCGGGCTCGACAGGAATTCGAACATCACCTTCGGCACCACCTGCCAGGCCACGCCCCAGCGATCCCGGAGCCAGCCGCATTGCTCTTCCTTGCCGCCATGGGCGAGGAACGCATTCCAGACGCTGTCGACCTGGGCCTGATCATCACAATGGATCATCAGCGAAATGGCATGGGTATATTCCATCTTCATCCCGCCGTTGAGCGCGACCAGCGGCTGACCGGCGACCATGAACTCGACGACGAGCACGGAGCCTTCCTTGCCGGAGGGGCCGTCCGAAACATTGCGCTGAACGTGCGTGATCGCCGAGTTCGGCACGAGCGAGACATAGAACTTCGCGGCTTCCTCGGCATCGCCGTTGAACCACATGCAGGGTACGACCTTGGACATCGTGAATGCTCCTCGTTGGTTTAGCGTTCGACGGACTGGGATCAGGCATTCGCCATAACGGGCTGCGGAGGGACAGCCGCCATGTCCAGCCAGTTCACACCCCACATGTGGCCATCCGGATCCTCGAAGCTGCGGCCGTACATGAAGCTGTATTCGTCCTTCGGGCTGGGATCGGCCACCCCGCCTGCCGCCTCTGCCTTGCCGACAATCGCGTCGACCTCGTTGCGGGTGTCGGCGGACAGGCAGAACAGCGCCTGATTCGAGGTCCTGGCATCTGCGATCGGCTTCGGCGTGAACTGGCGGAATTTGTCGTGGGTCGCCAGCATCACGTAGATGGCCTCGGAAAAGACCATGCAGCTCGCCGTGTCGTCGCTGAATTGCGGGTTCCGGGTCGCGCCGACCGCCTCATAGAAGGCGGTCGCACGTTTGAGGTCGGTCACGGGAAGATTGAGGAAAATCATCCTGGGCATCGGAAGCTCCTTGGGCGGGTTCTGCCCAAGGACGGATCGCCAGGGGGCCACCCGACACGGCTTCCGGATATTTTTTCACCCCCCGGAGACGATCGCGCCTCCCACCGCGGGGCGGTCTTACTTCTTCTCGTTCGGATCCCGGTGGATGGGGTCGACCCACAGCACTGTCTGGGGCTTCTCGACCGGCTCGATGTCGAGGTTGATCGCCACTGCCTCGCCGTCGCTGCGCACCAGCACGCATTCCAGCACCTCGTCGGGGCTGGCGTTGATCTCCTGGTGCGGCACGTAAGGCGGGACGAAGATGAAATCGCCGGGGCCGGCCTCCGCGGTGAATTGCAGGCTCTCGCCCCAGCGCATCCGCGCCTTGCCCTTCACCACGTAGATGACGCTTTCGAGATGGCCGTGATGGTGTGCGCCGGTCCTGGCATCGGGCTTGATGCTGACGGTGCCGGCCCACAATTTCTGGGCGCCGACGCGCGCGAAATTGATCGCGGCCGCGCGGTCCATGCCCGCCGTCGACGGCACGTTGGTATCGAGCTGGTTGCCGGGAATGACGCGCACGCCGTCATGTTTCCAGCGATCGTCGTGATCGTGGTCATGGTGGGAATGCGAATGGTCATGGCCGGTCATGGACTTGCTTTCTGTTGGTTCCGTGCGCGGCAAACTAACCCGAAGCCGCACTCGCGAGCCATACCAAAATCGGAACCCTCGTAGCTGCGGGACGTTGCCTTTGCGAGCAAAATGGAAGGAGAGTCTCATGGGTAGCACGACCGACAAGATCAAGGGTAACGCCAACGAAGCGATCGGCAAGGCCAAGCAGGGCATCGGTGAAGCCACCGGTTCCGAACGCATGAAGGGCGAAGGCGTGGTCCAGGAAGTGAAGGGCAAGGGCCAGCAGGCCATGGGCGATGCCAAGGACGCCGCAAAGGACGCGATCGATCGCGCAGCGGCAGGAGCAAAGCGCGCGACGGAATGACGCGCGGCATCTAAAAGCGAAAAGACCGGCCGAAAGGCCGGTCTTTTTCTTGCCGTCATTCCGGGGCGGCGCGTAGCACCGAGCCCGGAATCTCGAGATTCCGGGTCTGGTCCTTTCGGACCATCCCGGAATGACCCGATGCGTCACTTCACCGCGAGCAATTCCACGTCGAACATCAGCGTCGCGTTCGGCGGGATCACGCCGCCGGCGCCGCGGGCACCGTAGCCGAGCTGCGGCGGGATGATCAGCGTGCGCTTGCCGCCGACCTTCATCGAGGCGACGCCCTCGTCCCAGCCGCCGATGACACGGCCCTTGCCGATCGGGAATTCGAACGGCTCCTTGCGATCGACGGAGCTATCGAATTTCTTGCCCTTCTGGCCGTTCTCATAGAGCCAGCCGGTATAGTGCATCACGCAGATCTGGCCGGGCTGCGGCGAGGCACCGGTGCCGACGGTGGAGTCGATGATCTGCAAGCCTGAAGCTGTGGTCATGGTCTTTCCTGCGGTCTGGGCCGAGGCCGTGGTGGAAACGAAATGCGACACGCCTGCGATCACCGTGATCGCGAGTGCCGACATCAGGGTGAGGAGCGCGCGCTGGAAACGCTGCATAAGGCACCTTCCGTTTGAGGCGGAAGGTGTCTAGCGCAACGCGGGTGCGGTTTCCACCCCTCACACCTCGATATTTTCCAGTCGGACCGGGAGCTTGCGGATGCGCTGGCCGGTGGCGTGGTGGATCGCGTTGCAGATCGCGGCATTGGTGCCGACATTGGCGAGCTCGCCGAGGCCCTTCACGCCGACGGGATTGATGCGGTCATCCTGCTCGGAGAGCAAAATGACCTCGACTCCGGCGACGTCCGCATTCACGGGCACGAGGTAGTCGGCAAGATTGTCGTTGACGTAGCGCGCATTGCGCTCGTCGATTTCGGTGGCCTCCAGCAGTGCCGACGACATGCCCCAGATCAGTCCGCCCATCAGCTGGCTGCGCGCCGTGCGCGGATTCATGATCCTGCCCGCCGCAAACGCACCGACGAGGCGAGGACAGCGGATTTCGTGGGTGAAGCGATTGACACGGACCTCGACGAACTCGGCGCCGAATGCGTAGGCGATCTGGTCTTTCATGGCATGACCGCCGACGAGCCGCACCTGCCCGTTGTGCATGGCGCGGAAGGAATCCAGCGGCGCGCCTTCCGGCTTCCACTCGCCATATTCCTCGACGACGCCGACACCGAGCGCATCGAAGGCCTTCTCGATGTCGAGTGGACGATCGCCCTTCGCCGCCTGCGTGGCCGGTGTCTGGCCGAGACCCACGGTCTCCTTGGCCCGGTCGGTCAGGCTTTGAGCCGGCATCGCGGCCTTGAACAGGCGCTGGCGAATCTGGTCGCACACCATCATCACCGCCGAGCAGGTGCTCGCGGTCGAGTTCGAGCCACCGGCAACCGGCGCCGGTGGCAGATCGCTGTCACCCATGAAGACCGCAACTTTCTCGAGGGGCACGCCGAGGCGCTCGGCCGCGGTCTGGGCGATGACCGTATAGGCACCGGTGCCGATCTCGTGGCCGGCGATCTCGACCCGGGTCCGGCCGTCGCGCTGCAGGCGCACGCGCGCGGCCGACGGCCCCATCTGCGTCGGATAGCAGGTCGCGGCACAGCCATAGCCGATCAGCCAGTCGCCGTCCGACATCGATTTCGGCTGCGGCGAGCGCTGCGCCCAGCCGAAGGCCTTGGCGGCCTCGTCGAAGCACGCCATCAGCGAGCGCGAGGTGTAGGGCTTGCCACCGATCGGCTCGTTGGTGGTGTCGTTGATGCGCCGAATCTCGACCGGATCCATGTTCAGCTTAACCGCGAGCTCGTCCATCGCGCTCTCCAGCGCAAACAGATAGGGCACCTCCGGCGGCGAGCGCATGAAGCCCGGCGTGTTGCGGTCGGCACGCACGATCGACACCAGGCTGTCGACGTTCGGGCAGGCATAGAGCCGCGTCGTCGTCTTGGTGCCGCCGACGCAATAGGCATCGGCGCGCGAGGAGACCTCGGCGCCCTCGTGCCTCAAAGCCAGCAGCTTGCCGTCCCGGTTTGCGCCAAGCTTTATCTCCTGGCGCGTCTCGGCACGGTGGGTCGTAATTGTGAAACCTTGATCGCGAGTCGGGACCAGCTTGATCGGGCGGCCCAGGCGCTTGGCGATGCCGGCGATGATGGCGGTCCGCGGCGTCATCGAACCGCGCGAACCAAAGCCGCCGCCGACATAGGGATTGACCACGCGCACCTTGTCGGCGTCGATGCCGAGCTGCTCGGCGACGCCGTGCTTCAAGCCATAGACGAACTGACTGCCTTCGTAGATGACCAGATTGTCGCCCATCCAGGCGCAGCTCGTCGAAAACAGCTCCATCGGATTGTGGTGCTGCGTCGGCGTGTCGTAGGCGGCGGTGAGCTTGACCTCGGCCGCATCGAATGCCTTGGCGAAATCGCCGACCGCGGGGTCTTCCTTGAACTGCGCGTTCTGGCCCTTTGCGGCCGCCGTGGTTGTTCCCGGCGAATCGAAGCTCGCGCTGGGCGCGGTGGCGGTGTAGCTGACCTTGACACGATTGGCGGCCTCGCGCGCGGCCTCGTAACTCTCCGCGACGACGACAGCGATAATCTGGCCGTCATGGGCGATCTCGGCCGACTTCAGCGGCTGTATCGTGGTTCCGGCATAGCCGCCATTGCTGAATAGCTTCGACTCCCTCAGCTTCGGGGCGTTCTCGTGGGTGACGATCTCGATTACGCCGCGGACACCCTTGGCCTCATCGAGATCGAAACGGTCGATGCGGCCCTTGGCAATCGCACTGGTGACCAGGAATGCATAGGCCGGATTATCCAGCGGCATGTCGGAGGCGTAGGTCGCCCGCCCCGTGACCTTTGCAGCCGCATCATAGCGCGGCACGGGCTGGCCCATATTCGCCTTGGGCGAGGGAGCTGCAGCGGTCATGATCAGATCTCCATCGTTACGGCCTGCTGGAGCGCGCGCGCCACCACGCGCTTGCCGAGCGCGATCTTGAAGCTGTTGTGCCGGCGGCCGCGGGCGTCTGCAAAAGCAGCATCAGCGACGCGTTGCGCCAGAGCTTCGTCGAACTTTTGTCCCTTCAGCAGCGCCTCCGCCTCGCGCGCCCGCCAGGGCATGGTGGCGACGCCGCCGAGCCCGACGCGCGCATCCCGGATCGTGCCCTCTTGCACGTCGAGCGCGATCGCAGCCGAGGACAGTGCGAACTCGTAGGATTGCCGGTCGCGCGCCTTGAGATACACCGAGCGAGGCCAGCGGCCCCGGATCGAAAAGGCCGAAATCAGCTCGCCGGGCTGAAGCGTTGTCTCGATGTCGGGGGAGTTCCCCGGCGCCTTGTGCAGCTCTGCGAACGGCATCGTGCGCGTGCCGGCCCTGCCCGTGATCTCGACCACGGCATCAAGGGCGATCAACGCCTGCGCGAAATCGCCGGGATAGGTCGCAATGCACTGATCTGACGTGCCGAGCACGGCATGCATGCGGTTGACGCCGTCCATGGCGGCGCAGCCTGAGCCGGGATTGCGCTTGTTGCAATTCTCGTAGGAGACGTCGCGGAAATAACTGCAGCGCGTCCGCTGCATCACGTTGCCGCCGAGCGTCGCCATGTTGCGCAACTGGGCGCTGGCGGCGAGCTTCAGGGAATTGGCGATCACCGGATAATTGCGCTGGATCTCGGCATGGGCGGCCACATCGGACATCTTTGCGAGCGCGCCGAGCCGCAAGCTGTCGCTGCCGGGCTCGATCGCCGACCAGGCGTGCGCGAACGGATTGATATCGACGATCGCGGCGGGCCGCATCACGTCGAGCTTCATCAGATCGATCAGCGTGGTGCCGCCCGCAAGCGGCTGGGCTGTCGCCTGGGTCAACGGATTGCTGGCTGCCGCCGCGGCAGCGCTCAGCGCCTGCACGGCCATGTCGGGGTCTGTTGCCCGCTGATACGAAAAAGGTCGCATGCGCCTAGCCTTTCATGATCTCGGGCGCGGCCTGCTTCACGGCCGCGACGATGTTGGGATAGGCCGCGCAACGGCAGATGTTGCCGCTCATGTATTCGCGGATGTCGGCTTCGCTCCCGGCATGTCCCTCCTTGACGCAAGCCACGGCGGATATGATCTGGCCAGGCGTGCAATAGCCGCATTGGAACGCATCGTTGTCGACGAAAGCCTGCTGCATCGGGTGCAGGCGATCGTCGGTCGCCAGCCCCTCGATCGTCGTGATCTCCTGCCCTTCCGCCGCGAGCGCGAGCGTCAGGCACGACACCACCCGCCGATCGTCGATCAGCACCGTGCAGGCGCCGCACTGGCCGTGGTCGCAGCCTTTCTTGCTGCCGGTGAGCTTGAGGTGGTCGCGCAGCGCATCGAGCACCGTGGTGCGCGCGTCGATGCGCAGGCGCTTGTCCTTGCCGTTGACCCGCAGCGTGACGTCGACGGGAAGTGAGGGGTCCTGTGCAGCTGGGGCTTTGGCTTCCTCTGTGGCCGCGCGCGCGGTGATCGGGACGAGCGCACTGCCAGCTGCGCCGGCCATGAAGGCGCGCCGATCGAATGCTGATTGTTTGGAACTTGATGTGTCGGACATCGACGCCTCCGCCGCTTATCTGCAAAGCAGCGCACGCCTGCACCGCCCATCGCCCCTTAACCGGAAGCAATGAACTCTGTTCCGCACGAGAAAGGGCGACGCAGCAAATGCCGCGCCGCCCTTCGTCAACTTTTCCTGATCTTGCGCGCGGAACCCCGCGCGGCAGCACTCAATAGCCGAGCGCGCAGCCGTCCTTGCGCGGATCGGAGCCGCCGGTGAGCGTGCCCTTCTCCCAGTCGATCCAGATCGCCTGCGCACCACCGAGCGGGCCGACCACACTGGTGGTCTTGTGGCCGAGCTTCTTCAGGCCCTCGACGATGTCAGTCGGCACGCTGTCCTCGAGCTGATACTGGCCCTCGTAGTGCAGGCCGCGCGGCATGTCGATCGCCTCCTGCACATCGCAGCCATAGTCGAGGATGTTGGTCACGACGCGGGTCTGGCCGACCGGCTGGTACTGCCCGCCCATCACCGCGAACGGCATCACGGAGCGGCCGCCCTTGGTGAGCAGGCTCGGCATGATCGTGTGCAGCGGCCGCTTGCCGCCGGCGATGCAGTTGGGATGGCCGGGCTGGATGCGGAAGCCGCCGGCGCGGTTCTGGAACAGGACGCCGGTCTTGTTCGAGACGATCGCCGAGCCGAAGGAATGCGCGATCGAATTGATGAACGAGCAGACGTTGCGGTCCTTGTCCACGACGGTGATGTAGATCGTCGACGGATTCATCGGCGGTGCGACGTTCGGCAGGTCGAGCATGCCGTCCATGCGGATCTTGGCGATGTGCTCGTCGCAGAATTCCTTGGCGAGGATCCTGGCGACCTCGACCTGCATGTGGTCGGGATCGGCGACGTGCAGCTCGCGGTGCATGTACGCGATGCGCGCGGCCTCAGCTTCGAGATGGAAACGCTCGATGCTGAGCGGCGCGTATTTCGTCAGGTCGAACCGCGACAGGATATTCAGCATCAGCAGCATGGTGAGGCCGGGTCCGTTCGGCGGGCACTGCCAGACGTCGTAGCCCTTGTACACGGTGCCGATCGGCGTCGTCGTCTCGGTGGTGTGCGCGGCGAAATCGTCGAGCGTGTGCAGGCCGCCGATGCCCCTGAGGGTCTCGACCATGTCTTCGGCAATCGGGCCCTTGTAGAAGGCGTCGCGGCCGTCCTTGGCGATCGCGCGCAGGGTCTTGCCGAGCTCGGCCTGGCGGATGACGTCGCCGGCCACCGGCGGCTTGCCGCCCGGCAACAGGTAACGCACTGTGTTGGTACCGCCCTTCAGCTTCTCGAACTGGTTCTTCCAGTCGAAGGCGATGCGGGGGGCGACGACGTAGCCTTCCTCGGCCGCCTTGATCGCGGGCTGGAGCAGCCGGTCGAAGCCGAACTTGCCATGGTCGCGCAAGACGGTCGCGAAGGCATCGACCACGCCGGGGATCGAGACCGCATGCGCCGAGGTCAGCGGCACCGAGTTGATCTTGCGCTCCAGGTACCAGTCGGCGTTCGCCGCCTTCGGGGCACGGCCGGAGCCGTTATAGGCGATGATCTTGCCCTCGCCGCGCGGCTGGATCAGCGCAAAGCAGTCGCCGCCGATGCCGGTCGATTGCGGCTCGATCACGCCAAGCAGGGCCGAACCCGCTACCGCCGCGTCCACCGCGGTGCCCCCTTCGCGCAACACCTCGATCGCGGCGAGCGAGGCCTGCGGATGCGAGGTCGCCACCATCGCGTTGGTGGCGTGGACCGTGGACCTGCCTGGGAAATGAAAGTTTCTCATCGAATTCTTGCTCTCTTGGGCCCGTGGCGCGGATGGCGCGCCATCTCGGAAAAAACCGGGGTTACATGACACATTCCGGCCCGCCGGGGCAATGCTGGCATACCAGGGAAATGGCTGGCATCCGCTGAGCGAATAGACCTTTCGAGGCCGGCGGCCATGCGGGTTTTCCGGACGGCGGCCGCCTGCTAAACGAGCCGCCATGTCTAATCCGGATTCGATCAAGGTCGCCGCCTTCTACCAATTCGCCGCACTCCCGGATTACCGCGAGCTGCGCGAACCCCTGCGCGCGTTCTGCGCCGGCCTTAAGCTGAAGGGCAGCGTGCTGCTGGCGCATGAGGGCATCAACGGCACGCTCGCCGGTGCGCCGGAGGCAATCGACGTCCTTGCCCACGAGCTCGCTCACGGCGACATGTTCGGCGGCAGGCTGAACAATCTCGAATTGAAATTCTCGGCCGCCGAAGCGATGCCGTTCGGGCGGCTCAAGGTGCGGCTGAAGAAGGAGATCGTCACGCTTGGCGATGAGGCTGCCGATCCGACCCGCCAGGTCGGCACCTATGTCGATGCGAGCGAATGGAACGCGCTGATCTCAGCGCCCGATATGCTGCTGCTCGATACCCGCAACGCCTTCGAGGTGGCGATGGGAACGTTCGAAGGCGCCGTCGATCCCGGCATCAGGAGCTTTGGCCAGTTCAAGGATTTTGCCGCCGTCGAGCTTGATCCGGCTAAGCACCGCAGGATCGCGATGTTCTGCACCGGCGGCATCCGCTGCGAAAAGGCGAGCGCGCATCTGCTCGCGCGCGGCTTTGCCGAGGTCTATCACCTCAAGGGCGGCATTCTCAAATATCTGGAAGAGGTGCCGGAGGCGCAGAGCCGCTGGCGCGGCGAATGCTTCGTGTTCGATGAGCGCGTCGCGCTCGGCCATGGCCTGCAAGAATCCGGCCTGCAAGAATCCGGCTTGCAAGAATCCGGTTTGCGCGAACGAAACAAGGATGCGACGCGTGACGAATGAGATCAAGACGCTGAGCGAGCGCATCGACACACTGGAAACGCGCCTCGCCTACCAGGACGACACGATCGAGACGTTGAACCAGACCATCACCGCGCAGTGGAAGCAGATCGATCTGCTGACGCGGAAGATCGCAGAACTCGGCGAGCGGCTGCAGGAAGCCGAGGCCAATGCGCCTGGACCAGCCAACGAACCTCCGCCGCATTATTGAGCCGTCTTACTGGCCGGAGGCCTTGGGCATCAAATTCATGAGCTCGCCGGACATCACCAGGCGGTCGCGGCCTGCGTCCTTGGCAGCGTAGAGCGCCCGGTCGGCAGCCTCAACCAGCGAGGCCACGCCCGCCGTGCGTTCCAGCGCCGGCCGACAGGTCGCACCGCCGACCGAGGCGGTGACGCATCCGGATTCCAGATTGGTGGCATGAACGAGGCCGGCCTCGTGGATGGCGCTGCGGATCCGTTCGCCGAAAAGAGCGCAGCCGGCGGCATCGGTGTTCGGCAGCAGCATGGCGAATTCCTCGCCGCCATAGCGCGCCGCCAGATCGCCGGCGCGCTGCGTCTCGGCCGCGATGATCTTTGCGACCAGACGCAGGCAGGCATCGCCCGCGGGATGGCCGTATTCGTCGTTATAGGCCTTGAAGTGGTCCACATCGATCATCAGCAAAGCAAGGCTCGAGCGGTCGCGATAGGCGCGCGCCCATTCCTCTTTCAGCCGCTCGTCGAAGCGGCGGCGATTGGCAAGGCCGGTGAGGCTGTCCTCGATCGCGAGCGTCTCGAGCCTGGTTTCCAGCTTCTTGTGCTCGGTGATGTCGCGGGAGATCGCGACCACGCCGTCGACGCGGCCATTGTCCTTGCGCGTCACCCGCATGGTCGATTCCAGCCAGACTTCGCCGTTCTGCCGGTGCGAGTTGCGATAAGTGAGGCGCGCCTCCTCCCGCTCGCCACGCTTCATGGCGTCGACGATCGCCTGGACCTCCGGCAGATCCTCCGGATTGATGCCCGCGAGCGCCGGCGTGCCGATCAATTGATTGGCGCGCCAGCCGACGACCCGCGCGGACGAGGGCGAGACATAGCGCAGCCGCTCGTCGAGCCCGATGCGCGTCACCATGTCGCTGGAGCCTTCGGCGAGCAGGCGGAAATGCGCCTCTTTCTCGACCAGGGCCGCGGCCATGCGCTGGCCGCGCTGCAACTGTCGCACCAGCACGGCGCCGATGACCGCAATCAGCATCACCAGCGCGACGACGTAGAGCATGCGGGAGATTGCCGCGGCGCGCCAGGGCGCGAGCAACTCGTCCTTGTCGACTGTGGCAAGCAAAAGGAGCGGGAAACGGCTGCTGCGCTTGAAGAAGCTGACGCGCTCGGCGCCGTCCAGGGGGGACTTGAAATAGTAGGCCCCACTCGGCCGTTGCAGGCTCGCGTCGCGGAATAACGGCTTGTCGGAAACGCTGCGTCCGACGAATGTCTCGTTGCTGGGGTTGCGCGCGATGATCAGGCCATCGCCATGCGTGAGCGAAACCGAGCTGTTGCGGCCGATCTCGAACTGCTCGTAGAAATGCGAAAGATATTTTGAGCTGATGGTCGCGAGCACGACCCCGCCGAAGCTGCCGTCGGGCTTGTCGAAGCGGCGCGACAGGGTGACGACCCATTGGCCGTCGAGGAGGCTCTTTACGGGACGGCCGACATAGGGCTCTCGTTTCGGGGAGAGCTGATGATAGCGGAAAAACGCGTCGTCGCTGAGCGTTGAGCCGATCGTCCCGGGCGAGGTCAGCCAGTTGCCCTGGTCGTCGATGATGGCGAGGCTGTGAACGCGCTCGATGGCCTTCTTGCGTACTTCCAGCAGGGTGCGCAGTTTGGCGATCGTGGCCGGTGCAGTGCCGTCCATCTCGAGCCGGCTGAC
Organism: Bradyrhizobium sp. CCBAU 11430; assembly: GCF_028128855.1. Classification (NCBI taxonomy): domain Bacteria; kingdom Pseudomonadati; phylum Pseudomonadota; class Alphaproteobacteria; order Hyphomicrobiales; family Nitrobacteraceae; genus Bradyrhizobium; species Bradyrhizobium sp. CCBAU 11430. The sequence continues at coordinate 260,490 of NZ_LBJV01000070.1, forward strand.
GACGCCGACGACGCCGGAATCCAGCAGATCGAGGCTGTCCTCGGCATGCTGGGTCAGCGAGCGGGCAACGTTCGCCATCTCGGTCTCGGCGCCCCTGAGCACCGCGTCGCGCGCAGCCCATTCCCGCCAGCCGCTGACGCCGAGGATGGTCGCGCAGGTCAGCACAACGAACGCCGCCGCGCGCAGCGGCAGACGGCTCCATCCAGCTCGTTGGGTCGCAAGGCTCATGCGGCAGAATTCTCCGATCGTCGGAAACTCTGCCGCTTCTATTATTGAACTCTGAAATCACTACTGGAATACGTAGCCATCTACACGGTTTCCAGTAGTCCTACGGACGCCGCGATAAGCACATCGCTAACAAGGTATTAGCAAGCCGATCGGAATCCCGGCGTCGCCTTCCCCTAGCTGAAGATCGCCTTCACCTTGTCCCAGAGCGAGGGACTGTCGGCTTCCGCATCGGCCTTCGAGGGCGTCGGCTGGGTGGCGCTTACGGGATCAGATGCTGGGAAGCTGTCCCTGAGCCCGGCGTCGAGCTTGGATTGCCGGTCGGCGACGAGCGCCTCACGCAGATCGTCGGCGTGCTTGTCATGCGGCGCGGGATTGAATGTCTCAGCCATGATGTCCTCCATCGGCTGGTCAACGCGGCCCGATTGCGCTGGTTCCCCTGTTCCGCTGAGGGCCGGAGCGGTGTATCAGAGGCCATAACCTTTCTCAGGACCATTCGTGCCCCAATCTGCGACGAAACCTTTCATCGACGTGCTCTCCGGCCAGCGCCAGAGCATCCCGCCCATGTGGATGATGCGGCAGGCCGGCCGCTATCTGCCGGAATATCGCGAGGTCCGCGCCAAGGCCGGCGGCTTCCTCGATCTGTGCTTCAACCCGGAGCTTGCGGCCGAGGTGACGCTGCAACCGATCCGCAGATTCGGCTTCGATGCGGCGATCATCTTCTCCGACATCTTAGTAATCCCCTATGCGCTCGGGCGCTCGGTGCGGTTCGAGGTCGGCGAGGGCCCGCGGCTGGATCCGCTGGATCATCCGGCGAAGGTCGCAACGCTCGCCGCGCGCGCCGACTTCGGCATGCTCGAGGCGGTGTTCGAGGCGCTCAAGCTCGTCCGCGGCGCGCTCGATCCAAAGACCGCGCTGATCGGCTTCTGCGGCGCGCCGTGGACGGTTGCGACCTACATGGTCGCCGGCCAGGGCACGCCGGATCAGGCGCCGGCGCGGATGATGGCCTACCGGCATCCGGAGGCGTTCTCGAAAATCATCGACGTGCTGGTCGAGAACTCGATTCAATATCTGCTGTTGCAGCTCGCCGCCGGCGCCAATGCCTTGCAGATCTTCGACACCTGGGCGGGCGTGCTGCCGCCGGCCGAGTTCGCGCGCTGGTCGGTCGAGCCGACCCGCCGCATCGTCGAGGGCGTGCGGGCCAAGGTGCCGGATGCGAAGATCATCGGCTTCCCCCGCGGGGCCGGTGCGCAATTGCCTGGCTATGTCGAGGCGACCGGCGTCAATGCGGTCAGCATCGACTGGGCCGCGGAGCCGGGCTTCATTCGCGAACGCGTGCAAAGCAAGGTCGCCGTGCAGGGCAATCTCGATCCGCTGGTGTTGATCACGGGCGGCGCGGCGCTCGACCGCGCGGTCGACAACGTGCTGGCCAATTTTGCTCAAGGCCGCTTCATCTTCAATCTCGGCCACGGCATCCAGCCGGAAACGCCGATCGCCCATGTCGAGCAGATGATCAGGCGGGTGCGGGGGTAATTCGCCCGCCCTAACGGGCGCGGAAACAAAAACGCGAAAACAACCCCATGCACAGTAGACAAGTCATTGAAAACTCTGGGCCTGCCACGCGCGGCTCAGAGGCGAGTTTGACACGTCGGGCAAATCAGGCGCGGAATCATAAGATGGCCGGTTGCGCTTTCGCGGGAAGGCTTAGCGCGGCCGGCTGCGCTCGATGATCTCGGCGGCGCCCTTCGTCAGCAGATCCAGACCCACGGCACGGCCGAGCTCACGCGGCCGATTGGCGGGGCCTTCGCGCGAGGCTTCGATGATGGTGTTGCCGGAGAGGTCGAGCACGGAGGCCGTCAGCGACATCTGATCGCCGGCAATGGTCGAGAAACCCGCCACCGGCGAATTGCAGTGGCCGTTCAGCACCCACAAGACCTCGCGCTCGGCGTCCGCACTGGCATGCGCGGCGGGATCGTCGATCGACGACAGGATCTGCCGCGTCTGCCAGTCCTGCGCCGCGCATTCGACTGCAACGATGCCCTGCCCCGCCGCGGGCAGCATCTCGGCTGCGGTGAATTCGTACGCGATGCGGCCGGCAAGGCCGACGCGGTCGAGGCCCGAACGCGCCATGATCAGCGCATCGGCCGGCCCCACCGTGCCGCCGTCCGGCAGGCGCTGCTTCTCGCCATTGTCGAGCTTTCGGACGCGCGTGTCGGCGGCACCGCGGAAGTGGATCACCTCTACATCCGGCAACAGGCGTCGCGCGTAAGCGGCCCGGCGGACCGCGTTGGTGCCGATCTTAAAACCCTTGCCGCGGGACTGGCGCAGCGCCTCCAGCGTCACCCCGTCGCGCAGCACCAGCGCGTCGTTCGGCGGATCGCGCGACAAGGTGGCGCCGATGACGAGGCCGGGCGTGTCCTCATTGCCCGGCATGTCCTTCAGCGAGTGCATCGCCGCCTGCAATTCGCCCGACAGCACCGCGGCGCGGATCTGCGCCACGAAGGCGCCGCCCTTGCCGCCATGCGGCAGGAGCTTGCTGGTCTGGTCGAGATCGCCCGTGGTGTCGAACTTGACGATCTCGACGTCGAGACCGGGCACGGCGGCGGTCAGGCGGCGCGCGATCTCTTCCGTCTGTGCCAGCGCCATCGCGCTCTTGCGTGTGCCGATCTTGAATCGCGTAGCCAAGTCCAAACCCTCTCAAGCAGCGAAATTACCGCGCATCCTCCAATATCATGTCGGAGGCCTTTTCGGCGATCATGATGATCGGGGCGTTGGTGTTCCCCGACACGAGGTCCGGCATGACCGAGCCGTCGACGACGCGAAGGCCTTCGAGCCCCCTCACCTTCAGCCGCTGGTCGACCACCGCGAGCGCGTCATTGCCCATACGACAGGTCGAGGTCGGATGGTAGATGGTGCTGCCGCGCTCGCGGCAATAATCGAGCAACTCGGCGTCCGTGGATACCTTCGCACCGGGATCGTACTCACCAGCCACGAACGGCTTCAGCGCCGGCGCATTCAAGATCTTGCGCAGGATCTTCAGACCTTCGACGTTGGTCGTGCGGTCGGTCTCGGTCGACATGTAGTTGATGCGGATCTCCGGCGGCACCGTCGGATCGGCGCTCTTGATGCGCAGGGAGCCGCGGCTCTCAGGACGGAGCTGGCACACAGAGGCGGTAAAGCCGGAGAAATCATGCAGCTTCTCGCCCATCTTGTCGGTCGAGAACGGCAGGAAGTGAACCTGGATGTCGGGCGAGGCCAGCCGCGGGCTGGTCTTGAAGAACGCGCCCGCCGTGCCCGCCGCAATCGTCAGCCACCCCTTGCGGAACAGCGCATAGCGCGCGCCGGCCATGGTGCGGCGGAGCGGATGATTGACGGTGTCGTTCAGCGTGATCTTCTGCGAGCAGCGCATCACGATGCGGACCTGCATGTGGTCCTGGAGGTCGTGACCGACGCCCGGCGCATCCAGCACGACATCGATGCCATGCTTGCGCAGGAGGTCGCCGGGCCCGACGCCGGAGAGCTGCAGCAGCTGCGGCGAGTTGTAGGCGCCGCTCGACAGCACGATCTCCTTGCGCGTGCGGGCACGTCGGATTTGCGAGCCTTGCCGATATTCGACGCCGACGGCGCGGCGGCCCTCGAACAGCACGCGCTGGCCGAGCGCGGAGGTTTCGACCTTGAGATTGCCGCGGGCCTTCGCCGGCCCGAGATAGGCCACCGAGGTCGAGGCGCGCCGACCGTTGCGCGTCGTGGTCTGGAACAGGCCGACGCCTTCCTGCGTGGCGCCGTTGAAATCGGGATTGTAGGGCAGACCGGTCTCGACCGCGGCGTCGATGAAGGCCTTTGACAGCGGATCGGTCACGACCATGTTGGAAACCGGCAGCGGGCCGCCGCTGCCGTGATACTGGTCGGCCCCGCGCGACTGGTTCTCGGCCTTCTTGAAGTAGGGCAGCACGTCGTCATAGCCCCAGCCGGTGTTGCCGAGCTGACGCCAGCGGTCGTAGTCCTCGTGCTGGCCGCGGACATAGAGCAGACCGTTGATCGAGCTCGATCCGCCCAGCGTCTTGCCGCGCGGCTGGAACACCTGACGTCCCTTCAGCTCAGGCTCCGGCTCGGTCTGGTACATCCAGTTGACCGTCTTCTCCTTGAACAGTTTGCCGTAGCCGAGCGGCACGTGGATCCAGATGTTGGAATCCTTTGGCCCGGCCTCGAGCAGCAGCACGCTGTGCTTGCCGCTTGCCGATAGACGGTTGGCGAGCACGCAGCCGGCGGAGCCGGCGCCGACGATGATGTAGTCGAATTCGGGATCGGTGGATGCGAGAGAGGAATTTGCGTTCATGCGCTAGTCTTCTTGTTGTGTGGGCGTTTCTGGTTCGTCACTAGCACAATCATGCGCGATGGCGCAGCGCCTCGACCAGCGACTTGAACGCACGGGCATATTCCGCACCCGCCCTTGCGATATCGGCGCGCCCGGCGCAGGCGACCGCGGCCTCCGTCACCGCGCCGAGCAGCAGCCGCGCCAGCGGCTCGACCGGCTGCTTTGCGATGAGGCCGGTCTCCATCGCCACCGAGAGCGCACGTGGCAGCTTGCCGCCGAAATGCCGTGCGTCGATCTCGCGCCACCTCTCCCAGCCGAGCACGGCCGGCCCGTCCCGCAGGATGATCTGGCCGGTCGGGCCCTTGGCGGTCGCCGCGAAATAATGCTGCGTGCCGGCGACCATCGCCGCGAGCACATCCTTCTCGGCGCGGGCGGCGCTGTCGATCTCGACGACGAGATCCCGAGAGACCTGGTCGAACACGGCTTCAAACACTGCCTCCTTGGTCTTGAAGTGATGATAGACCGCACCCTTGGCGACAGAGGCCGCCGCCGCGATCTCGTCCATGCTGGTGGCGGCAAAGCCTTGCGTCCCGAACAGGCGGCGCGCCGCCGTCAGGATCGCCTCCGATGTCGCCGCCCGCCGCTCCGCCTGTTTTGCCATGGGTCTCGTCTAATCGAATTCGGCAGAAGCAGCCAGTTGACTTTTCGACCACCGGTCGGTATTTACCGACTATCAGTCGGTTTTAATTGCGGGGTTTGATATGCCGAGCCGTGACGTCGTCGAAGCTTTTGCGCAGCGGCTGGAGGCCGGGGATTTCATGGGTGCGATCGAGCAGTTCTGCACGCCCGACGCCGCGACCTATGAGAACAACGGCGCTCCGACGATCGGCCGTGACAAGCTAGTCGCCAAGGAGCGTGCCGTGCTGGCGGCCTCGAAAGAGGTCAGGGCCGTCCGCATCGGACCGAGCCTGATCGACGGCGACCATGTCGCGACGCGCTGGACGTTCAGCTTCACCAACGCAGAGGGTGTCGCACGAACGCTGGACGAGATCGCGTGGCAAACTTGGCGCGGCGACAAGCTGATCGAGGAGCGGTTCTATTACGACCCCAAGCAGCTCGGGCGGTGACAAGCCGCCCTATCGCAATCGATTTCAAGCTGACTCGCCCGGCGCCATCATGGCGTCGGCGAGCTTGCGCATCAGGCGCACCAGATCCTCCACATCCTGATCGTCCCAGGTCGCAAACATCCCCCCGACAATCCGTTCGCGTGCCCTGTCCACCGCGTCCGTCATGGCCTTGCCGCTGGGCGTGATGGTGGCTTCACTGACGCGGCGATCCGCTTCGCTGGCGTGGCGCTTGATCAAGCCGAGATTTTCCAGTTTCGCGACCTGCCGGCTGACCGTGGTGTAGTCCCGCCCCATGCGATCCGCGAGGTCGACGACTCCGATCGGGCCGCGCCGCTCGATGCCGACGAGCAGCGGAAACAGCGCACGATCGAGCGAGATGCCCGCCTCGCGGATCATCATGTCGTCGCCCTGCCGGCGGTTCATGACACTGACGATGTCGATCAACGCTTCGTGAAGCGAGCGCACCTGCTTTTTAATATGTGTATTTTGCACCTTTCTTGACATCCCGATGACCCTCTGCCTAATGTGTGCATATTACACATATTGAGGATGCCATGACAAAGCAATTCACGGCGGACGTTCTGATCTGCGGAGCAGGTGCGGCCGGCCTTACGCTCGCCATCGACCTCGCGCGGCGAGGCGTGTCTTTTCGGCTGATCGAGAAGCAAGCCGGTCCGTTCCATGGGTCTCGCGGCAAGGGAATCCAGCCTCGAACCCTCGAGATCTTCGAGGATCTCGGCATCATCGACCGCATCGTTGCCGCCGGAGGTCTCTACCCGCCGCAGCGCAAATACCGCGATGACGGCAGCTTCATCGAGTCGGAGATTGCAGAGCACGCAGCCCCCACCCCGGCCGAGCCCTACAACATGGCGCTGATGATCCCGCAATTCCTGACCGAGGGCGTGATGCGCGAACGGCTGCTCGAACTCGGCGGGCGGGTGGAATTTGGCTACGAATTGGTCGGCCTGGAGCAGGATGAGGACGGTGTGACTGCGCGCCTTTCAGGCCGGGCCGGCGAAGAGACGATCCGCGTGCGTTACCTCGTCGGTGCAGACGGCGGCCGCAGCTTCGTGCGTCACGCACTCGGCATTGGTTTTCAAGGCAAGACGCTCGGCGTACGAGCCGTGGTGGCCGATGTCGTGCTGACGGGCCTGGACCGCCTGGCGTGGCACCGCTTCCACGATGGCGCGATGGACCGCCAGATTTCGCTGTGCCCACTGGCCGGAACGGAGCTGTTTCAGTTGCAGGCACCCGTTCAGCTCGATGGCGAGATCGATCTGTCCGCCGAAGGGCTGTCGGCCATGGTCGCCGAGCGCACGGGACGCAACGACATCCGCATCCAGTCCGTGCTTTGGGCGTCGGCCTATCAGATGAATGCGAGACTCGCCGATCGCTACCGGGATCGCCGTGCATTTCTGATCGGCGATGCGGCTCACATCCATCCTCCGACAGGTGGACAAGGTCTCAATACCAGCGTGCAGGATGCCTACAATCTGGGCTGGAAGCTGGCGAGCGTTATCGGCGGTGCGTCCGCAACTCTGCTCGACAGTTACGAGGCAGAACGACGCCCCGTCGCTGCAAAGGTGCTCGGCCTTTCCACCGACTTGCTGGAGGCGGCCAAGCGCGGCGACATGAGGCGCGGCCGCGAGGTGCAGCAACTCGACATCGGCTATCCGGGATCGCCCTTGGCACTGGAAAAACCAGGGCGCATGGCAGGCCCGTCCGCGGGAGCCCGCGCGCCGGATGCGCCGCTACGCGGAGCCGCCGGACAACCCATACGCTTGTTCGCGTTGCTCAAGGGGACTCATTGGACGCTGCTTGGCTATCAGGTGAAACGCGAGACCGTATCGGCGTGCACTGGACTGCACATCCACCGTATCGGCCCGGATGCCGAGCTCGTCGACGACAGCGAGCACTTTCGCGACGCATACGCCGTGTCGCCCGGGGATTGGGTGCTGGTGCGTCCTGACGGTTACATAGGCGCATTCGTGGGCTCGCGGCAGGTCGATGGGCTCACGCATTTCCTGGCCGAACAGGGCCTCCAGCCGCCTCCGTAAGTGTCGAAGTCTGCATTTGTATCGATTTGTTATCGATATCGCGTCACGAACACGCAGAAATGGTCGCGGCGAAGGCCGCAGTCAGGGATAATTCATAGTTCGTCAAAGGTTTGCGGCGAATTCTCCCTGAAGGAGCCGACCAACGGCCCGTCCTGCTAGGCTCTGAAATGCGGACTCAAACGACCAGCTATGTCGCGCGGCTGTTCGCGGGCGATTTGTCGGCCTTTGGCGGTCCCGCAACCGACGAAGCCTTGGCCGGCCATATCCGCGCCGAACAGATGTCGCTGGTGCTCGGCTATTCGGTCGGCATCATGCTCGCCAATGCCTGCAACGCCATCGTGCTCGCGATCGCACTGTGGCAATCGCCGGACAGGATTCTTGCGTTGATCTGGGCAGGCGCTGTCGCAGGCGGCGCGATCATGTTCGGTCTGCAATCCCGCGCCGCGCGCCGCATCACCAAGCCGCAATTCGTCTCGCGCCGCGCCATGCACCGGCTGGTGCAAAATGCCTTCGTCCTCGGCACCGCCTGGGGCATCGTCCCCGTCGCCTTCTTCAATAATGCTTCGACCGGCGGCCAGCTCGTCATCACCTGCCTGTGCTCGGGCATGCTGGCCGGCGGCGCGCTCGCCTTCGCCACCATCCCGATCGCAGCGATCGCCTTCACGGCCCCGATCTTCGTCGGGATCGCGATCTGCCTCGGCAGCAACGGCGATCTGGCCTTCCTGCTGATCGCCTTCCTCGTCGTGGTCTACGGCAGCGTGCTGCTGCGCGGCGTGTTCGTCAACTCGTTCTCGTTCGCGCGGCGCGTGATGCGGCAGATCGAGGCGGAGCGCACCGTGCGGCTCGATCCTCTGACCCACCTGCCCAACCGCGTCGCCTTCAACGAGACGCTCGAGGCCGCGCTCAAGCGGCTGGCATTGTCAGGCGAGGAGTTTGCGGTGCTCCTGCTCGATCTCGATCGCTTCAAGGAGGTCAACGACAAGTTCGGCCATCCCGCCGGCGACGAATTCCTGGTCCAGGTTGCAAGCCGCCTGCGACGCTGCACGCGCGCCGCCGAGCATGTCGCACGCATCGGCGGCGACGAGTTCGCGCTGGTGATGGCCAATCTGGCGCGTCCCGAGGATGCACTCGAGATCGCCGAACGCTTCGTCGCCGCCTTCACTGAACCGTTCCGCATCGAGGGCCGCCAGATCGTGGGCGCGACCAGCGTCGGCATCGTGCTGGCGCCGCGCGACGGCACCACGGCGCTCGACGTCATGAAGAATGCCGATGCCGCCCTCTACCGCGCCAAGAAGGCGGGCCCCGGCACGATCCGCTTCTTCGAGACCAGCGACGACAGGGTGTCACGCGATCGCAAGGCGCTGCAATCCGACCTCGAGGGCGCGATCGCGCGAAACGAGCTGTTCCTCGTGTTCCAGCCGTTCCTCGATCTCGACCAAAGCCGGATCACTGGTTTCGAAGCGCTGCTGCGCTGGCAACATCCTGAGCGCGGACTGGTGCCGCCGAGCGAATTCATTCCGATCGCGGAAGAGACCGGGATGATCCACGAGATCGGCGAATGGGTCGTCCGCCGCGCCTGCGCGACGGTGGCCGAGTGGCCGGACGACATCAGGGTCGCCGTGAACTTCTCGGCCGCGCAGTTTCACAACGCCGGCATCCTCCAGATCATCGTACAGGCGCTCGCGGAGGCGAAGATCGCCCCGCACCGGCTCGAGATCGAGATCACGGAATCGATGCTGCTGTCGAAATACGGCTCGGCCGAGCCGGTTCTGAACGCGCTGCTGCAGCTCGGCGTCACCGTGGCGCTGGACGATTTCGGGACCGGCTTCTCCTCCCTCACCTATTTGCGCAAGCTGCCGTTCAGCCGCATCAAGATCGACCAGTCCTTCATCCGCGACATGCTGGTGCAGCCCGACTGTGCCGCCATCGTCAAATCGGTGATCTCGCTCGCGCGCGACCTGCGCATCGCCGTCGTCGCCGAGGGCGTCGAGACCGCCGACCAGCTCGACTATCTCAGGCAGATCAGTTGCGACGAGGTGCAGGGCTATCTGATCAGCCGGCCGGTGTCGGTGGACGGCGTGCTGGCGCTGCTGGATACGAAGAAGCTTCGGGCGACGTTTGCGGCGTAGGTGGAACTTAGATTTGAGCTAGTGACGACCACGACGGCGGTGAGCCCCCTCGCCCGCTTGCGGGAGAGGTTGAGGAGAGGGTGTCTCCGCAACGGGACACTCCCTCAGAGGAGAGAGCCCTCACCCGGCGCTTCGGCGCGACCTCTCCCGCAAGCGGGAGAGGTGGAGCCCGCGGCGCCGTCCATTCCTTCTTAATGGAGTCCAGCTCAAGGCTCGCTCAAACCGCGTCCGCGCGCAGCAGCGTGTCCACCGTGATGGTGCCACGGGCCCGCGAGACGCAGGCGCAGATCTTCTGGTTGCTTTGCTTCTGATGGTCACTGAAGAAGACGTCGCGGTGGTCGATCTCGCCGTCGACCTCGACCACGTCGATGGCGCAGAGGCCGCATTCGCCGCGCTTGCAATCGTACATCACGTCGTGACCGCTGGCGTTGAGCACGTCCAGCATCGAGCGCTCGCGCGGGATTTCGAGCTCGACATCAGAGCCCTTCAGGCGCACGCGAAACGTCTCGGTCGGCAGCGTGCCGCTGGAGCCGAAGGTCTCGTAGCGGAGGTCGGGCAGCGGATGGCCCGCGCCGATCCAGGCGTGGCGCGCGGCATCCAGCATCCGCATCGGGCCGCAGAACAGCGACAACGCGCCTTGCGGCAATGATGCGAACACCGCATCGAGGTCGAGTCGTCTGCCTTCATCGCTGGCATGAACGACCAGGCGATCGCCGAGCATCGCGGCGAGATCGTCGAGATAGGCGGCCTCGGCGCGCGAGCGCACCGCATAGTGCAGCGTGACATCCACGCCGCGCCGCGCCAGCGCCTGCGCGGCACCGAGGATCGGCGTGATGCCGATGCCGCCGGCGATCAGACAATAGCTTTCGCGAGCCCAGTCGACCGCGAGTAGCGAAGCGGGCTGGGTGATGTCGAGCCGCGCGCCCGGCGCGAGCTGCCACATGTAGCGGGAGCCGCCGCGGGAATCCTCGGCACGGCGCACCGCGATCTTGAGGCCGGCCGAGGTGGCTTCGCCGACCAGCGAATAGGACCGCGTCTCCGGCAGGCCGTCGATGGTCACGCTGATATTGATGTGGCTGCCGACCGGATAGGCGGCGGCGTCGAACCGATCAGGCCGGATCAGGAATTCACGGATGCCGGGAGCGAGATCGCGCGTCGAGACGAGCGTTGCCGGAATCCAGGTTTCGATGAAGCGCATGGCACTGCCCTCAATCGGTTGCGGTCTTGATCAGCGCCAGCGCCGGCAAGAGGTCGAGATGGGTCCGGTTGCGCAGCGCGAGCCTCAAGTTTCGTACCGCGAGCCGCGCATGCTCGCGCATGACGGCTTCGGCGCGCGCGCCTTCGCGGTTCTCGATGGCGTCGATCACGACGCGGTGGTGCTCCTGCCCGATGATCAGGATCTGCTGCGCCTCGGGCAATGCGGATTGCGCCATCACGAAGCCGCTCGGGGATGCGAACGGCAGCGCCGAGGCGCGGTCGATCTGGCGGACCAAGGGTGGGCTGCGCGACAATTCCGTGAGCAGGGCGTGGAAGCGCGCGTTCAGCGTGACATAGGACGAGAACGCTTCGATCGAGATCGGCACCTGGCGCAGCAATTCGTCGATCGCGGCAAGGCACTCCTTGAGCGGCTCGAGCTCGCGCGCGGAGACACCGCGCTCGGCAGCGAAGCGCGCGGCGAGCCCTTCCAGCGTGCCGCGCAGCTCGATGGAATCGGAGATGTCGCGTTCCGAAAACGCCTTCACCATGAAGCCGCCGGACGGGATCGCCTCCAGCAGGCCCTCCTCCTCCAGCCGCACCAGTGCCATGCGCACCGGGGTGCGCGAGACGCCGGTGGTCTCCACCGCCTGGAGCTCGGAGATGCGCTCGCCCGGCCGCAGAGAGCCGGACAGGATCTGGTCGCGCAGCGCAAGCTGCGCCTTCACGGTCTGCGAGACGGAGCGGTCGACCTCACGTTCGGGGGCTGCTGCTTTCACCTGGCCTACTCCGCCGCCTGAAGGTGCTGCGGCCCGTTTTCCTTCGCTACCATCCGGTCGATCAGTTTGCGCGTCCACATCGCGCCGGCGTCGATGTTGAGGTTGTAGAAGATGCGATCGGGGTTTTCGTCCATCGCGCGCTGCTGCGCTTCCAGGATCAGCTCGTCCTCGTGGAAGATGCCGGAGACGCCCTCGCGGATCTCGGTGGTGATGCGCTGCTCGCCGAGCTGGTAGTTGCGCACGAAGGCCCAGAAATAATGGCAGGTCTTCTCGGTCTCGGGCGTGATGGTGTTGAGCACGAAGCCGTTGACGCCCTGCGAGCGATCGCCTTCCGGCGCACCGGTGCCTGTCGGCGCCACGCCGACGTCGATGGCGATGGTGCATGGCGCCTCAAAGCGGATGATCTGCCAGCGATCGACCAGGCCGGTCTTGCCGAGCTGTTTCGCCCAGAACGGCGGTGGCTCGATGTTCCGCATCCAGCGCGTGACCGTGACAGTCTTCTCGCCATGAGTGACGTCGAACGGCGCCTCCGCCACCGCATCGTTGCCGATGGAGGAGCCGTGCACGAAGGTCTCATGGGTGAGGTCCATGAGATTGTCGAGCACGAGGCGGTAGTCGCAATTGACGTGGATGGTCTTGCCGTCGCCGGCCCAGGCCGGATCGTGATTCCAGTGCATGTCCGGCACGAGCGCGGGATCGGCCAGCGCGGGATCGCCCATCCAGAGCCAGATGTAGCGATGGCGCTCGACCACGGGATAGGCGCGGACGCAGGCCGACGGGTTGATGGTCTCCTGCGAGGGCATGAAGGTGCAGCGCCCCTGCGCGTTGTATTTCAGGCCGTGATAGCCGCAGACGACGGTGTCGCCTTCGAGCCGGCCCTTGGACAGCGGCACCAGACGGTGCCAGCAGGCATCCTCCAGCGCGGCGACCGCACCGTCGGCCTTCCGGTACATCACGACATGCTTGCCGCAGATGGTTCGCGGCAGCAGCGCAGCTTTCACGTCCGCGTCCCAGGCCGCGGCGTACCAGGCATTCATGGGGAAGGGCTTTGTCATTGGTCTCACTCCCACGGCGTATGTATGCGTTATGTATACAATAGCTGAGGGATGGAATTATTCAAGGCCGAAATCGGCGTATTTAGATACCTATAGCTTCATGAATGTATACATACCAGCAGAAGCGATTCGGAGCGGGGAATCCAGGACTCCGCAGCGGACATTGGTTCAGACAATTTCTGCCCGGATCGCCCGCCCCCTGTGCGCAATTGCGCACTGATGACACCGTGTGATGGCGAGACCTACCCTTGGTCGAAGAAGGCGATACGGCGATTTGGTCCGGCGCTTTACGCCCCGAACACCTTCGCCAGTCCTGCCTTGGCCTCCTCCTGAATCCGCGTCAGGTGCTCGGTGCTGCGGAAGCTCTCGGCGTAGATCTTGTAGACGTCCTCGGTCCCTGACGGCCGCGCGGCGAACCAGCCGAAATCGGTCTCGACCTTGATTCCGCCGAACGGCTGGCCGTTACCGGGCGCCTTGCTGAGCGTTGCGCGGACGGGGTCGCCGGCGAGATCCTTCAGACCGAGCTGCTCAGGCGTGACGGATTTGAGGATGTTCTTTTGCGGTCCGGTCGCGGCGACGTCGATGCGCGCGTAATGCGGCACGCCGAACTCGGCGGTCAGATCATTGAACAGCTGGCTGGGGTCGCGGCCGGTCTTGGCCATGATCTCGGCGGCGAGCAGGCCAAGGATGACGCCGTCCTTGTCGGTCGTCCACACCGTGCCGTCACGGCGCAGGAACGAGGCGCCCGCACTCTCCTCGCCGCCGAAGCCGAAGCCGCCCGTGAGGAGACCGTCGACGAACCATTTGAAGCCGACCGGCGTCTCGACCAGCTTGCGCCCGAGCTTCTTGGCAACGCGATCGATGATCGAGCTCGACACCACGGTCTTGCCGATCGCAGCATCCCTGCCCCAGTTCGGACGATGCGCGAACAGATAGGAGATCGCAGTCGCCAGATAATGGTTCGGATTCATCAGGCCGCCGGAGCGCGTGACGATGCCGTGGCGATCGGCATCGGTGTCGTTGGCAAAGGCGACGTCGAAGCGGTCGCGCATCGCGATCAGGCTCGCCATCGCGTAGGGCGAGGAGCAGTCCATGCGGATCTTGCCGTCCCAGTCCACCGTCATGAAGCGGAAGGTCGGGTCGATCGCCTCGTTCACCACGGTGGCCTTCAGGCCGTAGCGCTCGATGATCGGATGCCAGTAGTGTACGGCGGCGCCGCCGAGCGGATCGATGCCGATCTTGATGCCGGCGGATTTGACGAGGTCGAGATCGACGACATTGCCGAGATCGGCGACGTAAGGCGTGACGAAGTCGGTGGCATGGACGTTCGAAGACTTCAGCGCCTTGGCATAGTCGATGCGCTTCACGCCCTTGAGGCCGCCGGCGAGATAGGCGTTGGCGCGCTTCTCGACCACGCCCGTGACATCCGTATCGGCCGGCCCGCCATGCGGCGGATTGTATTTGTAGCCGCCATCCTCCGGCGGATTGTGCGAGGGCGTGATGACGACGCCGTCAGCGAGACCCGATGTGCGGCCCTTGTTGTAGGTGAGGATCGCGTGCGAGATCACCGGCGTCGGCGTGTAGCCGCCGTCCTTGTCGATCATGATGTCGACGCCGTTGGCGGCGAACACCTCGACGGCGCTGACCAGTGCCGGCTCGGCCAGCGCGTGAGTGTCGATGCCGATGAACAGCGGTCCGGTCAGCCCCTTTTCCCGTCTGTAGTCGCAAATGGCCTGCGTGGTCGCGAGGATATGGCCTTCGTTGAAAGTGTTCTTGAACGAGGTGCCGCGATGGCCGGAGGTGCCGAACGCCACGCGCTGCGCGGGATCCGCGACGTCGGGCTTGCCGGCGAAATAGGCCGTCACCAGCCGCGGAATATTGGTGAGCGCGTCCGGCGAAGCCTGCTTGCCCGCCCCGGGATGAACATCAGCCACTGAAATATCCTCGTCCTGTCGTACTGAGATAGCGCGACACCATAGCATCGGCCGGGTCCCCGCCAAGGGGCACAACACCCGCGGTGGGGAAGGCGTTCCCTGGGTAGGTGGCTGCAGCGAAAGTCCGCGCCCCCCAGAGTCATACCCGCGCAACCGCGAAACGGAGGCTCGCCTTGCGACGGTCATGAATCTGAGCCTGCATCATCGATGTGAGATCTTCAATGAGGACATGCCTTCGCGGCCTCGCGGCTTGATTCGCCCGAGCTTTGCTTCGTCGCTCCACCCTCTAATCCAAGAGGGCGCAGGGAAGGCCGGGTGCTGGCTCGCACCCGCGGTCCGCTGCGCGAAATGCACACGCAGAAAGAACCGCACAGCAGCATACAGGTGTGGCCAATCACTCGGCCTTCCCTGCGCAGTGGTTGGACGGCTTATGCCGTGATCTCCCGGGAGCCGACCATTCCTTCTGGCCTCCCTCGCCCCGCGAATTGGATGATGCAGTCTGCCCGGTTGGGCTCGCTCGCACCTCCGCAGGACTTGACCGTAGCAACGACGGCCAGGACCACACGGTTTTGCCGTACACACGGCCCGCCATTTCGCCGCAGTTTTTCCAGCCCTGTCGACGAAGCCGGAAACTTACAGACGAGACGAAGCCCAGCAGCGCCGCTCATCCGCACGAAGCCTCGGGCTCACAGGGACTACCCGCCCTGCCCGCGCCTCTCGTGCCGACGCTGCCGCGTCCACCGCAAACCCGGCTCGCGATGCGTGACGACACATGATCGCCCCTCTTGGGTGAGCCGGGATGTGCGATAGATACGACAAAACCGAATTTCGGCAAAGTGGAATATTTTTGTGGGGATGGGTTGACAGAGGGCGACACAGGCGGCGCCCGTCCCGTCATCCTGAGGACGACGGCGATAGCTGCGAGGTCACG
The DNA here is from genome assembly GCF_028128855.1 of Bradyrhizobium sp. CCBAU 11430. Taxonomy (NCBI): domain Bacteria; kingdom Pseudomonadati; phylum Pseudomonadota; class Alphaproteobacteria; order Hyphomicrobiales; family Nitrobacteraceae; genus Bradyrhizobium; species Bradyrhizobium sp. CCBAU 11430. The sequence continues at coordinate 276,236 of NZ_LBJV01000070.1, forward strand.
GTTCAAGCAAGGAGATCATGCTATGCTTCCGGCCATCGAGGCCCTCCGAATCGCCCAATGGCTCTTTCACGCAAGCTGCTTCTGCTGATCGCCGGCCTCGTCGTGGCCGGTGCGCCGGCGCGTGCTGCGGAGTTCTACACCGAGGATCTCCGTATCCCCATGGCGGAGGCCGGGCCACAGGGGCTGGAGGCCTTCCTGGTGCGCCCGGCCGGGACGAAGCGCTATCCGCTGGCGCTGCTCAGCCACGGCTCGCCGCGCAGCTTCGACGACCGCGCGACGATGTCCGCGCATAAATATTACGGCATTGCGCTCGAATACGCCCGGCGCGGCTTTGCCGCGCTGATCGTGATGCGGCGCGGCTACGGCACCTCGCCTGGCGGTCGCGTCGACAGCGTCGGCGGCTGCGCGAAAGCCGCTTACCTGCCTGCAGCCGCGGTCGCGGTTGCCGACTTGCGCGCCGCGATCGATGCGATGGCGCGCCGGACCGACGTCACAACAACAGGCATGATCGCGGCCGGTCATTCCGCCGGCGGGCTCGCCACCGTCGCACTGACCGCGCAGGCACCGGCCGGTCTCGTCGCCGCGATCAACTTCGCGGGCGGCCGCGGCTCGCGCGACGACGACGACGTCTGCAATCCCGATGGGCTGGTGCAGGCCTTCGTCACCTTCGGCAAGACCTCGCGCGCGCCGATGCTGTGGGTCTATGCGACCAACGATTCATATTTCGGCCCCGACCTCGCGCGCCGCCTCCATGACGGATTTCGCACCAGTGGTGGCAACGCAAAATTCATCGCGGCGCCGCCGTTCGGTGACGACGGCCACTACCTCTATGCGGTGGCGAGCGGTGCGCAATGGACGCCCTATGTCGACGCCTTCCTGCGCGAGCGCGGCCTCCTCAGTCGCGATATCCTGAGCCCGCCCGACCCGCTGCCGCCGCCGCGCCAGCTCAACGAGGCCGCGCGGGCCGAGTTCGCGCGCTATCTCGCCAGCATGCTGCCGCACAAGGCTTTCGCGGTGTCGCCGAACGGCGGCTACGGCTGGCGTTCGGGACACATCACGGCCGACGACGCCCGGCGCGATTCGCTAGCGGCCTGCATGAAATGGTCGCCCACCTGTACGCTCTATGCGATCGACGACCGGCTGGCTGAACCTGCGCAAGCGACGTCCACCGATCAGAGCGCCCGCGCGCGCTAGTCGCCGCAGCGGAGGCCGGTTTGTTAACTCCGGGGCTCTATGACGGACCGATGCTGTGGGATCGGGCATACTCCAATCTCGGCGCGACGTGGAGACACGTGGCGGTCGTCCTGCTGTTGTCGGCCCCGATCTGCGCACAGGCTGGAGACGGCGATCTGGGCGGGCCGGACACGACGTCGGCGATCTCCAGGCCGGAGATCGGTGCCGGCGAAACGCCGTCATCCCGGGCCATGATCCGGAAGATCATCGAGCGAGAAACCGCAAACACCAATTTGCCGGCCGATATCGCCGAAGCGGTCGTCTTCGTCGAAAGCGGCTACAACTCGGCCGTCATCGGCAGCGTCGGCGAGATCGGCCTGATGCAGGTGCGGCCCGAGACGGCCGCGATGCTGGGCTTCAAGGGCAGCGAGGCGGAACTCGCCGAACCCGACATCAACATCCATTATGGGGTGCTTTATCTCAGCCAGGCGTGGCGGCTGGCTGGCGGGGACATGTGCCGCGCGCTCATGAAGTATCGAGCAGGCCATGGCGAGGAAGCGATGACCGCGCGGTCGCAGGTCTATTGCAACCGCGCCCGTAACCGTCTTTCCGCCATGGATTCGAAGGCTCTTGAGACCGACGTTGCGGCCGCTCCGGATCCGGCGCCCCGGCCCACTTCCGCAGCACCTGCAGCAGTTCCGGCAAAACCGGCGAGCCGCCCGAAGATGGCGGCGCAGCCCAAAGCCGTCTATGCCCGCTATCGCCAAGGCACTGCAGCCGCCAGCCGCGCCTATTGGGCCTCGCACGAGGCCAGGGTCAGCCAGATCAAGGCTCGCATCGCAGCGCGATGGAAGCGCGTCGCATCGCGCTGACAACAAGTGCCTATAGCCGCTCGCTAAGCGCGAGCTTGTAGCCGACGCCGGTGACGGTCGCGATCACGGGCGTACCGCTGCCGACGAGCTTGCGGCGCAGTCGTGCTACCAGCGCGTCGACCGTGCGGATGTCGACCTCGGCCTGGCGGTTGCTGACGACCTCGATCAGATAGTCGCGGCTGAGCGGCCGTCCGTCGGCGCCGACGAGCGCCGCGAGCAGGTCGAATTCGGCGCGCGTCAGCGCCACAGGCTTGCCGTCGCTGCCGAGCAATTCACGCCGGGTGAGGTCGATGATCCAGTCGCCGAAGGCGATCGAATTGTGGTTGCGCGCCGCCTTGCGGTCGAGCGAGCGTCGCCGCAGCACGCTGCGTGCGCGCGCCAGCAGGTCGCGCAGATTGATCGGCTTGGTGACGTAGTGGTCGCCGGCGATCTCGAGGCCGAGGATGCGATCGACGTCGGTGTCGCGGCGCGTCACGAAGATGATGCCCGCGTTGCTGGTCGCCTGGATCTCCTTGGCGAGCTCGAAGCCGTCGCCATCGGGCAGTTGCACGTCGAGGAAGATGAGATCGGTTCGGGCGCGCAACGCCTGGCGGCACTCAGCGCAGGAACTGGCGCCGACCACGTCGAAATTGTTCTCGCTGAAATAGCCGACCAGCATGGTCCGCGTCACCGGATCGTCCTCGACGACGATCAGCCGCTCGCGGCCGGCGGGACGCAACTCCTTAAGTGCGGAATCAACCACGGTCTTGGGTGTCCTGTGTGCCTGGGACCCGACCTGGAAATTCAAGTCACCGCGCAATGCGCTGTCATGTGAACGGACATTCACGACTTGTTCGAGCCCCCGAAATTGCCTGCCGGAATATTAGGCGCGTTGCGACGCGCAAACAATATTGCTCATGGTCTCTAGGGATTAAGTATGAATTGGCCCACAATTCTCATTCCGCGCATCATAGCGCAGGGCGGCCCCCGCAGGGGCCTTGCGCCGGCCCGTGCCGCCGATCCCTCACATTCGGCTTCGGACTCAACCGCCGGTTAACGTAAAAATGGCCTTCGGCTTCGGAAGGCCCACCTGCGCCTCTATTGTCCCGCCCGCACAATGTGGAACCACGGAGCAGACGTGATGCAGGGGCAGGCCCGGTTGGCTGCCGGTCGAACCGAGCAAGGCACGGCGCCGTTCGGCCGTTCGCACACGCTCGATGTCCTGCGCGGCCTCGCCATCGCCGGCGTGATGGCCATCCACGTCTCGCAGTCGTTTCCATCAAATATCCACGCCGTCGACTACGCCTTCATGTGCGGCTGGACCGGCGTCAACGTGTTCTACTTCGTCAGCGCCATGACGATGTGCCTGATGTGGACGCAGCGCGTCGAAACCAGTCCGACGCGGAAGTTCTATATCCGCCGCTTCCTGCGCATCGCGCCACTGTTCTGGCTCGCGATCCCGATCTACCTCGTCATCAACGGCACCGGGCCGAGCGACAACGCGCCTGGCGGCATCGGGCCAGCTCAAGTGATCCTCACCGCGACGTTCCTGCACGGCTTCTGGCCGGACAGCGTCAACAGCGTCGTGCCCGGCGACTGGTCGATCGCGGCCGAGATGACCTTCTATCTCGTCTTCCCGCTTCTGATCACCGCGTTCGGATCGCGCCGCCATCTCTATCTCGCGCTGGCAATCGTGCTGCATCTCGTCAATGTCTGCCTGTTCAAGCCGTGGGCTTTCGCGCTGTTCTCCGCCTATTACGGTCCAGGTCACGAAGCGTTCGTCTGGACCACGCTGCACATCAGCTTCCTGAACCAGCTTCCGGTCTTCCTGGTCGGATGCGCGCTGTTCTTCGCGCTACGCGACGGGTTTGCCCGGTCGGACGCAGCGATCTACGCGGTCTTCATCGCGCTGTCCTTCGTCGCCAACCGCATAACCGGCTCGCACGAATTCAACTATCTCATGATCAACCTCGTGCTCGGCGCACTGGTTGCCGGCTGCATCAAGCTTGCGATCCGCTTCCAGCCGCTCGAGGCGGTCGGCCGCAATTCCTATTCGATGTACCTGTCGCACTTCGCGGTGATCTACGGCCTGCATCAGCTCTGGCCGTTCGCCGATGGACTGGTCTCGCTGCTCATCGCCTATGTCGTCACCGCCGCGCTGAGCTATCTCGTCGCGCGCGCGACCTGGCATCTGGTCGAACGGCGCGCGCAGGATTTGGCGCACCGTCTGACATCGGCGGGATCGGACCGATCAATCCTCCCGCCGACCATCGCCGCCACTGCGGCCGGCACGCGCTGAACGCCCCCCGCTCCGTCCCTGCCGGCCCGATGCGGCTTGCTTCATTGCCGCCTTAAACTCTACTGTGGAGACACTTCACGCTGGAGTAGGCACCATGCAGGTCATACTGCTCGGCACCGGCGGCCCGCGGCCGGACCCGCGCCGCATGGCGACGACCACCCTGATCAGGCTCGGCGACGAGAATATCCTGTTCGACGCAGGCCGCGGCGTTGTGGTGCAGCTCAGCAAGGCCGGCGTTCCGCTCGGCGCGATCAACACGGTTTTTCTCACGCATCATCACTTCGACCACATCGGCGACCTCTACGATGTGATGCTGAATTCATGGATGCACGGACGCAAGGACGAGCTGCGCGTCTATGGACCGCCGGATACCGAGCGGCTCGTCGACACGCTGATCACGCAGGTCTACGACAAGGACATCACCTGGCGCGATAAGGGCGAGCCGGCCTTCGGCGGCTGGAAACCCGTGGTCGCGACGGACATCATACCAGGGCCCGTTCTCGACACCGGGCGCTGGAAGATCAGCGCCGAGCTGGTGTCGCATGGCGACGGCCTCGACATGCCGCCGGCCTTTCTCGCGCGATGGATGTGTCTCGGCTACCGCTTCGAAGCGGAGGGCAAGGTCATTGCAATTTCGGGCGACACGGTCCCCTGCCCCGGGCTCGAGCGGCTGGCTGAGGGAGCCGATTTGCTCGTCCAGTGCTGTTTTCTCGCAACGCCGGAGATCAACAACGAGCACCTCCGCCGCCTTGCGAAATTCACGATCGCCTGCGGCGACACCGTCGGCAAGGTTGCGGCCAAGGCCGGCGTCAAGAAGCTCGCGCTGACCCATCACCGGCCGCGCGCCGACGATGTCATGCTGAACGCGCTGCTTGCGGATGTCCGGCGGGATTATGTGGGGCCGGTCGTGCTCGGCGAGGATCTCACGCGCATCGAGGTCTGAGGGCCGACGATCGGTTCGCCCTTCGGCCTCAAGACGTTCCGACCTCGATCCGGAACGACAAGCGCTCTTCCGCACCCGGCGCGATATGCATCAGGCCCGGCTTGTCCGTGAATTCGCCGTCAAAGCCGGCGGGACTGGCATAGCCGCGCCAGGGCTCGATACAGAGGAACGGCGCGCCCGACGGTTTCGACCAGACGCCGAGCTCGCGAAAGCCGCGCCAGGACATTTTCAGCCAGGGGCTGGAGGACGCAGCATAGCGGACCGCGTTGCTGTCGATCCGGTCGAAGATGATGGCGTCATCGACGAACAGGGATTCGGACAAGGCGAGCTGATTACCCTTGACGGGACCAGGCTCCGCGGCCGCACGCAGCAGCCCGCCATCAAGACGGCGGACGGGAGACGATTCCACCTTCGCAAAGGTCAGCGCGTAGTCCTCCTTCGCGCTCTCGGGCCGGAGGGGCCAATTGAAGGCGGGATGGCCGCCGATCGAAGCCGGCAATGTCTCCTTGCCGGTGTTGGCGATCGAAAGTGTCAGATCGAGGCCGGCGGCGTCGAGCGCATAGATTGCGGTCAGACGGAACGCGAACGGATAGAGCGCGCGGGTCGTCTCGCTGTCTTCGAGCACCAGCGTGCAGCGGCTTTCGCCGCGCTCCGCCCATGCAAAGCGGCTGTCGCGCGCAAAGCCATGCTGGGTCATCCGGTATGTCTTGCCCCGGTGCCGCAATTCGTCCCCGGCAAGGCGCCCCACGATCGGAAACAGCAGCGGCGCATGGCGCGGCCATTCCGGCCCGGCCTGCCAGACGAACTCGGTGACATCGTCCTTCAACGAGCACAACTCGGCGCCGTGCGCCTTGACGGTCGCGGTCAACCCTCCGCTGCGGAGGGAGTGGGTATCGTCACTCATGGCGGACATCTACACCGCGACCTCGCACGCAGCAAGGCAGCGCCAGCCATGCAGGCAGAGCGCCTCCACTGTGCGAGGCTGCGTCATATTTCTGTACCTAACGGTTGCTCCTTTGCGGCTCGTCCTCCGCATTGCTTCGCCGCAAGGTCGGCCCGGACTCCGATCAACCAATGTGGTAGCCAATTGAAATTCTTCATCAACGGCCGCTTTCTGTCGCAAAAGCTCACCGGCGTTCAGCGCTATGCCGCCGAGATCGTCAAGGCGATCGACGTGCTTCTGGCGTCGGAGCAAACTCCCGCCGCGCTGCGGAACGCAGACTGGCAGTTGCTGACGCCCGTGGATGCAAGCGAGCAGCTCCAACTGGAGCGAATCAAGATTCGCGCCGTCGGCCGGTTGCGCGGGCACGCCTGGGACCAAATCGACCTGGCGCGCGCCGCTGCGGGAGGCCGCTTGATCAGTCTCGCCAATTCCGGCCCCGTGTTCCATCGCGACCACATTGTGGTGATCCACGACGCACAGGTCTTTCGCCGGCCCGACTTCTTCAACTGGCGCTATCTTGCAGTTCACCGAACCATGGGCCGGCTGCTCGCCCGGCACGCAAGCATCGCAACCGTATCGGCCTTTTCGCGCAAAGAGCTTGCCGAGGTGCTGAATCTGTCAGCAACGGCGATCCCGGTTTTCCCCAATAGCGCCGAACACTTCGCCAGGACGAACCCTGATCCCGACATCATTGCCCGGCTCGGCGTTCGGCCGCAGAAGTTCTTTCTTTATGTGGGCTCCAGAACCAAGAACAAGAATCTTTCGGTCGCGATCCGTGCCATCCAGCTGCTCGACCGGACTGACGTTCCTCTGGTCATCGTCGGCGGCGACAACAGCAAGGTCTTTCAGGACAATTCGGGCGAGGGCGCTGCCGGCCTGCTGCTCGCCGGGCGTCTGACGGACAGCGAGATCGCAGCGCTCTACGCGCATGCATCGGCATTTGTGTTTCCCTCGCTGTACGAGGGCTTCGGCGTGCCGCCGCTCGAAGCGATGATCTTCGGTTGCCCGGTCATCGCCTCGACGGCCGATGCCGTCGTGGAGACGTGTGCCGACGCCGCTGCGTATTTTGACGCCAATGATGCCGAATCGTTGAAGCAACTGATGCTCGAAAGATTGGCAATCGGCGCCATCTCCGATCAGGAGCGCCGGCGGCAGCAGGAACGCGTTGCGTTCTTTTCGTGGCAAAAGTCGGCGAAGTCGTTGCTCGATCATCTCACACCATCGGCAAACGTTGCCAGCGCTGCTTGAAGTTCGATGCACTTCGATTATCGCGCGCATCGGTTTTCGCACAAACAATTTGCAACTGGCTGCAACTCGCGCACGTGCGCTTGGTTCCACGAGAATTTTTCGTTTCTTCCATCGTGCGCACAAAGAGCTTGGCGCAACATCACCACATCGCTGCCCCAATATCGCTACGTATTCGAGGAACTGTCTCTCGCACTAGCGAACCCAGAACAGGGATACAGGATGTCCGCCTCTCCAACGCGGCCCTACGGAAGGCAAACGATGAAAGTGCTGCACATCGCCGAGACGATTCGGGGCGGGATTGCCAGCTACCTGAACGAGTTGCACCCACAGCAACAGGCGAGCTTCGGCGCCGAGAACGTGCATTACGTCGTGCCGTCGGATCATCGCCGCGATCTTCCGGCGATCGATGACAACCAGATTACGACGTTCGAACGATCCGGCCGCGGCATCGCCGGGCTATTCCAGATGTTGCGCGCAAGCATGCAAGCGCTGGATGCCTTTCGTCCTGATGTCGTCCACCTGCACTCCTCGTTTGCGGGCCTCGTGCTGCGTCCGGCGCTGGCGGCCCGCTCCGACGGTCCGCGCGTCGTCTATTGCCCGCACGGCTGGGCGTTTTCGCGCGAGACCGGCCGCCTCAGTCATCTCGTGACGAAAGCGGCGGAGAACCTCCTTGCACGCACGTCGGACCGAATCATCTGCATCTCCAGCGACGAGTTCAACGAAGCCGTCCGCGCCGGAATTCCCGCCGAGCGCCTCACCCTCGTCCATAACGGCATCTCGAAGAGCCGCACGCCGCAGCCCGTCGCGGCCGACTGGACGTCCAAGAAGGTCAAGGTGCTGTTCATCGGACGGCTGGACCGCCAGAAGGGCTTTGATCTCCTGATCGAGGCGGCACGCTCGCTCGAGGATGTGCTGGAGATCCGCATGATCGGCGCCTCCGTCGTCAACAAGTACGAAGGCCCTAGCGTCCCGTCCAACGTGTCCCTGCTGGGCTGGCTCGATCGCCCGACCATCGAGACCCAGCTCGAGGCCGCCGACCTCGTCGTGATCCCGTCACGATGGGAAGCCTTCGGCCTCGTTGCCCTGGAAGCGATGCGCGCGGCCAAACCCATCCTGGCGTTCCGTAGCGGAGCATTGCCCGAGATCGTCGTCGATGGCGTGACCGGCGTGCTTTGCGAGCCCGTCGCGGTCCAGCCGCTCGTCGACGGTTTCCGGCGAGCACTCGATCTCGACCTCAAGGTGCTGGGACAACGCGGCTACGACCGGTTCAAGCAGTTTTATGACGTTCAGAAGACGCATGGGCAATTGCAGCAGGTCTATGCCGAGCTGCTCCACGACGACCGGACACCGATCGACGCGAAGGCGGGGCTGCGGTCGGACCTCTCCAAGAATTTCTGATGGCTCGACGTTCACACTTGCCGTCGCAGATACAGGAGATCGCGATGGCGATGTCATGGACCGGATTGGGTGTCAGCGCGAACGCAGCACGCGCGAGCATGAACTAGCCGATGATATTCTCACGCACCTTGGCTCGCGGCAGCTTCCGCCTCGCGGGCCTCATCGCATCCATTTTTCTGCCGGTCTCTGTCTGCGCACAGCAGGCGCAACCGCTCGATGCTCGATTCCTGCTGGGCGTCGGCACGCATCAGGGGCTGGGTGGCCCGGTGAGCGCGCGCGGATACGTTCCTTCGGAAAACGTCGCACAGATCAAGCAACTCGGCCTCAACGCCTTCCGCGATGATTTTCCCTGGTCCGATTTCGAGGTGGGGGGACGCCGGATGGGCTTCACGCCCAGGCTCGGCAGGCTCGAAGCGCAGGTCAGGTCCGGCGTCGCGCGCCCTCTCCTGATCCTCGCCTTCGGCCATCATCTGGTTCCGAATTCCACGCCACCGACCACCGATGAGGCCCGGCAGCGGTTCGCCGATTATGCTGCTGCTGCGGCGCAATCGGTCGTGGCGCAGCATCCGGTCTTCGAGCTCTGGAACGAATGGAATCTGGCGGCAAAGAAGGATCCCGCGTTCTCGCCGGAGAACTATCTGGCGCTCGCGCAAGTCGCGCGGCCGGCGGTGAAGCGCGTAGCACCGCATGCGCCTTTCCTGATCGGAGCTCTTGGCGACGATCCGGGCTGGACATGGACGGAGAAGATGCTGCGAACCGGCATTCTTCAGCATGCGGACGGTGCTTCGATCCATCTCTACAATTTCTGCATGGGCCCGAGCAAACGCACGTCGGCCGAGATCATCGACCGGCTCACGGCGTTTCACCGTATGGTCGGCCAGGCCAGCGGAAATCCTGACTTCCCGATCTATGTCACCGAGACGGGCTGGACCACGGCCACCAACAAATGCGGCGTCAGCGAGCAGGCCCAGGCCGACAATACCGCGCAGCTGATCCTGTGGGCGTCGACCGCGACACGCTGGCTCAAGGGCATGTGGCTCTACGAGCTCAAGGACAGTGGAAAGAACCCGTCGGAGCTGGAGGATAATTTCGGACTCTATCGTTTCGATAATTCGCCAAAGCCGGTTGCCTGCGCGGCCCAGGGGGCCTGGGCCTTCATTCGCCCCAGCCTGAGTGCCGAGCGCCGCGAGCTCGCCAGCGGCGTCGTGTCGATCAATGCATCGACGACTTCCGGCGGCAGAGTTGCGGTCTGGTCCGAGGCCCCGGACCGACGTTACGAGATCCGGCTCAAGGGCGATCAACAGGGCGCGAGCTTTGCGATGCCGTGCGACCAGGCGGCAAGGCCTGCGTCCGGGGTCTGGATCCCCGTTTCGAGCACACCGGTTCTGATTGCAGCCAATGACAGTGCCGTTCCCGCCCTGGAGATCAGGCCGGCGCGGTAGACGCGATTTTGCAGACATGAGGTTGACGCGATGAAAGTTCTTTTGACGTCCACGCTTTATCCGACGCCTCAGGCCCCAAAGATCGTCGGCGGCGCGGAGATCTTCGCCCGGCGCTTCGCCGAAGGCCTGGTGCAACGCGGTGACGAGGTGGAAGTGATCCGGGCCGCATCTACGCCTCATCAGGCTCCGGAAACCTGCGACGGTATTAACGTCTATTCCGCGCCGGTGCGAAACGTGTATCTGCCTTTCACGGAGCAGAAGAACGTCGCGCTGCGTAGCATCTGGCACGCGGTCGACGACTGGCAGATGCAGGCCCCCCTGATTGCGGAACGCATCCGGGCCTTCAAGCCGGACGTGCTGCACTCCAACAATCTGTCGGGGCTCACCACCGCGGTCTGGCGCGTTGCCGCCCAGCTCGGGGTCCCCGTGCTCCATACGCTTCATGACTATTATCTGACCTGCCCGCGCTGCTCCCGCTTCGAGAACGGACGGTCCTGCGAGCACACCTGCACGAGCTGCGGAATTCTGAGCTTTCATCGCAAGCGCGCCACGCATTGGCTCAGCGCCGTGGTCGGCGTGAGCGAGCGCGTCCTGTCCATTCATACCGACATGGGCATGTTCTCGGAGACGCCGATCCGCACAGTGATCCGCAACGCCTCGACCGAGCCGCCGCGCGAGCCCTACCCTCGGCCGGTCTGCACCACGGAAGTGACGTTCGGGTTTATCGGCCGCCTCACCGAGGAAAAGGGCATCGACAATTTGATGCAGGCCCTTGCTCAGCTGCCCCGCGATCGCATCCGCATGATGATCGCCGGCCGGGTAAGCGACGAGGAACAGCGACGCCTCAGGACGCTCGCGCCGGATGCGCGAATAGAGTTCATGGGCTTCGTGGCGCCGGACGATTTCTACAAGCAGGTCGACGTGGTGGTCGCGCCCTCCATCTGGCACGACCCCGGTCCGCTGGTCGTCGCAGATGCCAAGGCGGCGGGCAGGCCGCTGCTCGGAACGCGCTTCGGCGGCATGCCCGAGGTCATCGAGCACGGGGTGACCGGCTGGCTGACCGAAGCCGATCCGCAATCCCTGGCCAGGAGCATGCTCGCGGTCGCAGCCGATCCGCACAAGATCGACGAGATCAGCCGGCGCCTGATCGCGGATACCAACAAATGGATATTCTCTGACGTGCTGTCTTCATACAAGAACCTGTATGAACAATTGCGCGAGCAGCGGATGTCGCACGTGCGCGCAGCAACGGCCGAAGCGTCGCAGGGGCCGTCGATCGTCGGCAAGGAGCGCCTCATTCCGCGATGACACGCCTCCTCGCGATGGCGGGCTATGTCTACCAGAGCGCCGCGGCGATCATCCTGATCTTCGCGATCAGCCATCTGTTGCCCGCCGCCGACTACACCAACTTTTCCCTCGCGCTGGCCTCGAGCCAATTGCTCTGCGTCCTGATGTTCGAGTGGCTGCAGCTGGCCGGGTTGCGGTTTCTGGCGGCAGCCAAAGAAAACGAGGCGGCGCGGCTGAGGTGGTCGCTGTTTGCAGCAGGCCTGTCGAGCGCAGCCGCGCTCGTCGTGGTCGGGAGTTGCGCGTCTCTGGCCAGCGTGCTCCCGACGCGGATCGTCGCCTTGGGTCTCGGCATATCCGTGCTACAGGGCTTGACGGATCTCTACTTCCTGTCGGTCCGCCTGTCCGACCGGCTGGGCATCGCATCCTTTCTGCTTGCGTTGCGTGCCACCGCCCTCCTGATCGGAGCCGCCGCGGGGGCAATGATCTCGGGAACGGCGGAAGCGGCGCTGCTCGGTATTGCCTCGGGTCACGCCCTCGGCCTGCTCGCCGGCCTTGTCGCCTATCGCACGCCGATGGAGCCCGTCCCGCTGCAGACGATGCTGGCCGACTGGAAGGATTTCTCCCGCTACGGCATGCTTGCGGCAGGCGCGTCGGTTATCCATCTGTCGGTGCCGGTGCTGCTCCGTGTCATCGTCGTCGGCCAGCTGGGTGCGACCGGAGCCGGGGCGGGCTTTTCGATTGCGCTTGACCTCCTGCAGCGTCCCTTCTGGGTCCTCAATGCAGCGATCCACACCGTGAGCTATCCGGAAGTGGTCAACGACTTCGAACACGGAGGCAGCGCAAAATCGGTGCAGTCGGCGCGGCGGATGTTCGAATTCATGATCTGCACGACCCTCGTGCTGCTCGGTGGTCTGATTGGATTTATTCCAGATGCAGCCCGTATCCTGGTGCCGCAGGCCAGCCTGGATGGCTTTCTGGAGACGGCCCCAACGGTCGCCGCCTTTTATTTCCTGCACACCCATCTGCAGGCGACGATCGCGGTCGTTCCCCACCTCGAGAAGCTGGCGACCAGGCTCGTCGTCGTCGCGGCCGGCCAGCTCGCCCTCGTCGTGTCCTTCGCCGCGGTCGCGGTATCGGCCGGCCTGTCGCCGCGAGCGGCAGTCAGCTGTGCTTCGCTCGCGACGCTCGCGACCATACTGGTCGCACTCGGCCCCACGCTGCGGTTTGAGGCGCTCCCGCGCTGGCCGTTGGTCATGCAGGCGGGGGTGGCCGCAATCCTGATCGGATCGCTCGGTTCGATACCGACGGAGCCCGCGGCATGGCTGGCCGGCAAGATCGCGATCGCCGCGATTGCAACGGCGGTCATCGGATGGCGCGGAGATTTTCTAATGCTGGCCCGCCGCGGCTGATTGGCCGCACCAGCGTTATGCGAAGCGAATCTGGTTCCGATACGGAACCGGGTCTTATCAGCAGTTTCCGCGGCGAACGCTGCACCATCCCTGAGCAACCACAACCATTGCGAGCAAATTGATTGGTTTAACCGCCCATGGAAGCGGCATCTGCGAACTTCCCGTGCAGGAAAGCGCGAGCTGCGAAGGAATGAGACGAAGATACTTCGATTGACGGCCAGCGAGAAAATGTCTTGCTGCTCCTTGCCGATCTCGCGCGCCGCGAGCGCGCCGACCGCTCGCTCAGATCTGTCATATAAAATCCAATTCGCGCGGCCTGCGCATACATTCAGCAGCGCAAATCGCGAAAATCTTGAAAGCGCCTTCCTCACGCCATGCTGCCCGGGCATCGCATCAATATTCTGCTGCAACACAGAGCAAGTCTGTTCCTGCACAAGGAACCTCGTTTCGCTCGCGATTTGTAGCTTCCATTTTTATCTGAAATTCACACTCGACAGAGAAGCTTGAACGCAATCCCTGCGAGCAATTTCGTTCGCGCTGAAACTCGAGTGTGCAATGTCCGATCAAACCATCCTGTCCGCCAGCGGCTTCATCGACTCCATCGGCGTCAACACGCACGCCGGCTTCGGCTGGACCGGCTACAACAATCTCGCGCTGATGGTCGATGACCTCGAGTATCTCGGCGTCACCCATCTCCGCGACGCGATGGGGACCAGCCCGGCCGCGCAACCCGTTGTCGAGGGTCTGGCCGCTGCCGGCTACAAGTTCGACTTCCTGGTGTCATCGGCGCTGCCCCAGACGGGCACAACCGGGCTGCAGAACTACATCGCCTCGCTCCAGAAGTTCGCGGCAAGCCACCCGGGCAGCATCAGCGCGATCGAAGGGCTCAACGAGGCCAATCACCAGCCCTTCAGCTACAACGGCAGTTCGAGCCTTACCGCCGCAGCTCAGTTCCAGAGCGCGCTCTATCAGGCCGTCAACGCCAACGCCGCGCTCGGCAGCATCCCGGTCTACAATCTGTCACTGGCCTACAACGATCCGCAAGGCTACAGCCAGCTCGGCGACATGTCGGGCTCGGTCGACTACGCCAACGCCCACGCCTATGTCAGCACCAGCCTGACGACCGGCAGCTCGATTTCGGCAACGCTGAGCGCAGTGATGGCCGCGGCCCCGGGAAAGCCGGTCGTCATCACCGAGACCGGCTACACCACGCAAGCCAACACCCAATATCTCGGTGTCAACGAGACGGTGCAGGCCAAATCGATCCTGAACACCCTGGTCGATGCCTACAAGGCCGGCGTCAGCGAGACTTATCTCTACGAGCTGTTCGACCGCGACTCCTCCGCCGGCAATACCAATCCCGAAGCCAATTTCGGACTGTTCAATTCCGACGGGACGCCGAAGCTCGCCGCCACCGCCATTCACAACCTGACGACCATTCTGGCCGACGACGGCAAGGGCGGCCTGCAGCCGACTGATCCGTTGAACTACACCCTGAGCAACATGCCAGCCACAGGCAACAGCATGGTGCTCGGCAAGAGCAACGGCGCCTACGAGCTCGTCGTGTGGGCGGAGCCGAAGCTCTGGAAGGATGCCAACGACACCGAGATTTCCAATCCGACCGAGACCGTCACGGTGAATCTCGGCGGCGTGCATCATTCGGTGAAGGTGTACGACACGCTGACGGGGACCACGGCGATCGCCAGCTACACCGACGTCAGCACGATCACCATCCCGGTCAGCGATCACCCGCTGATCATCGAGATCGACGCGCCTCCAACGACCACGACTCCGCCGGATACAAGGACCACTGTCAGCGGCACGGCCGCCGAGATCGTGCCGCAACTGTCCGACCTCAGCGACTCCACGGCCCTGCAGACCATCACGCTGACCGACTCGCACGTCCTTCCGGTCGCCTCGAAGGCGACCATGGACTACATGATCGCCCATTACGGCAGCGCCCTCTCCAAGATCCAGGGCGGCTACTCGTTCTCGGTGACGAACTCGGCTGCGACCTGGAGCAGCACGAAGACCTATAATTCCAGCGGATCGCTTGTGTCGAAGTCGGACACCGGCCTGAACTCAAGCGGACAGCCGACCTCGACCACCGTCGCCTACACCGATGGTTCCAAGGACCTGATCAGCTACACCGGCGGCGTGAAGACGAAATTCGTTCATGTCGACACCGACGCAACCAGGACCACCGACACCTACAACACGGCCGGAACCCTTCTGAGCGAAGTCGTCCAGAAGTCCGACGGCTATTACTCCACCACGCTCTACACGAGCGGTGTGAAGACGGCCGCCTACGTCAAGAATGCCGATGGCTCGCAAGACAATTACACCTACGGCATCACGGGCAAGAGCTTCACCACCCAGGTGCAGCATCTCGATGCATCCGGAAAGGTCACCTCGGTGACCCGCAGCCATGCCGACGGCTCGCTGGACTCGACGCAGGTCTACAACGCCGACGGCAGCAGCGTGATCACCACCTATAGCGCCACCGGCGTCAAGCTGGTCGAGACCGCCTATCATGCCGACCACAGCAAGGATGTCTGGACCTACAACATCACGGGCCAGAACTACACGACCGAGCACGATGTCTACAATTCGACTGGCTTTCTCACCAGCCTGACGCGGCTGCACACCGACGGCAGCCTCGCCTTCAAGCTCACTCAGACGACCGACGGCACCAAGACGACCGATTGGTACAATGCCGCCGGCAGCCTCACCAGCGAGGTGATCCAGAAGGCCGACGGCTTCTCCTCGACCACGCTCTACAGCAACGGGGTCAAGACCAACGCCTACGTGAAGAATGCCGACGGCAGCCAGGACAATTATGCCTACGGCATCACCGGCCAGAGCTACACCACGCTGATCCAGCACGTCGATCCCACGGGCAAGGTCACCGCCGTCACCCGAAAGCATGCCGACGGCACGCTCGACTATACCCAGGTGATCAACGGCGACGGCAGCAGCGTCGTCACCAATTATGATGCCGCGGGAACGCGGACCAAGGAAACCGACTATCACGCCGACGGCAGCAAGGACGTTTTCCTCTTCAACATCACCGGCCAGACCTACACGACTGAACACGACATCTACGATGCGACCGGCTTCCTCACCACGCTGATTCGCAAGCACGCCGACGGCAGCATGGCGTTCAAGCTGGTGCAGAGCGCCGATGGGGCCAAGACCACGGACTGGTACGATGCCAGCGGCGTGCTGACCAGCGAGGTGGTCCAGAAGCCGAGCGGTTACAGCTCGACCACGGTGTACACCAATGGCGTGAAGACCGCGGCATACATCACCAACGCGGACATGAGTCACGACAATTACAGCTACAACATCACCGGGCAGAGCTATACCACGCAGTACCAGCACCTCGATCCATCCGGCCAGACCACCGAGGTGACCCGCTGGCATGCCGACAACTCGCTCGACTATACCCAGGTCGTCAACAGCGACGGCAGCAGCGTGGTGACCAACTACGATGCATCAGGGGTCAAGAAGACGGAAACCGACTACCACGCCGACGGGTCGAAGGACGTCTTCCAGTTCAACGTCGTCGGCCAGAACTACACGAACGAGCACGACAGTTACGATTCCACCGGCTTCCTCACCGATATTGTTCGCACCCACGCGGACAACAGCCTGGCCTTCACGCTGGAGCAGAGCGCCG
This sequence comes from Bradyrhizobium sp. CCBAU 11430, assembly GCF_028128855.1. Lineage (NCBI taxonomy): Bacteria > Pseudomonadati > Pseudomonadota > Alphaproteobacteria > Hyphomicrobiales > Nitrobacteraceae > Bradyrhizobium > Bradyrhizobium sp. CCBAU 11430. The sequence continues at coordinate 292,911 of NZ_LBJV01000070.1, forward strand.
ACGGCACCAAGACCTCCGACTGGTACGATGCCAACGGCGTCATCACCAGTGAGGTAACGACCAAGAGCGACGGTTACAGCTCCACGACCGTCTATGCCGGCGGCGTGAAGAGCGCTGCCTACATCAAGAACGCCGACGGCACATCCGACAACTGGAACTACAACATCACCGGGCAGTCCTATACGACCCAGCATCAGCACCTCGATGCCTCGGGCAAGATGGTCGAGCTCACCCGGACGCACGCCGACGGCACCCTGGACTATACCCAGGTCATCCATGACGACGGCAGCAAGCTGACCGACATCTACAACAGCGCTGGCACCAAGACCCAGGAGATCGCCAACAACACCGACGGCTCGAAGGACGTCTTCCTGTTCAACTTCAACGGACAGACCGGGACGACGCAGCACGAGAATTACAACTCCGCCAGCGCGCTGCAATTCTTCGACCAGACCAAGGCCGACGGCACCCACAATGTCACAGCCGTCGCCGGCGGCGTGACGATCCAGGGCGGGGCGGGCAATGACGTGTTCTCGGCCGCGCCAAACTCGACAACGGTTGCCTACGATCACGGCCAGGACCAGATCCTCAACTTCCAGGCCGGTGACGGCACAACCCACGACGTGGTCCAGATCTCGAAGCTCCTGGCCGCTGACTACAGTCACCTGCAGATCACGCAGTCCGGCACGAATGCGCTGATCACGTTCTCGGCCAATGATTCGATCCTGCTGAAGAACGTCTATGTCAGCAGCCTGACGAGCCACGATTTCTTGTTCGTCTGAGCACGGCGCACTGACGACAGGACGCATAAATGTTGACACGGGCCGGGACCAGCCAACGTCCCGGCCCGCTCATTAGGCGCCTGCCTCATCAAGAGGCAGAATTGGGACGATGAAGTCGTTCCCTTCCCGGACAAGATGGTCTCGAGGAACTCAAGGCCGACCGATCCGCGATCACGCCACCTTCCCCGCTCCATCCAGCGAACTTGCGTCACAATTCGTCTCTAGAAGCGAGACGAACCGCGCAAGGACTCCGAGGCCCGATGGAAGCAAGTGAAGCAAGACGTTTTGTCGTTCTCGACTTCTACCGCTTCGTCGCTGCGCTCGGGGTCTTCATCTTCCACCTGAAGCTGATCGACACGGGCATTTCGCCGGCCTGGAACGGGTCCTACGGCCTGTTCGTGGACATGTTCTTCATCCTGTCCGGCTTCGTGATCTCCTATTCCTACCCGTCCGATGCACGTGGCGTGGCGGCCTATTCCCGCTTCATGATCCGGCGTATTGCACGGATCTATCCGCTGCATCTGCTGAGCTTGCTCATCTTCGTGGTGCTCATCGGCGTCGGCCTGGAGCGCACGGCCCGCTCGACCCCGCTGGACTTCCTGTACAACCTTCTGCTGCTCCAGGCGTGGGGCGTCACCGACCATCTCAGCTTCAACTCGCCGTCCTGGTCGATCAGCGCGGAGTTCTTCTGCTATCTGATCTTTCCACTGCTGATGCTGCTTGCACGCAAGATGCAACCGATCGTGCTCGGCGCGATCGTGGCCGCGCTCTATCTGGTCCTTGCCCACGGCCATTTGCCGATCTGGCAGGAACGGTCGCAAATGTATGGCGCCAATTTCGATTACGGGATGCTCCGCGCACTGCCGAGCTTTCTGAACGGTATCCTGCTCGCCATTCTATTCCGGATGTCGCATCCCTACCGGCACAAGCGGATGATCTTCGCCGGCATCGGCACGTTCGGCCTCTCCGTGCTCGTCCTCAACGTCTTCGCCAAGCCGGACCTCGCCATCCTGCTGTTCTCCTGCGCCATCCTGCTCACTGCGGTCGGCGAAAGCGCCTTCAAGGAGTTTCCGGGCGCCCGCCTGCTCGGACGGCTCGGCAACACCTCATATGCGATCTACATGCTGCACGATGCCATCCTCATTGCCGTGTTCAAGCCGTTGTGGATCTGGCTCGGACTGCGTCCCGATCAGTTCGGCCTCTTCGCCCTGGCGTGCTGTGCGGTCCTGACCATCGCCGCGGACCGCACCTACGCCTATTTCGAGAATCCGGCGCGGCGCTTCATCAACCGCTGGGCCGACATTGGTGCCACGTCCTCGCGCAAGCGGGCCGCAGCCGACACCCCCGTGCGCTTTGAAAACACCGAGCGGGCGGTCAACTGACGTCTGCCGGCGACATAAGGGCGTTCAGGCGACCTTGCCGCCGGCCTCCTGCACCGTGCGCATCGCGCTCTCGCCCAGTAGCGGTGCGATGTTGGCGCGGGACAGCTCCATGACATCCGGCAGCATCTGACGTACCTTCTCACCGACGGCTTCGTGCGCGCCAAGGAACTGCAGCACAAACTTCTCAAAACTGTCGTCGACCAGGAATTGGGCCGGCGACAGCAACAGCGATTCGCTGACGCCAAAGTGCGCAAACAGGCCCTGGAACTTGTCCTGATAGGTAATCGCTGCGACGGGCGTTCCCTGCCCCAGCGCCGCAATCGCCAGATGCATGCGGCCGGTGATCACGCCGTCGACCAGACCGACAACGGCCTTGATCTCGCCCGCCGACAGCGCCTGATCGACATGATGCACGTGATCGCCGAGCGTGGGCTTCAGGCGGTCAGCCAGCGGCCGTAGGCAATTGTCGTCGGCGATCTCGGGGCGGTAGTCGTGAGCGAGCAACAACCAGCTTGCATTGTGCTCGCGAGACAGCCGCTCCATGGCGCCCGCGGCGAGCTCTATCATTTGCCGCAGCTTGGCCGGCTCCGGCTTCCTGAACAACATCGGATGAATGTTGAAGACGAAGACCTTGCGACCCTGCTCGCGCTGTCGCGCGATCGTGGCCGCGATCTGCTTCACCGCGGTCGTATCCGCCCGCGGCGTCAGCATGAACGCCGCATCGGCAACCAGACGGGCGCGTTTCCGGGCGAAATCGTCGAAACGCTGAAGAGATATTGTATCGCGCAGATTCAGGACCACGCCCGGGTCCAGCAGCCGGAATACCTCGCGCAGCGCCTTCGCCGGGCGGGAGTTGAAACTGAAGCCGAGCACGCTGACCTTGGCGCCGAACGCAGCCATCAAGTCGGCAACGAGCAGCATGCGCGCGGCATCCACCGGCGAATAATAGCCGTCGAGCACGTCGGCCCCCAGAACCAATCCGAAATCCGGCCTGGTGAGCGACAGCTCCTGCGCCACGGTCTCGTATGAGAACGGCTGTCGCCAGAGTTCGAGCGGCTTGAAACCCATCGCGCGCACGTCCGCACTGGCCGTTGGCGTCGCGGTGACGATGTAGATCTCGAGGTTCGGATAGGTCCGCTTCACCTCCCCGGTGGCCGCTTCGATCATCGCCTCATCGCCCCGCGACTGACGAACGCTCCAGGGATCGGAAGGCAGCACGACGAGCCGGCGCGGATCGTTGCGCGGCGCGACGTTGACGCCGACGTCTCTCCGGGCGATCTGCCACCTGCGCAGTTCGAGCAGATCGAGTGCCAACGGCGTATTCTTCGCGCTGTTGAGCCAGCCTCGGAGCTGCCTGCGTACGGGCACCGGGATCAATTGCTTCACGACGTCCTCCTCGTCTTCATCAGGCGGTCGCACCGCGCTTCACGACGAAATCAATCAGGGAAAGGAGCTGCTTCCGCCAGAACAGCAGAATGCCCGTCAAATAGGTCGCGCCAAAACAGGACGCCAGCAGTCCAATCCGCAAATAGGGATTCATGCCCGGCGTCGCCTCCCGGCACAGCACGACCGCGCCGTAAGCCAGAACGATGGCGCAAAGGCATCCCGCAATGGGGCGCAGAAACTGGCTCCAGCTCAAGCCCAGCAGCCGGAGCGCCAGCGCAAACGTAACGGGGGTCACCACGAGCTGCGAGAATGCGAAGATCGTGGCCAGTTGACCAATGTCGCGTGAGGGCAGCAGGAACATTGCCGGCACGACCGTACAGAATTTGAGGATATTGAGCAGAAAGACGTAGTTCGGTTTGCCCAGAGCGCCAAAATAGGCGCTGTTGACGAACTGCACCGTCTGGACCGCGCCAATCAGCATCAGCGGCCGCATCACCGCCTCGCTGCCACCCCACTTCGCACCGAACAGCAGCAGGGAGAACTCCGGCGCGATCGCCGCGAGCAGCACGAAGACCGGAGATCCGATCAGTGCGCCGAGACTGACGCTGCGCAAATAGGCGCCCGCGATGCGGTCCCGCTCGTGCGCGATCTTGGACAAGGCGCTCAGCGCCACGTCCATGACCGCCTGGGTGAGCAACTGCATCAGGATGATGTAGACCCTCGCGCCGACCGTGTAGATGCCGAGGGCGGCGACGCCATAGAGCGACAGGATGATCATGTCGATCGTCCGAACGATGGCGAAGTCCAGCAGCCTGTTCAGCATGACGTGGATGCTGTAGCCGGAGAGCTCGCGAAAGCTCTTCAGATCGTAGCCGCGCATCGGCAACCATCGCGGCTGGCTCCAGAGCCACAAGCCGCTGATCGCGCTCTGAACGACCACCTGGATCACGAGGCTGAGGGCGCCAAACCCTGCATAGGCACAGGCGATTCCCACGACGCCGGAGATGGCTGTCGCCACCATGGTCCTGACTGCGAGCACCCGAAAATCCATCTGGCGCTTGTAGAGCGCCTCCTGGAACAGGGTCGCGGTGCCGATCGGAAGCGAGAGACTGGCGGCCGTCAGCAGCGGCGCGAGCCCCTTCACGTCGAACCAATGCTCGATATGCGTCGCGAGCAATGCGATCAGAACGGCCAGGAGCACTGAGGCTGCAAACGAGCAGAAGAACGGCAGCGTCACATCGGCGGGCTCGAGCGTCCGCCGCTGGATCAATGCATCACCGAAGCCGAATTCCGCGATGGAGCTCAAAAGCAGCAGGATGAAGGCGACCAGCGCCGCAAGTCCGAAATCCGCGGGATCGAGCAGCCGCGCCAATACCAGGAACAGCACGAACGACAATGCGCGGCCGCCCCAATTCTGCGCGAGCGACCAAAACAGCGCCACCACGACCTGATGTTGCCTGCCTCGAGTGACGTTCATCAACAATTCGACCCAATTCCGATCCAGACGACGCGGCAATGATGATGACACGCCACCGCTTGTCGCCGCTCACAACGGCGACTGATTGCTCGCTACAATACGACGGAGTGATGGCAATCAGATGAGCGCCATCACGATTCCGATTTAGAGTGGAAGTGAGTTCAAATCGTGGACTACACTCCAATCGCTCTCTGCGATGTGATGCAAAATGGATGCCTTGATGAATTCGCCGGCCCCGCGTTCTCTCCGTAGCTCCAAACGCTTGCGCGTGGCGATTTACGCCCCGCATTTTGCGGAATATTCCTATCGGCTCGCTTCGGGATTGGCTCACCATTGCGACGTCAGGCTCGTGCTCAACCGCAAGGACGCCAACCAGCAATGGGAACTGGCCGACATCGCCGTGGCGGCTCCCTTCGAGACCCGGGTTCGCGATTTGAGCCTGCGCCGCGGCGGCGTGATCGGCATCCCGGCTTCTTTCCTCGACATAATTTCGTTTCGTCCGGACGTCGTTCATTGTCACGAAGTTCCGGAGATCTATACGTCCAAGCTGATTCAGTTCCTTCGCCCCCTCGGCATTCCCCTGGTGCTGACAGTTCACGATGCTATCCCGCATTCGGAAGGCGGCTCCGGCACCTCGCCGCGCGAGGACGCCTGGCGCGGGCACATGCGTGCCGCCGCGTCGATCGTCACGACGCATGGCGAGAGCTGTATTGCGGATTTTCGTCGCGCCTCGCCCGACTTCAAGGGCGGAACGGTCTCAAGCATGCACGGCGTGCTCATGGTTCCACCGGCCCGAGATGCGGTCACCGCGCCCGAAGCCGCTCGCATCCTGTTTTTTGGACGAATGTGGGCCTACAAGGGCCTCGACGTCTTCATCGACGCGATCGACATGTTGGCCAAGCGCGGTGTGGCGCATGAGGCAATCGTCGCCGGCCGCGGCCCCGAAATGACACGGCTCGGCGCGCGGATGGAAGCGATGCCGACGGTCAAGACCATCAACGCCTACATTTCGCCCGCGGACACCGGACAGCTGTTTCAATCCGCCACGGTGGTCGCCTTGCCCTACAAGGATGCGACACAGAGCGGTGTGCTTGCCTCCGCTTACGGAAATTCTCGTCCCGTCGTTGCCAGCGCCACCGGCGGCATTCCCGACGTCGTCGCCGACGGAGTCAACGGGCTGCTGGTTCCTCCAGGGGATGCCGCTGCATTGGCCGATGCACTCGAGCGCGTGCTGACCTCCAAGCCGCTTGCCGCGACATTGACGGATGGCGCACGGCAAACCGCGGCCGGCATCCTGAACTGGGACCACATCGCCGGACAGCTGCTGGGGTCCTATCACAAGCTCGCCGGCCGTACCGTGAGCTGACCGCGACGGGCACGCGGTCGCTCAAACCGATTGCCCGACCTTCAGCGGTCGAAAGAACATGCCGCGGATCGCGCCGTCCAGCAGGCGCCTCAACCTGACCTCGATCAGCTCATAGCTGATCGCGCTTGCAACCAATGACATCACCAGCCCAAGCACGATGAAGGCGGCCCACAGCAGCCAGCGATCGACGCCGGCGGCGACCAGCTTCAGGCCGATCACCTGCAAGGGAAAGAGCACGAAGGGATGCACGAGATAGAGGCTGTAGCTGATCTTGCCGACATATTGCAGTGCCGGGGCACTCAGAGCCCTGCCCAGGCCCGACTCCGGAGCAAGCACCATGCCGAACAGCAGGAATCCGGGAAGGAGTCCCACGAACGGGTGAAACAGCACGAGGCTCGCATACAGGGCGGCTCCGCAGGCGAGGCCCGCGAGCAGGCCGACCCGTCCGGGAATGGAGATGCGAAACCCGGTGGCGCTGAACAGCATGCCGATGCAGAAGAACGCCGTGATCGGCCAGTGCATCAGGCAAGCCAGACCCAGCAGGATCAGGGGCGCCGCCAGCAGCTTGCCCCCGCCGCGCCACATCGAGAATGTCAGCGCAAACCAGATGTAGAACGCCCACTCGTAGGTCAGTGTCCAGGCATTCTGCTGGGCAATGGGCAAGCCAAGCGCGTCCTGCACGAAGAAAAGATTGGCCGTGAAAATCCCGAGATAGCTGGTCAGATCGATGCCACGGAAGAACTTGTAGCCGACGATCGGACCTATCGCGAACAGCGCAAGATGCAGAACCACGAACACCGGCATGATGCGCAGGACGCGATCGAAGAAGAACCGCGGCAGCGAGCCGTGCCGCACCAGGCTCGCCGGGATCAGGAAGCCGCTGATCATGAAGAACAGCTCGACGCCGTGCCCGCCGACATTGATAACCGATTGCAGCCAGAGCCAGAGCGGCGGCAGGAAGCCGGGATCCGGGATGTCGTACATGCCTCCCTTCGGCATGTCGTAGAAATGATCCATCAGCACGCTCAGCGCGGCAATCCCCCGAAGCCCCTGGACCGAGGGAACGAACGATCCGTCGTAGGCGGCGCCCGGCTGGTGCAGCGCGTTACTCACTCTGCAGCACCCTGAGTACTGAGGACGGGCTCAAGAACGACCTTTTTTCGCCGTGCTGATCGGAACCTTTGTCCGAAGGCGATGCTGGGCTTCTCGACGAATGTAAACGTCATCCAGCTGACGAGGATCGACAACGCCAGGATCAGGGTCATGAAGATCGACCATCCGAGCGGCCCGTCGCCGAACCAGACGAGGCGATGGATGAAGACGAGCACGAACGGCGACATCAGGTAGACCGAATAGCTGATCACGCCGACGAATGCCATCGGCCGCCACGCCATTCTCTCACCGAACACGGCAAAGCCGATGAAGACGAGCGCCGCACAGACATAGGCCGATGCGATCGAATAGCTGTAGAAGAAATTCTCGTGATATACGCCTCCGAACCGCCGGTCGGCCAGGGTGATGGCGAAGATCGCATACAGGAGCGTGCAGACCGCCACGTGGGACCATCGCAGCTTTCCGCCGATGACGGTGTCGCGGATGATCTTGCCCAGGAACATCGCCGACAGATTCAGCCCGACCTCCATCACCGAGGAAACCGCCCTGTTCTCCACCAGGAGCGCAGTGGTGGTTCCGACCAGCGCGGCCGCAACGACGATCGTCACCGCCGTGAAGCGGCGGTTCAGCAGCCCCATCGCAAACAGAATGGTGCATCCGACATAGAACAGCAGCTCGATCGCCAGCGTCCAATAGAACACCCAGAGGTTCGGGACGTTCACGAAGGTCTGCAACATCGTCACGTTCGCGGCGATCTGCCCGAGCGGATAGATCTTCGAATCCATCAGCTGCATCGTCACGAGCCCGACCACGAGCGAGGTCCAGTAGGCCGGGTAGAGCCGGAAGAAGCGGCTGATCGAAAAATCCCGCACGGGCGTGGCGCTGTCCGGGAAGCTGAACGGAATGACGAAGCCGCTGACGAAGAAGAACAACACCACGCCGAACCGGCCAAAGTTCATGTAGTAGCCGAACAAATCGTGGATGGGCCAGTAATAGGCGCCCGTCGGGTGCTTCTCGACGATCACCTCGAACACATGCTGGACCAGGACCGACAACACGGCAATGCCGCGCAGCGTGTCGATAAATGCGAGCCGTTTATGCATCGTTCGTTCTCACCTGCTTCCGCTCGCCGCCGGTATGTCCGGGCGGAAGCCTTCCAAAGACGGCATCGGCGGCCGCATGACGATCGGCACGGCGTCGCCCGCCCGTGCGGAGGCCGCGCGGCGCGAAAACACGTCGCTGAAGCTCAATGCGATGATCAGGAGGCCGGACGCCGGGCCGTAGTTCAACACCGTGATCGTGAACAGGTTGACGACGAAGATCAGCGTCAGCTTGTACACGTCGGTCGCGCCGAATGTCGCCCTGAACACCATCACCATGAACGCGACGAACGGCAGACCGAACATCAGGTAGGTCCCGATGTAGAAATTGTCGACGGGCACCCAGAAATGCGCGAGCGGCGAGAACAGCTTCTGCGGATAGTTGAAGCAGCCCGCGCCGCAGCCCGTCACCAGACCGATCGGCATGAGCTGGTTCATGTAGACGAACGGCAACTGCCAGCTGTTGTTGATGCGATCGACGATGCTGAACAGGGTCGAGTGCGGGACGGCGGCGGTGCCGGAAGCGATCACGATCATGAAGAACGGAACGAAGATCGCGGCAAAGGACCATTGCGCGATGCCCCTGATTGCGGGAAAGCGCGACTTCTCCGGCAGCATACGCACGAACACGAGCAAGATCAGATAGAGCACGAGGACGATCATCGTCGTCTTGCTCGTGGTCAGCTTGATGACATAGACCGCGAGCGAGCCGAACAGAAGGCACCACGTCGTGCTCTTGCGAATCGAGGTGATCGCGAACGACACGAGAATGAAGAAGGCGGCCATGGTGTTGTCGGCCGCAAAACCCATGAGCCGCTGGTCGTCGCCGCCATAGGCCCACCACAGCCGGCCCGCCTCCCGAACCGCGCCAAAGGACTCATATTTATACCCGACCCAGGGCATGAGGTAGAACTTCGTCAGCAACACCCCGATGACCGAGAGGTAGAAGGTCACGGCGATGACCGACAGCAGCTTCTTGTACGCGCCGAGACTCGCATCACAGAAGCAGAATCCGACGAACACCGGCAGCATCATCTTGAAGGACGAGATCGCTGCGTTTGCCGTTCCCATCATGAAATAGCCAAGCACGAGCGACAGCATGATCTGGACCAACACCAACAGGGCCAGGGTGCTGCTATTGCGCAGGATGCAATGCACGATGAACTGGATCAGACACGCAAGCGCGACCGCATCGGGCAGATACCAGAGCGCATCCATGTGATAGATGCTGGTGTAATAGCGGATCACGCCACCAAAGGCGTCGCGGACCAGATAGACCCCGAGCGCGATCGCCTCGATGCTGAGGCTGATCAGGATCAGTCGCGGCCGTTGCAGTGCGAGGATGCTCATGACCGACTCAGTTCGTCAGCCGCGCCGACGGCGCGGGGGATCGCGCGAAATCCCGACGGCTTCCGAGCACATTTCGCATGAACCTGCCGCCGGGAATTTCGATGTAGAGATAAGTGAAGTGCGAGACCGCTAGCACAGCAGCCAGTGAGACGACGAGATTCAGCGTGGCCGGCAGGCCTGCCCAGACCGAATCCAGCGCGGCGATCCGCCCCGCCCCCACTGCCCGCACGAAATATTCAGCGAGCAGCACCACGAGCGCGTGCACCATATAGATGGAGTAGGAACGTTTCCCGAGCCAGACCAGCGGCCCGGCCACCAGCATCCGCGGCACCAGCAGCGCATCCGGAAAGGCCAGCAAGCTGCCGAGGAAGATCGCGAACGTCACCGGCGCGAGGAAGGTCGCGGCAGGATTGGTCTCCGCCACGGACACCAGAGCGATGCTGGCGATCATGGCGGCGAACTGCAGCACGCCCTGCACGGCAGGGCCCGGCTTGGCCGGCAGGCGATCGACGATCCTCACCGTCAGCACGCCCAGGAAGAAGCTCACGAAGCAGCGCAGGATGCCGAAGTCGGTCTGAAGCCCGAGGCTCCTCTTGTCGAGCACGAAGATGATGAAGACCAGACTGCTAATCGCAAGGGCTCCACAGAGGACGTAGAACCAGAGCAGGGAACGCATGCGCTGGGCCAGCAGCACGATCAGGCCAAACACCAGATATGTGTAGAACTCGACGCTGATGCTCCAGCTCGGCGCATTCCAGCTGAGATAATCGATGAACCCCATCGAATGCAGCAGCAGGACGTTGAGACCGAAGGAATAGGCATTGTTCACTTCGAACGCCGCCGGCGCGGCCACCACGACACCGGCCATGACCAGACCGATCCGCAGGAGGCGAAACAGAAGATTTGCCATCAGCATGACGATATGCAGCGGATAGACCCGCGCCAGGCGCCGCGCCATGAACTCACGCAGCGAGAAGCGCCCGAAGTCGCTCTCGACGTAGCTGAGCGACATGACGATCCCGCTGAGAACAAAGAACAAGTCGACCAGCAGCCAGGAGCTTCTGAAGAACGAGCAATTGATCCACGCATTGTGCGGGAACGCCGCGAGGAAAGTCGGCATCAGCAGGAGATGGTGAATCACCACCGACGTCGCGGCGATCCCTCGAATGCTATCGAGCGGCAGGACATGCGCCTTCTCACGATGAACCATCTCCGTCACATCAACATTCCGTAGCTATTGCACCGCAGCAGTGTGTATCAGGTCTTGCGCGTGTTCAATCTCTGCGATCGCGGACTCGCATTCGACGCATGAGGGTCGACGATAATTTCAACCCTCGCAGATCATTCGGACATGCGAGCGCCAAGTTCACGCCACTTTTTGCCTGAGATCGACATGCGTCGGCGCGCAAATCAATTCGGTCATGATGATTGCGAGTATTTGCGTGCAAAGTGTGCGCGAAATTCGGCGCTGTTGCGATCAAGCCGACCGCGAAGACGTTGATCTCTCCGCAAGCACGATGCCCACATATCGCACCGATAATTTTTCGCAAGCGGGGAACAATGAGTCGCGTGACGACTTGTGTCGGTTTTGCGACGCATGCTCGCGACCCTTCGACTTTCAACGCCTCTTATGTTTTCAGTTTGCAACATTCCTAGGCGCCAGCGTGCCGATCTCGCAGGCATTGCAGATCTTCATTTTTGCAACCGACCGAAACAGGCAATGCACGCGTTGTCTCACCGAGCACGCGCACGCAGCTTTTGCGTCGCACAAAAATTGACACAGTTGCCTGCCAAGTTTCACGTGTTCTCCTATTGCAACAGGGAGCAAGGGACACAGATGGGTTGCGGACTAACACGTCGTCTTGCGAGATCGCGATGGCTACCGATCATCTTGGCAGCTTCTGCCTTGATGGTGGCGAGCATCGATGCTTGCCGCGCCCAGTGTGTCGAATTTACGGATCGTGCCTCGCAGCTCCAACTCGACACGTTCGTAAAATCGCCCTCCTCGCTTCTGGAACAGCTGCGCAATGACAAGGAGAAGCTGAGATATCGGCTCGCCACCTTTATCGCCACGAACCCGTCGGTGTTGCCGTCCGTGCAGACCCTCATCTCGGCGTCGAGTTCAACCGACCGTTCAGCCATTGGCGCCGCGTTGAGGATCGCCGAAGGGCGGTGCACGTCGACGAAGCCGGACGCTGCGCGCAAGATCAGGGATTTCACGCAGCGGATCGGCGATCTCAACGTGCAAGCAGGCTATGCCGCCGCCGGCGAGGACGCCTCCGGCGCCCAGGCCCAATCCCAAGACAAGGGCCGTGCGCAACCGCCCCGAGGCGGGGCGCTGCTCGACGGCGAGTGGAAGACCAAGCTGGCCAACCCGTTCAAGCCCGTCCCCCTTCCGAATTGATCAGCGATCGTCAAAAGGCAGCGAATTAACAAATGTATCAGCCTAGAGAACATTTTCCGTCGGGTCACAGATTCGGCATCGAATTCGGCGGAGCAGTCCTCAGCTTCGAACGCGTGGCCGATGTCCTGCGCCGGCAATGGCCGATCATCGCGGTGTGCACCGGCGCTTCGCTGGCGCTGGTGATCGTCTATCTGATCATGGCGCAACCCATGTACACGGCGAATGCCCGCATCATGATGGATACCCGTCAGGCGCAGGTGCTGGACAAGGACAGCAACGCCAACAGCGCCCTCATCGATACCGGATACGTCGACAGCCAGGTCGAGGTCATCAACTCGGACGACCTGATCCTCTCGGTGGTCCGTCGCCTGAAACTGACGGACGATCCGGAGTTCAATGGCTCCAATCCGGGTTTACTTTCCATCGTCCTCGGCAAGTTCATGTCGTTGTTCGGCACCGGAGAACCGGCGTCGCAGGAGCGACTCGAGCATGCCGTGGTCGAGCAGGTTCAGAAGAACCTGAGGACGGAACGTGTCCTGACGACCTATGTCTTGTCGCTGAACTATCGCTCGCGAAGCCCTGACAAGGCCGCCAAGATCGTCAACGCCGTCGCCAGCGCCTACCTTGTCGGCGCCCTGGAAGCCAAATATCAGTCGACCAAGCGGGCAACCGAATGGCTTCAGCAGCGCAGCATCGAGCTGAGCGAGCAGGCAACCGCCAGCGACCGTGCCGTGCAGACCTTCAAGGCCGAAAACAACATCGTCGGAACCAGCCGCGGCCTGATGTCCGAACAGCAATTGTCGGACCTCAACACCCAGCTGGTTCAAGCGCGGGCGTCGACGGCCGAAGCCAAGGCCCGGCTCGACCGGATCACCGCGATTTCGGACCAGGACGTCGCACAATCGACGGTGACCGATGCTCTCAACAACTCGGTCATCACCCGCCTGCGCGCGCAATATCTGGATCTCCAGGCCCAGTATGCCGACTGGTCCCGGCGCTATGGCAAGCAACATCTTGCTGCGGTCAATCTGGCCAACAAGATGGAGGAGCTGCGCAAGAACATCGCCGACGAGTTGCATCGGATCGGCGACGCCTATCGCAGCGACTATGAGATCGCAAAGAGCCGAGAAGCCTCGCTCGAGAAGAACGTAAAGGAACTCGTCGCCCAGGCCGGCGATACCGGCCAGGCTGCAGTCAAGCTGCGCGATCTCGAAAGCGCCGCGGACACCTACCGCAACCTCTACAACAACTTCCTCGAGAAGCTGCAGAGCGCCACGCAGAACCAGAGCTTTCCGCTCAGCGAGGCGCGCCTCATCAGCACCGCCGCCAAGCCGGATCGCAAGAGCTCGCCGCGCACGGTGCTGGCGCTGGTGGGAGGCCTGGTGGGTGGCCTCTGCCTCGGCTTCGGCGCCGCCTTTGCCCGTGAACTGCTCAGCGACGTGTTGCGGACCCCCGGCGAGGTCGAGGACGAGCTCGGCGTGAAGTGCCTCGGGGTCCTGCCGGACATTCGTCCGCCGACGAAGACCGGCGCGTTGCTATCCACGTCCGGGAAGACCGGTCCACCCGATCTGTCCCGCTACGTCGTCGACCATCCATTCTCGCGATTTGCCGAGACGTTGCGCAATATCAAGGTGTCGATCGACGTTGCGCGCCTGACCCGCGAGATCAAGGTGATTGGCATCGTCTCGTCCCTTCCCAAGGAAGGAAAGACGACGGTGGCGGCCAACTTCGCCCAGTTGATCGCCCTCACCGGGCATCGCACGGTCCTGATCGACGGCGATCTGCACACGCGCTCGCTCACGCGGGAGCTCGCGCCGAACGCCAAGAGCGGACTGGTAGAGGCGCTCAGCGATCCGGCCAGCCTCGGCTACCATGTGCAGCGAAGCAAGGAAACAGGCCTGGATTTCCTGCCGTCCGTCGTGGCCTCCCGCATGGTCAATTCGGCCGACGTCATTGGATCGAAGGCGATGGCCGATCTGCTCAAGGTGCTGAAGGAGCACTATGAGTACATCGTGATCGATCTTGCCCCGGTGATGCCGGTGGCGGATTCAAAGGCCGTCAGCTTCCTGATCGATGCCATGGTTTATGTGATCGAGTGGGGGCAAACGACACGAAGCGCCCTTCAGGAGTCGGTTTCCGGGTCGGAAGTCCTGCAGAAGAAATTGCTCGGCGCCGTGCTCAACCGCGCCAACCCGAAGATGCTCAAGCGCATCGAGGCGTACAAGGGCAAGCACCACAACAGCTACTACGTCGAGCATGCCTAGGCGGAGGCGCGGCAGGCCGCGCCCAGCCGATTTCTAAAGACGACGGGCCCGCTGCCATTTGGCAGCGGGCCAATTTTTTGCGTTCTTCGAAACTAGCGCCTGAAGAGCAGCGAGTGCGCCTTCGCACACGAACGGAGGATTGCGCCGAGCCCACCTCGGACTGCCGAGGCCTCCGTATTCGCCCGGAATCCACAACTTGCAGTTATTGCTCTAGCCAAAAGCAAGGATTGACGAAGGCTGCGATGGCTAGGACAGTGCGCCAATTGGCAACCATTCATCGGCAAGACGAGACAATCCGGTCCTCGATGCTTCAAAATGCTGAAACTTTGGGCATCTTTCTTTCTGGGTTCCCTGAGGCTAACCTCGGCTGATATTTGTCGTTCATTTCCGGCGGGCTCGGAATGCTGATCGTCCTGACGATTTTGACTATTTGGGTTCTGCTCAACATCCTGTTCGTGTTGATCGTGGTTCCCCCACGCAAGCCGCGTCCGCAGCCAATGGCGACGACGCTCTCACCCGCGCCCATCGATCCGAGTCAAAGGGAAATCGAGCAGGACGAACCCTTCTCGATCCGCCATGTCCTCGTTTCCGTTGCGATGGGGGCTTTCTTCGTGCTGGTGCCGCCGTTGCTTGCCTTGCGCGACGCGATCATGCGGCTCTTCAGCAGGTCGTCGAGAGACGGAACCTGATCCCTTAAGCTGGCAGGTTCCGGACAGTGAAGAAATCAAACGACTAGTAAGCTTCCTGGAACATCACTGCGGACGCCGTCCGGGCCATAATCTTCAGGTCGAGCCAGATACTCCAGTTGCTAACGTACCAGACGTCATATTCGACCCGCTTCTCCATCAGATCGATCGTCGGCGTTTCCCCCCTGAAGCCGTTCACCTGGGCCCAGCCGGTCAGGCCCGGCTTCATGTGATGGCGGTAGACGTACTTGCTGATGATCTCGTCATAGTAATTGTCATGGGCCAGCGCGTGCGGACGCGGTCCAACCAGCGACATGTCCCCGCGCAGCACGTTCCAGAGCTGCGGCAGTTCGTCGATGCTCGTCATACGAAGGAAGCGCCCGATCTTGGTGACCCGAGCATCCCGCTTGGTCGCCTGGGCAATCGTTTCGCCGTTCTCGCAGACGGTCATGCTCCGGAACTTCCAGATCTCGAACGGCCTGCCATTGAAGCCGCGGCGCGACTGGCGGAATATGACGGCTCCCGGGGAATCCAGCTTGATCAGAACGGCAACGGTGAGCAGCAGCGGCGTCAAGATTACGAGCGCGAACAGGGCCACGCCGACGTCGAGACAGCGCTTTTGCAGCCGTTCGAGAATGGTGAGAGGCGGCCGCTGGATTTCGACCGCTACGGTTCCGCTGACCGGCAGGAAGGGACGAGCCACGAGATCGGCGACCGGATCGTCCGGCAGCAGGCGTATCGGCTGGGGGACGGCGCGCAGATATGGCCCGAGCTTGCGGAGCATCGGCAATTCGTTCCAGTCGATCGCAAGCAGGTATTCATCGACGTCGGCCGAGCGCGACTGGCGGATCACGTCGCGAATCTGCCGCTCCCAATGGCCATCATCCCGGTCGTCGCCGAGCACGAAATGGCGCGTGACGTCGAAGCCATTCCGCCGCAGGTCCTTGAAGCGGCTGGAGGTGAAGTCGAGCGGCTTGAGGCTGAGCAGGATCACCTTGCGATCGACCAACCGGCTTCGCGCAAAGCTCGTGCCGAACACCGCCTGCCAGACGAAGCGCAGGCTGACCAAACCAAGTCCGCCGATCACGGCGAACACGATGACGGTGCCGCGGGACAGATTGTCGGTCGATTTCAGCAGGAACGCCGCAACAGCAAGGATCGTCAGCGACGTCAGCCAGATTAACACCGCCTTTCGAAGCTGCCAGACGATGTTGAGCAGCCGGTGCGTGGCATAGACGTCCCGGAAATAGGCGACTGCGACGAACACCACGCCGACAAACAACCCCGCTCCCACCGAAGCGCCGTCGGTGGGCGAAGCGACGGCGGCGCCGTACAGCGAAGCCCCGGCGGCATAGCTCAACAAGATCAGCAGAAAGTCAGCCGCCATGACGACGATCTGAAATGGCCTCTGAAGAGCGCCACCTCGCGTCGACGACAGCGCGTGCGCGTTTTCAGAACCATAAGTTGCAACAGCCATTCGAACCTCTGCCTATCGAGAGTGTGCCTGACGCTCATCGTGATGCTGAAGACTCGTCACTGCCCCGCACGGAAAGTGTTGAGTGATCGCAGCGACATTGTGGCGTTGCACGCAAAACTTTTGCGGCGCACGGATCATGCGTCGTGTTGAAATGCGCAGCGAAATTCGACGCGCTGAAAATGTCGTCACAGTGATGACATACGAGCGAACGCGTTGCCCTATTTTGAATCAAGTTCCACGTCCATCGCGATGCTTGGCCATCGCGCGAGCACCTCTTCGCTCATCTTTCAGGCGATGCGATCCTTCGACGAAGCACAATGAGTCATTTGCGAGAATTTCGATGATTTTCTATCTGGGCGTGCGATGCGAAATCGCGCCTAGGCATGCATCTTTGCTGCACTCTCGCCTTCAGCGATGCAATTCCCGCGGGCCGCGCCATTCGCGCTGCCGATCGCCAAACAAGGTCGGCAAAAAATGCCGCCCTTCTTTTGGCGTGATCGAGCCGGAGAACAAGGACGCTCCCTCACCGAATTCACGTCGTTCGTGTTGAATGGAAGCTCTCCGGTGCCGGCGACTTGGGGAAATTTTTCAACCACCCGATCGATTGAGCGCCATGATATCTCTCGCCCGACCACGCCCGCCTATTCCCAAACCGCAATTGCCGGAGGGAGTCCGCATCTATGCGATCTCGGACATTCACGGCTGCGCGCATCTGCTGCAGCCCATGTTGCGGGTGATCGACGCCGACGTTGCCTGCAGCCGGCCGCGCTACGCAGTCGAGGTCTTCATGGGCGATTACATCGATCGCGGCCCGGATACGCGCTCCACCCTCGACGTCCTGATCGAACGGAGCCGCCGGGGCAACGCAGTCTTCCTCAAAGGGAATCACGAGGCATTTCTGGTGAGGGTGTTCGAAGATCCCTCATTATTCGAGGATTGGATTGCCGTCGGCGGGACCCAGACACTGATGTCCTACGGGCTTGCGCCGCCGGACCTGAAGCGCGACGAGCCGGCATCGATCATGCGCGATCTGATTCGGGCGATGCCCACCGAGCATCTGGAATTCCTCGACAATCTGCGGCTGAGCTTCAGTTGCGGGGACTTCTTCTTCGTTCACGCCGGCGTTCGCCCGGGCGTTCCGCTGGCCGAGCAGACGGAGCGCGATCTGCTCTGGATTCGCGAAGAGTTCCTGCGCAGCGAGGAGCAATTCGGCAAGTATATCGTGCATGGCCATACGCCGGTCCGTAGTGCCGAATTCATGGCGAACCGCGTCAACATCGACACCGGTGCCTATGCGACCGGTAACCTCACCCTGATGAGCATCCAGGGCAGCCGCATGCTCGCGGTATGACGTGCAGCCTTGGTTCGCGACGGCTCGCCTATCGGACCATGGGCATCGACCTCGAGCGGATCTAGTTGAGCAAGCGGGGCTTTTCCAGCCGCGCACGTGTTTCAGCCATCCAATCGTTCCAGGCTCGCTCGTGCTTGACGTAAAGCTCCAGCCAGCGCTCCCCATGTCTGTCCTGGCGGACACGGCGCGCCTCGACAAGCAAATCGGCGCCGGGGCGGGAGCTCGGATTATCCAGCGCTTCGAACTCGACCGTCTCCGAGATCGTCAGCCCGACAAGCACGCGTTGTCCGGCGCCATCGACGATGTAACGCCGCGGCGCATCCTTCTTGGGTTCGCTCATCTCGTCATGCCCCATTCGTACCAGTGAGATCCCGTCAGCGAATCGGACGTTGCCTAAAAGGCTCGTCGGGCGTGGCCGAACGTCGAGGTGGGAGTCGGTCCGGTCATTCGGCGCGAGGCGCCGCGGGATGAGCTCGCAGGGCTTCGTTGCACGCGCCAAGCGCGTAGCGCGTATCCCAAGGTGAGGCCAGCGCCGAAAATGAAAGCGGAGAGGAATGCAGAAGTCATAGGAGTCGCCCTAGATAGTCCGGGACTCATCAAGAGCGAGCAGTGTGTCGACATCATGGTTCTTGCCGACTTCGGGCGCCGAAAGATTGTTCATGCCTGACCTCTTACGTGCATGCGGCATAACCTCCCGTGCATCAAGCTCTGCGATCAAGATCGCTCTATTAGAGTCACTCTATATAGAGAGATGCCTTCGCGATCCCGACCTGTCCAAAGGCTGCTGCCGTCGAACGGACCTGGCACGCCTTCCCACGAACAGGAAATTTCGGGCCAACCGGCCAATCCATGCC
This sequence comes from Bradyrhizobium sp. CCBAU 11430, assembly GCF_028128855.1. Classification (NCBI taxonomy): domain Bacteria; kingdom Pseudomonadati; phylum Pseudomonadota; class Alphaproteobacteria; order Hyphomicrobiales; family Nitrobacteraceae; genus Bradyrhizobium; species Bradyrhizobium sp. CCBAU 11430. The sequence continues at coordinate 311,903 of NZ_LBJV01000070.1, forward strand.
CTTGCAACCATTCGGGACCCGTCGCATTATTTCGCATCTCATATTACGAGGGATTCAATCCAATGACCGTCCGCGCTCTTATTCCATCCATTGCCCTGTCCGCTCTCGGCCTCGTTTTGACAGCATCCGTAGCGCCGGCCGCCGAGCTCGCGCTTGCGCCGGCACATCAGCGGGCGGCCTACGCCCAAACCGGGGTCGTGCTGTGGGATGACGTCTATCCGCCCGCGATCTACGGCCCGCAGCTTCGCTCCGTCGAGGAAGTCGCCGCCATGAAGGCGCAGGCGCGTCCAGTGTCCCAACGCTGGTGGGGCTATTGGTACGTTCGGTGAGCGCGGGAACGCTTGGCTAAGAGCCTCCTGAGAGGCCAGCCACCTTCGACCCAGCGACCTTCGACTATAGACCGCCGATCCACCGGATAGCTGGTGGCGGCGGTTTTTGCTTGGGGTCGCGCGGCGATTGCCAGGACGGTGGCTCCCGGAGACAGGCCGGCAGGCGGCCAACGCCTCTCCGAAGCCGGTTCTCTCTCAGGCCAACAGGAAGTTGCCGTTGTGCAGCGTGCCCGTGACATTTTGCAGGCTCACGTCCATATCGCTCGTTCCGTCGCCGTCGATATCGATCTGAAGATAGTCGTTACCCGGCCCGGAATTCTGCAGGTGAGCCGAAGCCTGGTTGGCACCGAGCAGCGCCGCATTCTCCACGTACTCGATGTGACCGCCAGCGACGCTAATGCCCGAGAACGTAAAGCTGTCATTATCGGCGTCGAAATTGTGAATGGTATCGGCAGCGCCGGCGGCGGAATCCGCGGTGCTGACAAAGCGGAAGTTGTCATGGCCCGCGCTGGCGAAGATCTCATCCGCACCCGCGCCGGCAGTGATCGTCGTGTTACCTGACGCATTGCCGATCGTGATCCTGTCGAAGTTCGCGGCGGCATTGACGGTCTCGACGTTGGTCACCGTGATGTCGTAGACATTCGCGCTGAAGTTCAGAGTGTCGTTGCCGCCGCCGAGATCGATCACGTTCGCCGGGCTGCCCTGCAACGTCAGAATGTCGTCCGACGAGCTCCCGTTGAGCAGATTCACGTTCCACAGATTGTCGAACGAATTGCTGCCTGCGGCGAGATTCAGGACGTTGGTCCCTTCGCCGAGATTGACCGACACCCCGGACACTGTATTCAGAAGCGTGACCGTATCGTCCGACGGGTTGAGATTGCCGGTGAAATCACTGCCGTTGAGGTTTTCGACGCCACTGATGCTGACCGAATTCACTCCATTGGCGAGCGACACCAGATCGTTTCCACCGCCCATGTCGATGACGATGCCATCGACATTGTTCGTCAAGCTGAGTGAATTGTCGCCCGAATTTCCGTTGATGTGCTCGACGCCGGTCGCGGCGAATGCAGCGAAGTTTCCGTTGAGGGCGATCGTATCCTCGCCGCCGCCAAGGTCGATCGCGACGCCGTTGACCGCTGCGATCGCACCGGTGACAGTCAAGGTGTCGTCGCTCGCGGTTCCGTTCACGTGATTGACGTCGTAGATGTTCACGAACGAGTTCGCGCCGGCAGCGAGGTTCATCGTATTGTCGCCGTTGCCGAGGCTGATGTTCAGGCCCGTCACCGTCGTCGACAAGGTGAGTACGTCGTTGACGCCGGGCGTCGCACCGAAATCGGATCCGCCGACCCCCTCGACGCCGATCAGGCTAAGCGTGTTGGCGCCGCCCGCGAGATTGAGCTGATCATTGCCACCCCCGAGGTCGACGACCAGTCCGTTGGCGGTCGTCGTGAGGTTGACGAATTCGTCGTTGCCGCTGCCGACCAGGTTTTCGACACCCGAGAGATTGAGCGTGTAGCCGTTACCGAAGGTGCCGTTGAGCAGGACGGTATCCCCCGTCCCGGCTCCCAGATTGATCCCGTGTCCGAAGATATTGGCTCCGACGCGAAGATAATCATCGCCAGCCGTTCCGCTCACGGGTGCCGTGTTAGAGAACTGTTGCGTCGAGAGATCGATCGGACTCGCCAACGAGCCCGATGACAGCAACACGATGGCGTCGCTGAACTGCAGCACTTCGACATTGGTCAGACCGTCGGTGCCGTCACGGTTCACGACATTGTCTTGAACCTGGATCGTTCCAGCCGTCGTGACGGTGTATTGCGATTGCGTACCCGAGAAGATCACCATGTCGGTGCCGGCGTCGCCGTCGATCGTATCGTTGCCGCCCTGGCCGGTGATGCCGTCGTTGCCGCCACCTGCGTTGATCGTGTCGCCACTGCCGCCGCCGAAGAAGAATTCGTTATTCGAGCTGCCGATCAGCGTGTCGGCCTGGTTCGAACCCTGGACGCTGTTGACGCCTCCCGTGATGAAGTCGGCGCCGGCCGCACCGCTCACAAGTCCCGTCGAAAGGTCGACGGAAACTCCGCCCCCGCTCGCCTGGGAATACGAGACCCGCGTATTGCCGTTACCGGTGATGGTATCGTTGCCGAGCAGGCCTTCGAACAGGTTGAAGGTACCGAACGATCCTGCCGAGGTGACGCCGGTGAAGCCTGTGGCATTGTAGGTGTCGTTCAGGTTGCTGCCGGTCGCACTGTTGACGCCTACATAGGTGTCAGTGCCGATCGAGCCGCCACCGGTCGCAGTCCCCGCCTGCAGGTTGATGGTCACGGCATCGGTGGCGCTGGAATAGATGATCCGGGTGTTACCGTTGCCGGTGATCGTGTCGTTGCCGGCCAGGCCTTCGAACTGGTTGAAGTTGCCGTTGTTGCCGACGTTGTTGGTTGCACTGTTCTGGAAACCGACGGCGCCGAAATTCGTGGCCGTGAAGACGTCGTTGAAAGTGGTGCCCTGGGCGCCCTCGATCCCGCGGAACGTATCATTGCCGACCGAGCCGTCACCGGTCGCGGTGCCCGCCGTGAAGTTGATCGTCACCGCGCCGGTGGAGAAGTAGATGTTGTTGTAGCTGATGATGTCGAAGCCGCCGCGGCCGTCGATGAAGTCGTCGCCGGCAAGGCCGGTGAACGTTTCCGTCGCCGTGGTGGTGTTGCTACCGCTGATGGTGTCGTTGAACATCGAGGCCATAACGGCATTGACGCCGCTGAACGTATCGTTGCCCGTGGACAAGTCACCGCTTGCGGTACCTGCCAGCAGATCGACCGTCACCGCGCCGGTGGCGTTGGTGAATGCAACGCGCGTGTTGCCGTTACCGGTGATGCTGTCGTTGCCGCCCATGCCGATGAATTCATTGAACGTCCCGTTGGAACCGGCATTCTGGCTGCTTCCGGTGAAACCAGCGGCGTTGAAGACGTCCGCAGCGTTCGAGCCGCGCACGGACTCGACCGATCGCAGCGTGTCGGTGCCGACCGTCGCGGCGTCGCCCGTCACGGTTCCCGAGGCCAGTTGAACGTCGATCCCGCCCACCGCGGCCGGATCGAGCGCGTAGTCCGCCCGGTCGAAACCAGCCCGGCCGTCGATGAAGTCATCGCCGGCGCGGCCTTCGAACGTTTCCACGGTTCCTGGGCCATTGGCACTGCCGAGCAGTTGGTCGCCAGATCCAGAGCCGACAACACCCGCAAAGCCCGAACCCACCAAGGTATCGGTACCGACCGAGGCATCTCCCGCCGCCGAGTGGGCCGTCAGATCGACGGTCACGCTGCCCGTTGCATTGGCATACGAGATGCGCGTCAGGAGCGCACCCAGGCTGTTCATCGCTCCCGTGATGCTGTCGTCCCCGCCGCGGCCTTCGAACTCGTTGAAGCCCACATTGGTGCCGGCAATGCCGGTATCGCCCGCAAAGCCGGTCGCGTTGAACGTGTCGGCATAGTCGCTGCCCACGATCCCCTCGACGTTCGCCAGCGTGTCCGTGCCGACCCCCGGGCCTGTCACGGAACCTGCCGCGAGATTTGCGGTAATGCCGCCCGTTGCCGCGACATAGTCGGCGCGGTCGAAGCCGAGGCCGCCGTCGAGCAGATCATTGCCGTCGAGGCCCTTGAGGCGATCGTTGCCCGCAAGGCCACTCAGATTGTCGGCGTAGGCGGTGCCGATAAGCGTATTTGCACCGGCGTCGCCGGTGAGGTGCACGCCCTGCCCCAGGATGAAGTCGGCAGCCGTGAGGTTCGACAGCGTCACGTTCAGCAGCGTGAGGGTGTCGCCATTGCCGAAGTTGATGACCGTGTTCGGCCCCTGTTGGGTGGCAAGCGCCTGAACGTCGGCAAGGGTCGAGACACCAGGGATCCCCGTGAGGTCGATCTTGTCGGCGTCCGCCTGCAGGAAGTCGCCGATGGTGTCCGCGCCGCCGCCGGCAGCGTAGACAAAGGTGTCTGCACCGATGCCGCCGTTCAGGCCGTCGTTGCCGGCACCACCGCTGAGCAAGTCGTTGCCGCCGTTGCCGAACAGCTGGTCGTTGCCACCAGAACCGGTGATCGTGTCGTTGAAGTTCGAGCCCGCAACGTTGGTCACCCCTCCCAAAATGGTGTCATGACCTACCGAACTATCGCCGTCCACAGTACCGTTTGCGAGGTTAACGGTCACGCCGCCGGTCGCGTTGGCGAACAGCAGCTGCGTGCTGCCGTTGCCGGTGATGAGGTCGTTGCCGGCAAGACCCTGGAAGGAATTGAAACCGATGAAGCCTGACGCGTCGTAAGTGTCGGCGAAATTGCCGCCATAAACGCTGTTGACGCCCGTGAAGGTGTCGTGCCCGACCGATACGTCACCCGTGATCGAGCCGGCGTTCAGGTTGACGGTGACGCCGCCGGTGGCATTCGTGTAGAGCAGCCGTGTGTTGCCGTTGCCGGTGATGGCATCATCGCCGCCGAGGCCCTCGAACTGGTTGAAGGTGCCGTTGTTGCCGATATTGAGCGCACCGGGCTGGCCATAGCCCGTCGCCACG